>NZ_JADPZX010000003.1:0-300000 GCF_015712165.1 Streptomyces spinoverrucosus | reverse complement strand
GCTGCCTGTCAGGCCGTACTGGCCACCTCACCCAGTACCGAGGACACCGCCGCCGGCCGGCGATGGACGGTGGCGGTGCTCGGTCCCGGGGGCATCGGCGGCCTGCTGGGCGCACTGCTGTCCCGAGCCGGACATCAAGTGATCTGCGTGGCGGGCGAGACGACGGCACGCGCCCTGCGTGAGGAGGGCCTGCGTGTGCGCAGCGCGCAGTTCGGGGACTTCACGGCGTCCGTGGAGGCGGACACCGAGCTGCGTGAACCGGTCGATCTGTGCCTGGTCACGGTCAAGCACACCAGCCTGAACGCGGCGCTGGAGCGGATCCCGCCGAGGATGGTCGAGGACGGTCTGGTCGTGCCGCTGCTCAACGGCATCGAGCATCCGGACGCGTTGCGCCGGTACTTCGGCCCGCAGCGGGTCGCGCCGGGCGTCATCCGGGTCGAGTCGACCCGCGTCGCGCCGGGCACCGTCGAACACGGCAGCCCGTTCACCGAGATCGATCTGGCCGGGCCGGCGGACCGGCTCGCCGCGCCGGCCGCCTTGCTCCGGGCCGCCGGAGTGCGCACCCGAGTGGCCGAGGACGAGACCACGGTGCTCTGGGCCAAGCTGGCCTTCCTCGCGCCGTTCGCTCTGCTCACCACCCGGTACGGGATCACCATCGGCCGCGTTCGGACCGAACGCCGCGCGGAACTGACCGCGCTGGTCGAGGAGGCCGCCGCTGTCAGCCAGGCCTGCGGCGCACCCGCGGACCCCGCCAAGGCCCTGGCGCTCTACGACGCGTTCCCGGCTGACGCCAAGTCGTCCATGCAGCGCGACGCCGAGGCGGGCCGCCCTCTGGAGCTCGACGCCATCGGCGGGGCGCTGCTGCGATCCGCCGGTCGGCACGGCATCGATGTCCCGACAGCGACACGGCTGGTGGCCGAACTGGCTGCCGGCGTGGGACCCGACTGACGCGTGGACCGGCGAGGCGCCGCGCTACCCGTACAGCCCCCGGCCCATCCGCGCATTCCGACGTCGGCCCCCTCTCCGGCGTCGAGCGCGCTCCCCAAGCCGCTCGGCGGCGCATGACCAGGCGTGTCATCAAGTGGATCAGCGAAACCCGCGGCATGCCACGCACGGACCTGCCACGGTCGGCTCATGCCACCGGCCCCCACCTGGAGCACGCCCGCTCAGCCGACGCTCGCCGTCGCCACTACGGTGCCCTTAGGACCCTGGGTCACCCGAGGACGGGGAAGCAGACCATGGCCACTGACGACCGGCACGACGTCACCCTCTCCGGCGCCCCGAAAGGCCGGCTCCCCGACGATCACGTCATCGTCATCTGCGGAGCGACCGGCGACCTGGCGCGGCGCAAGCTGCTGCCCGGTCTGTTCCATCTGGCCAAGGCCGGACTGCTGCCCAGGCGGTACCGCATCATCGGCTCGGCACCCGCCGCCGACGCCCTCGGCGACGAGGAGTTCCGCGAGCATGCCCGGCAGGCCGTCGCCCGGTTCGGCCGGGCGGCGCCCGAGGGACCCCCGTGGCAGGCGTTCGAACAGGCGCTGTCGTTCGGGGCCGCCGACCCCGGGGACCCGGGCCCGCTCCTGGCCGCCGTGCGCGAGGCCGAGCGCGCCGTCGGCGGCAGTCCTCGGCGGCTGTTCCATCTGGCTGTACCGCCGGTGGCCTTCGGCTCGGTCGTCGAGATGCTCGGCGCGACAGGGCTGGCCGAGGACGGCCGAGTGATCGTGGAGAAACCCTTCGGCACAGACCTCGCCTCGGCCCGCGCCCTCAACGACACCCTCCATGCCGTCTTCGACGAGTCCCGCGTCTTCCGCATCGACCACTTCCTCGGCAAGGAGTCCGTCGACAACATCCTGGCGCTGCGCTTCGCCAACGGGATGTTCGAGCCGGTGTGGAACCGCGAGCACATCAGCCATGTCCAGATCGACGTACCGGAGAGCATCGACATCCAGGGCCGCGCCCGGTTCTTCGAGGGCACCGGCACCTTCCGGGACATGATCGTCACCCATCTCTTCCAGCTGCTCGGCTTCGTGGCGATGGAGCCTCCGCCGACGCTCGACGCGCGATCCCTGCGGGAGGAGAAGAGCAAGGTCTTCCGCAGTCTGCGGCCCGTGGACCCGGCGCATGTGGTGCGCGGCCAGTACGAGGGGTACCGCGACGAGCCCGGTGTCGCCCCCACGTCCGACACCGAGACCTTCGCCGCGCTCCGGGTCGAGATCGACAACTGGCGCTGGGCCGGGGTGCCCTTCCACCTCCGCTCCGGCAAGGCGCTGGCCGAGGGACGTCACATGGTCACCCTCACGTTCCGGCGGCCGCCCCTGCGCATGTTCCCGGCGGCCGCCCACGACAGCGCGACGGCCCGCTGCGACACGCTCGCCATCGACTTCGACGACCCCGGCCGGATCACCGTGCGCTTCCTGGCCAAGGAACCCGGCCCCGACCTGCGGCTCAGCACGGCCGAGCTGACCTTCGACTATGCGGGCTCCTTCACCCAGGACCATGCCCTGGAGGCCTACGAGCACCTCATCCTGGAGGCCATGCTGGGCGATCAGTCCCTGTTCACCAGCGCCGACGGCATCAATCGCCTGTGGGAAATCTCCGAGCCCCTGCTGAAGGACCCGCCGCCGGTCGAGCCGTATCCCAAGGGTTCCTGGGGGCCGGAGAGCATCCAGCGGCTCGTACGGCCCCACCACTGGTATCTGCCGGACGGACGGTGAGTCATGCTGGGCCTTCCCGATCACATCCGTGCCTGTCTGTTCGACCTCGACGGCGTCCTGACGCAGACCGCGAAGGTCCACGCCGCCGCCTGGAAGGAGACGTTCGACGCCTACCTGCGGCAGCGCGCCGAACGGGAGGGCGACACCTTCGTGCCCTTCGACGCCGTCAAGGACTACGACGACTATGTCGACGGACGCCCCCGCGAGGACGGGGTACGCACCTTTCTCGCCTCGCGCGGCATCGAACTGCCCGACGGCTCACCCGACGACGGGCCGGACCAGGAGACCGTGCAGGGCGTGGGCAACCGCAAGAACCAGCTGGTGCTCCGCATGATCCGTGAGCAGGGCGTGGAGCCGTACGAGGGCTCGGTGGCCTTCGTGCGGGCGGCCCGGGACGCCGGTCTGCGGCGCGCCGTCGTCTCCTCCAGCGCCAACTGTCGTGACGTGCTGGTCGCGGCCGGTATCGAGGGCCTGTTCGAAGGACGCGTGGACGGCATCACCACGCGCGAGCAGGGCCTGCACGGCAAGCCCGCGCCCGACACCTATCTCGCCGGGGCCCGTCTCCTCGGCGTCGATCCCGGTGCGGCGGCGGTGTTCGAGGACGCCCTGGCCGGTGTGGAGGCAGGGCGTGCCGGAAACTTCGGTGTCGTCGTGGGCGTCGACCGGGTCGGCCAGGCGGCCGAGCTGCGCCGGCACGGGGCGGACCTCGTCGTGACCGACCTCGCCCAGCTGCTGGAGGAAGCACGGTGATCACCCACCCGTCCTTCGCCTGTGAGTCCTGGTGCCTGCGCGAGACCGAGCTGAGCCTCGACGTCCTCGCCCAGAGCGAGTCCGTGTTCGCCCTGGCCAACGGGCACATCGGCTGGCGCGGCAACCTCGACGAGGGCGAACCGCACGGGCTGCCCGGCGCCTACCTCAACGGGGTCCACGAGGTCCATCCGCTGCCGTACGCCGAGGCGGGCTACGGCTACCCGGAGTCCGGCCAGACCGCCGTCAACATCACCGACGGCAAGATCATCCGGCTGCTGGTCGACGACGAGCCGTTCGACCTGCGCTACGGCGAACTCGTCGCCCATGAGCGGGTGCTGGACTTCCGCACCGGTGTGCTGAGCAGGACCGTTGAGTGGATCAGCCCGGCCGGGACCGGGGTCCGGGTGGTATCGCGCCGCCTGGTGTCCTTCACCCAGCGGGCGATCGCCGCCGTGGAGTACGTGGTGGAGCCGCTCGACACCCCGGTCACCGTGGCCGTCCAGTCGGAGCTGGTCGCCAACGAGCAGCTTCCGCGTACTTCGGGCGATCCCCGGGTCTCCGCCGTGATCGACGCACCGCTGCGCGCGGAGGAGGACTTCGCGCAGGGCACCCGGCTGCGCCTGCTGCACTGCACCGGCCGCAGCGTCCAGCGGGTGGGTGCCGCCGCCGACCATCTCGTCGAGGGGCCCGACGGCACGTCCTGGTCGGCCGAGAGCGAACCCGACGTCAGCCGCCTCACCGTCACCGCCGCCCTGGCACCCGGCCGACGGCTGAGGCTGGTCAAGTTCGTGGCGTACGGCTGGTCGGCGCAGCGGTCGCTGCCGGCCGTCCGGGACCAGGTGGAGGGCGCGGTCGCCGCCGCCCGCAGTTCCGGGTGGGAGGGCCTGCTCGCCGAACAGCGGGCCTACCTCGACGACTTCTGGTCCCGGGCGGACGTCGAGGTGGACGGTGACGAGGAGATCCAGCAGGCCGTCCGCTTCGCCCTGTTCCATGTGCTGCAGGCGGCAGCTCGGGCCGAGCGGCGCGCCGTACCGGCCAAGGGCCTGACGGGCACCGGCTATGACGGACACGCGTTCTGGGACTCGGAGTCGTTCGTCCTGCCCGTCCTCACCTTCACGGCCCCGCACAGCGTCGCCTCGGCCCTGCGCTGGCGGCAGGAGAGCCTGCCGGCGGCGCTGGAGCGGGCCCGCCAGCTCGGTCTGTCCGGGGCGGCCTTCCCCTGGCGGACCATCAGCGGCGCGGAGTGCTCCGCCTACTGGCCCGCCGGCACGGCCGCCTTCCATGTCAACGCGGACATCGCCGACGCGGTGGTGCGGTATGTGTCCGCCACGGGCGACGAACTGTTCGAGCGAGGTCCGGGTCTGGAGCTCCTGGTGCACACCGCCCGGCTGTGGCACTCGCTGGGCTGCCGGGACGCCGAGGGCGTCTTCCACATCGACGGGATCACCGGACCGGACGAGTACAGCGCCATCGCCCGCGACAACCTCTACACCAACGTGATGGCCCGGCGGAACCTGAGGGCGGCCGCGGCCTGCGTGCTGCGATACCCCGATGAGGCGGCAGAGCTGGGAGTTTCGGCCGATGAGGCGTCCGCCTGGCAGGACACCGCGGCCCGCATGGCCGTGCCGTACAACGACCGGCTCGGCGTGCACGAGCAGGCGGCGGGCTTCACCACCCTTGAGCAGTGGGACTTCGAGGCGACGGCACCGGAGCAGTACCCGCTGCTGCTGCACTTCCCGTACTTCGACCTGTACCGCAAGCAGGTGGTCAAGCAGGCCGACCTCGTCCTGGCCATGCTGACCTGCCCCGACGCCTTCACCGACGAGGAGAAGGCCCGGAACTTCGCCTACTACGAGGCCCTCACCGTCCGGGACTCCTCCCTTTCCGCCTGCTGCCAGTCCGTCCTCGCCGCCGAGACCGGACATCTCCGGCTCGCCTGGGACTACCTGGGCGAGGCCGCTCTGATGGACCTGCAGGACCTGGAGCACAACACCCGCGACGGGCTGCACATCGCCTCCCTCGCGGGCACGTGGATCGCGCTGGTGCTGGGACTGGGCGGCATGCGCCAGTACGGCGGCGACGGCGAGTCGCTGGTGGGGTTCGCGCCCCGCCTCCCCGAGCAGCTGGCCGGGCTCGCTTTCACCGTGCTGATCCGGGGCCGCAGGCTGCGGGTCGAGATCCGCGCCGACACGGCACGCTACGTCCTTGTGGAGGGCGAGCCTCTGGACCTCCGCCACCACGGCGAACCGTTCACCGTCACGCCGGGCGAACCGGCCGAGCACTCCATCCCGCCCGCACCCTCACGACCGGAGCCTCGGCAGCCACGTGGGCGCGAACCCGCGCGACGTGAACCGGCCGGGCCCGGCGTCGTTCGTCGCCCCTGAGTACCGGCCGCGGACGACATCCGTAGGACGACGTGACCGGCGCCGAGTACGCGCTGAACCAGCCTGCCCAACCGTCCGCACATGCCTTCGAGGGAATCCGGGGCCGCCCGTGTGGCCCTGTGGTCGGTGAGTGGTACGAGCATGAGATGTCCACGCCGCCGGATCCGCCCGCATCACCGCTCGGACGCCTGAGCGGCGCGGAACCCCGTGTGCCGCGCGTGCTGCGGACCGCGGCGGCGTACGCATGGCGGATCCTTGCCGTCGGCGTTGTCGTCCAGGCCTCGTTCTCCGTGTTGGGGCAGTTTCATCGCATCGCCGTGGCCGTCTTCCTCGGCCTCGTCGTCACCGCCCTGCTCCGGCCCGTGGCGGAACTCTTCGCCCGTGTCATGCCACGGCCGCTCGCTGTCGCGGCCGCACTCGTCGGCGGCATCGTCCTCATCCTCGGGGTGCTGACCCTGATCGGCGAAACCGTGGCAGATCAGCGGACCGGGCTGGAACGGGAGTTCGTAGCGGGGATCGACCGGATCGAGCGTCGGCTGGAGGAACCACCGTTCCGGCTTGCCCCAGGTGTGTTCGACGACCTGCAGTCCCGGATCGGCGAGGCCCTGTCGAGCCACCGCTCCACCATCATCAGTACGGCGCTCAGCGGAGCGAGTCGACTGCTCGAAGTGCTGACCGTCCTCGCCCTGGCGCTGTTCTGCGCCGTGTTCTTCACGCACTCCGGCGACCGGCAGTGGCGGTGGGTGTGCGACCAGCTCCCCGCCGCGGCCCGGGACCGCTTCACGGTCGCGGGCGGGGCCGCCTGGCGGACCTTCACCGGTTACACGCACGGCATCCTGCTCGTGGCCGTGACCAACGCGGTCCTCGTGGGCATCGCCCTGTTCGCCCTGGGCGTGCCGCTCGCCGTGCCGTTGGCGCTGCTGGAGTTCTTCGCCGCCTTCATCCCGTTGATCGGCTCGCCGATCGCCCTCGCGGTCGCGGCGGTCGTCGCGCTGGCGTCGAAGGGGCCGTTGATCGCCCTGGTGGTCGTGGCCCTGATCGTGGTCATCGGACAGATCGAGGGGCACCTCCTGCACCCGCTCGTGATGAGCTGGGCGGTCCGGCTGCACCCGGTGGTGGTCGCACTGTCGGTCGTCGGGGGCGCGGTCGCGGCGGGGGTGATCGGCGCGGTGGTGGCCGTACCGCTGGTCGCCGTGGTGTGGTCGGTGTACCAGGCGCTGCTGGAGCGTAGGGGTGCCCCGGAGGGGCTCGGGTCGCGAGGGAGCAACGGCGGCCCGTAGGGCCTGTCTGACAATTCCCGTCGTCCGCCCGAAGGGCGGGCCGGGCGGCGTCAAGGGGGTCCCCCACGCGAGGTCGTTCGAGCGTGGGGGCGCGTGCGATCGCAAGGCGCCGGAGCCGCCCGCGATGGGGGTGCCCCCGGGCGAGCCGGGCGAAGCTCGGTCCGAGCGTGCGGGAGGATCACGTGGGCGCTCCGGCAACGCGGCATGGGGGTCCTCCCGCTCGAGCGAAGCCGAGAGTGGGGGGAGTGCGTGCCAGGCGTCGCCCGGCAGCCGGGAATTGTCGGACGGGCCCCGAGGCCTGACGATTGGATCGTGTCGGCGTTGCGGGGCCGTCGCTCTGCGGATGGTCGATCGGGCGAAGCTCCCCGGGCGGCAGGGGTCAAGTGCCGGGCGAGGCCTACTCCGCGGTGTGGTCTTCGGGGCGCACCGCCACCGCGTCGATTTCGAAGAGCATCCCGGGCAGTGCCAGCGCGGCCACGCCACTCAGCGTCTGCGCGGGCAGCCGCTCCCCGAACGCCGCGTGCAGCGCCTTGCCGAGGACCTCCAGCTTGGCGAGGTCGTGGTCGACGACGTACGAGCCGAGCCGGACCACGTGCTCGAAGCCGAGCCCGACGCCTTCGAGGGCGCGTCGCAGGTTGGTCAGAGACAGCTCGACCTGTGCGGCGAAGTCCCCGGGCACGGGCGCTCCCGTCTCCGGGTGGGAGGCGTACTGGCCCGCGATGAAGACGAGTTCGCCGGGGGCGGAGACGGCGTGGCTGTAGCCGAAGGGGGTGGGGTCGTGCAGCGTGGCCGGGTTGGTGATGGTGCGCTGGTCGTTTGTCACTGCGCGGGTTCCTTTCCGGTGGGCTTCGGGTCGGGCGGTCACCATGCGAACACGCCGCGCGGGCCGGACCATTCCAGCGACACGACGGGCGCGGAAGAATGAAACAGGCACGCGTCACAGAAGCAGATGGATGCGAGAGCGGTACCACGGGGTGACCGAAGCCGTCGACCGAGAAGGGGCCCAGTCATCCCATGTCCGCACCGTCGACCATCGACCACCACGCCCGCGGATACAGCGTCCGACTCGCCTACTGGATGGCTCAGGCAGCCGCCCTCGCCTACCAGGACGAAGCCGCCGTCGAGCAGACCGCCCGCCAGTGGGGCTTCGACGAAGTACGCCACCACCACACCCGGTTCACCCCGCCGTTCCCCCTGGAAGACACCCAGGCGTACACCATCGCCAGCGACCACATGATCATCACCGGGTTCCGCGGCACGGAACCGGCACAGATCCGCGACTGGCTCTCCGACGCCACCACCCCGCCCTGGCCCGGCCCCGGCAACACCGGCTACATCCACTACGGTTTCGGCGAGGCCCTGGACTCCGTCTTCCCCTCCGTGCGCGACGCGCTCGCGGAGCTGCGCAGCAACGGGCAGACGGTGTGGTTCACCGGTCACAGCCTCGGCGGGGCGCTCGCCATGCTCGCCGGCTGTCGGCTGTATCTGGAGGAGCCCCGGCTGCAGGCGGACGGCATCTACACCTACGGCCAGCCCCGCACCTGTGACCGGCTGCTCGCCGCCGCCTGCAACAAGGGCTTCAAGGACCGGCTGCACCGCTTCGTCAACAACAACGACATCGTCCCCCAACTACCGCCCGAGCCCGCCTACACCCACGTCGAGACCCTGCGCTACATCGACTCCTCCGGCAGGATCCGCAGTTCCATGCCCCTGCTGGGCGCCCTGGCCGACCGGGCCAAGGGACTGACCGCGGACGCGCTCGCGCCCGCCGGCGACGGCATCCGCGACCACACCATCAAGCAGTACGTCACGGCACTGCAGAAGAACCTGACCTGACACGGAGTCGGACGCCGCCGCCGTCACTGCGGAAGCGGCAGACGCAGGTCCGGTGTCGGGGGTGTGCCCTCGGCGAGATAGGCCGTCAGTGCGGTGCCCGTCTCCCTGGTGAGCGGGCCGCCGCGCCCCATGCCCAGTTGCAGGGCGAGGTCACGGCAGTGCAGCCGGGTGGCGGCCTCGACCAGCGTGGCGTACGCGTCGGTCGCGGCGCGGAAGCGCACCCAGCCCGTGGCTGTCACCACGAGGGGGATGAGGGTGCCCGGCCACCACACGGCGGCGACGCAGACGTACAGCAGGCCCCAGCCGGTCAGGGTGGCGGCCCGGGCCATCGCTTCCCGGGCGGCGGTGACCTCGGCCCGGGTGGGGTCGGGGACGTGCAGCCACAGGTGCGGCCAGACGACGGTGACGTCGACGCCGAGGTTCTCGCGCAGCCGGGACTCCACGCCGCGCAGCCGGTCACCGGTCC
This sequence comes from Streptomyces spinoverrucosus, assembly GCF_015712165.1. Classification (NCBI taxonomy): domain Bacteria; kingdom Bacillati; phylum Actinomycetota; class Actinomycetes; order Kitasatosporales; family Streptomycetaceae; genus Streptomyces; species Streptomyces spinoverrucosus. The sequence goes on along the minus strand of NZ_JADPZX010000003.1, from coordinate 290,570 downwards.
AGGTGGGCCGGTCGGGCCGGTCGTCGGCGACCCGGTGCAGCCGGTGGCGGGCGACGGCCACCTCCAGTGCGGCCGCGTCGGGATCGGCACCGTCCAGGTGCTGTGCTGCCCTGGCCCGTCCGACCCGGTCGCGCCAGCGGTCGTAGCGGCCCCGGCGGCGCGCGATCCGTCGTCGCACGAGCCGGTGCGTGGGGACGGGCCAGCCCGGCCAGTCGGCGGCCAGCCAGAGGCGTTCCAGGAGGGAGCCCAGCGCCTGGGCGACCACTCCGCAGGCCGCGGCGGCGAGCAGGAACGCCAGGAGCAGGACGAGCAGGTTCGCGGTGGAACCGGTCAGGGTGCCGGTTCGGCGGTCGAGCCGGCCGGGCAGTGCGGCGATGACGTACCAGTGGCCGTGCCCGAGGCTCGCTCCGGCGAGCAGTACGGCCAGGAACAGGGCGCCGGGCAGCACCAGGAGGGACAACCAGCGTTCGGCGAGCCGTTTGCCGAGTTCGGCCAGCAGTCCGTTCACCGTGTCACACGCTCTTCAGCAGCAGGGGGGTGCCGTCGAGGTCGCAGGTGGGCGGTCCGTCCGACGCCGTCTCGGGCCAGTGGTAGCGGGTGCATCGGCGATGGGGACAGAGATAGACCTTCATCGGGCGGTCGGCGGCGCTGAAACCCGCGAGCCGGGCCCCCGTACCGCGCGTTCGTCCGTACAGGCCGCGCGGGTCGCCGTCGGCCTGGATGTGCTCGTGCAGCAGGCGCACCGCGTCGTCGACGTCGCCGTCGTCCCGTACGGCCGCCAGCAGCCGGTCCACGGGGCCGTCGTCCCCGCTCGCCCCTCGGCGCAGTTCGTCGCGGATGTCGTCCAGATGGGTGAAGAAGTGGGCCAGGGCCTCGGCCGTGCGCCTGGCCTGCCAGGGGGGTCGGTCGGTCATACGTCTCTCCGGTGGCGGTGCGACCTGCTCGTGCGGCGCGATGCGTGATGGTCGGCGGAAACCGCACAGTGACGAGATCGGGGACGGTCTGTCAACTCGGGCCGCTCTTCCGTGTTTTGAGCTACTGTCGGCGCGCGATGAACAGTGAATCGCAGCCGCCCGCCCGTGACCGGCTCCTGGCCGCCGTGCGGGTGCGATTACGGCAGGTGAGGTCGAGCGGGGACGCCGTCGTCGTGCGGTCGGCGCAGGCGCACGCCGAGGCGGGGGCACTGCGAGCGCTGCTCGCCGAGAACCCCGGGGACGTCGAGGCCGCGTACCGGCTCGGCTGGCTGGCCTTCCTCCAGGAGATGGCGCAGCCATGGGACGACGACCGCACCCCTGCCGCGCTCGAGGCCGTGGTGGACCAGTTCGCCCCGTGCCTTCTCGCGGGCATCGACGACCTGCCGCGCGACCTGCTGCGGTACATCGCCAACGCCGCCGAGGACCTCGTCGTTCCCCGGCTGAAGCAGACGCTCGTCTCCTCCGACCCGGTCCTCCTCGACACGGTCGTCGAGCAGTGTCGGTACCTGCTCAAGGCGACGCCCGCCGGTCATCCCGGCCTGCCGCAGCGGCTCGCCAACCTGGGGATCGCCCTGGACACCCGGTTCGAACGCCGGTCGACGCACGAGGACCTGGCCGCCGCGATCGAGGCCTACCGCGCGGCCGTCGATGCGACCGGTCCGGACGACCCCGATCTGGTGCTCCGGCTGAACGGTCTGGCGGGTGCCCTGCGCAGCCGGTACGAGCAGTACGGCGGCGACCTGGCGGATCTGGACGAGGCGATCGTGGTCATGCGCAGGGCGGTGGACTGCGTTCCCCCGGGCGATCCGCGTCGCCCCATGGCGCTGTCCAACCTGGGCATGGCGCTGAGATACCGGTTCCAGCGGGGCGCGAATCCGGCGGATCTGGACGACGCGATCGCGGTCGGCCGGCAGGCGGTCCAGGCCAGCGCCCCGGACGACCCCCGACGGATGTACCGCCTGAACAACCTCGCCGACACGCTCCTGGGCCGGTTCGTCCGTTTTCAGGCCATGTCGGATCTTGACACGGCCGTCACGGCGCTGCGCGAAGCCCTCGACGCGATCCCCGCGGACCACCCCGAACGCTGGTCGGTGCAGACGGCCCTGGGGTACGCGCTGACCGTCCGGGTGCACCGGACGAAGGACCTGGACGACGCCGACGCCGCGGTCGCCGTCCAGCGGACCGCGGTCCGGCTGATCCCGGCCGGTCATGCCCACCGCTGGCGGGTGCTGCTCCAGCTCGGCGTCGCCCTCCACGTCCGGCTCATGTGCGGGGTCCTGAGCGGCGAACCGGCCCGGGACTGGGGCCCGGTGATCTCCGCCTTCCGCGCGGCGGTCGACGCCGTTCCGCCCGGCCACACCCAGCGGACCACCTGTCTGGCTCACCTGGCGGGGGCACTCGGCAACCGGGCCCGCACGAAGGACGCCGCACCGGCGGACCTTCAGGAGGCCGTGGCGGTGGCCCGCGCCTCGGTGACGGCCACCTCGCCCGGGGACTCGGAATTGGGGCACCGGCTCGTCGTCCTGGGCCACGCGTGCCGGACCAGGTTCCGGCAGACCGGAGACCCACAGGACCGGCAGGAGGCGATCGCCTCGTACGGGCGGGCCGCCGCCGAGGAGACGGCGCCGCCTTCCACTCGTGTGACGGCGGCCCGGCACGGCTCCCGGCTCCTGGCCGAGGCCGCGGACGTACGAGCCGCAGACCTGCTCCGGGCCGCCGTCGAGCTGCTGCCCTCGGTGGCCCCGCGCCACCTGGAGCGCCACGACCAGCAGTACACGCTCGGCGAGTTCGCCGGGCTGGCCGCGGACGCCGTCGCGTGCACCCTCGCCCGCGGGGACGACCAAAACCGGGCGCTGCGCGCGCTCCAGCTGCTGGAGACGGGCCGCGGGGTGCTGCTCAGCCAGGCCCTCGACACGCGCAGCGACCTCACCGAACTCCGTGTGAAGCACCCCGAACTGGCCGCCCGTTTCGTCGCGTTGCGCGAGGCACTCGACGTACCGTCGCAGGATTCCGCGCTCCCCCCGCTCGCCGGGGGCACGGGCGTCGCGGACGGTCCCGCGCACCGGCCGCGCGACATGACGGCGCGTGACTTCGCGGCCGTACTCGACGAGATCCGCTCCCTCGGCGACGGATTCGAGTCCTTCGGGCTGCCGCCCTCCGCCCCGGAACTGCTGTGCGGAGCGGAGCACGGGCCGGTCGTCGTGGTCAACGTCAGCGGCTACGGCAGCAGCGCGCTGCTGCTCACCACGGACGGGGTGAGCGCCATGGCACTGCCCCGGCTGCGCAACGACGACCTCCACTGGGCCGTGGACACTTTCCAGCAGGCGCTGCGGGAGGCCACCACCGATCCCGACGGCGACCGGCGCCGGGAGGCGCAGAAGAAGCTGAGCGGGCTGCTCGAATGGCTGTGGGACGTGGTCGCGGAACCCGTGCTGCTGCGGCTGGGACACGACCGGGAGCCCCCGGCCGGAGCGGACTGGCCCCGGGTGTGGTGGGTGCCGGGCGGCCTGCTGAACCTGCTCCCGCTGCACGCCGCCGGCTACCACGGCACCCGCACGGAGCCGGACCCGCTGCGGCGAGCCGTCATCGACCGGGTCGTCTCCTCGTACGCGCCCACGGTACGGGCGTTGCGCCACGCCCAGCGGCGCGACGGCGCGCCGACGACCACCCCGCCGCAGGGTCACCGTGCCCTGATCGTCGCGATGCCGACCACTCCGGGACTCCCCGACCGGGACCTCGCCCACGTGGAGATGGAACGGGAGATGCTCCTCGACCGCCTGCCCCGGCACGTTCTGCTGGAACCCGGCGGCTCCGGTGCCCTCACGCCCACCCGCGACCAGGTCCTGGCCCACCTGCCCGGCTGCCACCTCGCCCATTTCGCCTGCCACGGGGAGACGGATCCGGCGGACCCCTCCAGGAGCCGGCTGCTGCTGGCCGACCACGCCGGCGCGCCGCTCACCGTCGCGAGCCTCACGCCGCTGAGTCTGGACGAGGTCCGACTCGCGTTCCTGTCGGCGTGCCGGACGGCCGCCGTCGACGCCGAGCAACTGGTGGACGAGGCGATCCATCTCGGCTCCGCCTTCCAGCTCGCGGGTTTCCCGCATGTCGTCGGCACGCTGTGGGATACCGCCGACGACACGTCCGTAGAGATCGCCGACGCCTTCTACGCGGGCCTGAGCACCGATCACGGCACGCTCGCCTTCGAACACTCCGCGCACGCCCTGCACACGGCGGTACGCACCCTGCGGGAGCGGACCCGCCTCTCCCCGTCCCTGTGGGCCGCGCACCTGCACGTGGGCCCGTGACCCGGTCCGTCCGCTGGGTGACGCCGGTTCGGGGCCGTTGTCAGTGCCGACTGAGAGCATCAGCGACATGACAGTGCTGCTTCTCACCGACATCGAGCAAGCCGTCCGCAACAGTTGGAGTGCCGAGACGTGCACGCCTGAGTTCAGATCGCGCTGGAGCCCGGACAACCCGGCCCGGGACCAGTGCGGTGTGACGGCCATGGTGCTCAACGACCTGCTGGGAGGGGAACTGCTCCGCGGAGAGGTCCACGTCAACGGGGAACGAGTGGACTACCACTGGTGGAACCGCCTGGGCATGGGGATCGAGATCGACCTCACCCGGGAGCAGTTCCGGCCGGAGGAGGTCGTCACCGAAGGCGTCGTCGTTCCCCGCCCGCCCATAACCGAGTGGCGCCGGCTCCGAGAGGAGTACGAGCTTCTCCGCGACCGCGTCATGGAGAGGCTCGACGGGCAGCGGACGACGGCCCCTGCTCACACGTCTCGTTAGCAGGCGGATCCGGCGCATCGCCCGCCCGTGCGGCGTTTCAGTGAAAGGGGCGCGAGCCTCGGCGCTGCTCGTTCCCTTCGGTCGTCCGTGCCCGGCACGGTGAGGACTGTGTGCCCTGCCGGGCGTCCGGCCCCTGGACCTTCGGTGTCCGCCTGGCTGGGCCTTCGTGGGATGCCGAACCGAGCTGGGAGCGTGCTGGGTGCTGAGCCGGGAGTTGGACGGACCTGAGCGGATTGTTCTGGGCGAGCGTCCCCGGGCGGCGGTGCGGCTGTACTGCCTGCCGCCCGCCGGCGCCGGGGCCGATTTCTTCCACCCCTGGCTGGAGCACGTGCCGGCGTGGGTGGAGGTGTGCTCGGTGCGGCTGCCGGGTCGTGGTCCCCGGGCGGAGGAGCCGTCACTGACCGATCCGGTCGACCTCGCCGCGCGTCTGGCCGGAATCGTCGATGACCCGGCCGACGTGCGGCCGTTCGCGGTGTTCGGGCACAGCGTGGGCGCGCTGATGGCGTTCGAGACGCTGCGCCGACTCCGGCAGGACGGCGGACGCCTGCCGATCTGGGCGGGTCTGTCGGGGCTGAGCGGACCGCAGGACGACGCCTATGCCAAGGGCCTCGTACCCCTGCTGACGGCGGGGACGGACGGGCTGGCCATGCTGATCGGCGGCCCGGTGCCGCAGTGGATGCTCGATGACGCGCCGTTGATGGCCGCGGTGGGCACGCCGCTGCTGGCCGACTGCCTGCTGCTGTTGCACCACCGCCATCGTGCCGAGCCGCCACTGGAGGTTCCCCTGGCGCTGTACGGCGGCACGCAGGATCCGACCACCAGCGCGGCACAACTCTCCACCTGGAACAGCCTGTTCGCCGCACCGGCCGAGCCACGGCTCTTCGACGGCGCGCACATGTACCCGAACGAGCAGACCGAAGCGTTGGTGAAGCAGGTGATCGCCGACCTCGCGGTGGTCGCCGACCTCACCGTGGCCAGCGACAGCGCGGTGCCGGCCGTATGAGCGCTGCGGACACGGCACGGACGCCGGCCACCCGCGCGGGGCGGGGCTGGGCAGCGGGCGTGATGTGTCTGGGCATCTTTCTGCTCGGGATGGACCTGACCGTTCTCAACGTCGCTGTGCCGCAACTGCGCGACGGCCTGGGCGCCACGACCTCGCAGGTGCAGTGGATCGTGGACGCCTACGCGCTGGTGCTGGGCGGCACCGTGCTGGCCGTGGGGGCGCTCACCGACCGGTGGGGCCGCAGACGCTGCTTCGTCCTGGGCGTCACCCTCTGCGCGGCGGCCTCGGTCGGCGGAGCGCTGGCCGGGCAGCCGTGGGAGGTCGTTCTGGCGCGATGCGGGATGGGAGCGGGCGCGTCCCTGCTGATGCCCGCCACCCTCGGAGTGCTCCACCACCTGTTCCCCGAGGCGGCGCTGCGCGCCAGGGCCGTCGCCGCATGGGCCGCGGTGGGTGGCCTGGGCGGGCTGAGCGGGCCCGTCGTCGGCGGCTGGCTGGTCGAGCACTCCTCCTGGCGCGCCGCCTTCTGGATCAACCTGCCGCTGGCCGCGCTGATCGTCTGCGCGGCGCTGCTCGTGGTGCCCGAGTCCCGCGGTCACCGCGACGCCGGTTTCGACCTCGCGGGTGCCGCGCTGTCGACGGGTGGACTGCTGGCGCTGGTGTGGGCCATCATCCAGGGCCCGCACGACGGCTGGACGAGCCTGCCCGTCGTGGCGGGTTTCAGCGCGGCCGGGCTGTTGCTGATCGGGTTCGTCGGCTGGGAGCGGCGTACCGGATCTCCCATGCTCCCCCTGCCGCTGCTGCTGCGCCCAGGTGTGGGGTGGGCCGCACTGTCGCTGGCGCTGATGTCGTTCGCGCTGTTCGGCGCGTTGTTCGTGCTGACCCTGTATCTGCAGGGAGTGCTCGGCTACAGCCCTCTGGCGGCAGGCCTGCGTACGCTGCCGCTGCCCGCCGGGCTGGCTGTCGGCGCGGCCCTGGCCGTGGCCGCGCAGCGCACGTGGGGAAGCAAGGCCACCGTCGTCACCGGCCTGCTCGTCGTGTCCGCGGCCTTCGTCGTCTGCGCGACCACCACCGACACCTCGGGGTACGGCCGGTGCGCGATGTTCCAGGCGATCGCCGGGCTGGGCGCGGGGCTGGTCGCGGCCGCGGGCACCGAGTCCGTCATGGAGTCGGTGCCGACCGAGCAGGCCGGGCTGGGCTCGGCCATCAACGACGCCACCCGCCAAGTCGGCTCCGCGCTCGGTGTCGCCGTCCAAGGCAGCCTGCTCAGCTCCGTTTTCACCTCCTCGTTCCTCGACGCCCTCGCCGATCTGCGGGTTCCCTCGCAGATCGCCGATGCCGCGCGGCACAGCCTGATCGCCGTGCCCGACCGGGCCGCCGCGCTGCCCGCCGCACAGCGCCTGGCGGTGCTGGGCGAGGCCCGGCACGCGTTCGTCCAGGCCATGACGCTGACCGCGGCCGTCGCCGGGACGGTCACGCTGCTGACGGCCGCGGCCGCTGCCCGCTGGCTCGTCGCCGGCCGGCCTGTGACGCCCCTGTCACGATCGAAAGCCGGTCCACTGCCGGCCGAGAACGTCCAGCGTGTCTGACGCCCTGACCCGCCATCAGCCGGATCGCACCCTTTGGAGGTTTGTCCGCCGTGCCGAACACCCTCGCCGCCATCACCGCCGCCCTGACCGAGACCTTCCCCATCGACGCGTCGATGATCACTCCCGACCGGTCTTTCGAGGATCTGGGGCTGGACTCCCTGGCTCTGGTGGAGATGGGACTGATCCTGCAGGAGCGGACCGGCGTCACGCTCGACGAAGGTGACCTGCCCAAGACCGTCGGCGAGCTCGTCGTCCTGCTGGAGGCCGCTCAGGCCGACGGCAGCACGACGGTCACCGCATGAGTGGCGTCGCGGCTGTCACCGGCATGGGCGTCATCAGCCCGGCCGGGATCGGGCTGGAACCCACCTGGCGGGGCCTGCTCGCCGGTACGCCCACCGCGGCACGCGACCCGCAACTGGCCGGCCTGCCCGTCGACATCTCCTGCCGCGTCCCGGACTTCGACGCGCGGCAGTTGGTGGGCGGCGCCGCATGGCGGCTGGACCGCTTCACCGTCATGGCCGTCGCCGCCGCCCGCCAGGCCCTGGCCGACGCTCATCTGGAGCCTGCGGAATGGGAACCTTCCCGCGTAGGGGTGGTGATGGGGACCGGCACCGCCGGCATGGACCGCTACATGAACGAGTTCCGCAAGATCGCCGCCGGGCGCCCGCAGCAGGTCTCCCCGCTGGCCATCACGCGCAGCGTGCCGAACATGTCCGCCGCCGAGATCTCCCTCGACACCGGTGCCACAGGGCCGAGCTTCACCGTGGCCACGGCCTGCGCCTCGGGCTCCACCGCCATCGGAGTCGCCCGCGACCTGCTGCGGGCGGGAACGTGCGACATCGTGCTGGCCGGCGGTGCCGAATCCGCGTGCTGTCACATCCCCGCCGTGTGCTTCCACCGCATGGGCGCCCTCGCCCCACGGGGGGACGACCCCGCCGGCGCCTGCCGCCCGTTCGACTCCGGGCGCAGCGGATTCGTGCTCGCCGAAGGCGCGGGCGTCCTCGTCCTCGAGCGCCCCGGCCACGCCCGCGCCCGCGGAGTGCGGCCACGGGCCCTCCTGACGGGCTACGCCGCCGGCTGCGACGCTCACCACTACGCCGCTCCCGAGCCCGACGGCCGGGGCGCCGCCGCCGCGCTCGGCGCCGCACTCGCCGACGCGGACCTGGACCCCCGCGACGTCGACCATGTCAACGCCCACGGCACCGGTACCCGCCTCAACGACCTCGCCGAGGCCAGGGCGCTGCGCTCGGTGTTCGCCACGCCTCCGCCGGTCACCTCGCTGAAGGGCGCCATCGGTCACGCCATCGGCGCCGCCGGCGCGATCGAGGCGGCCATCACCGTGATGACGCTTCAGCACCAAGTCATCCCGCCCACCGTCAATCACGAGGATCCCGACCTCGACATCGACCTCGACGTGGTGGCCAAGACCGCCCGCGGCACACGGGTCGAGGCAGCGGTGAGCGCCTCCTACGGCTTCGGAGGCCAGAACGCGGCCCTGGTCCTCACCCGCTGCTGACCGGGGCGAGACAGGTGCTCCGTCGCGGCGAGGCTATACGCTGCGGGCCTGTGACCGGAATCGATCTTGCCAACGGGATAGTCGGGGCCGTCCTCGGCATCATCTTCGCCATCCTGTTCCAACAGCCGCTCCAGGAGGCCTGGTTCAGGGTCCGTCGCCGATCCGCCACCGCGGTGCGCAGCCTGACGTACCGCCAGGATGACGCCTCGCTCTCCACCTGGTCGACCTTCTCGATCGGGCCGCTCCACACGTCGGCGCTGATCGTCGAGGGCGACGGCGAGCAGGCCATCGCGCCGGAGGCGGTCCGGGTCCAGGTCCTGGACGCAGAGGTGGCCCTCCCCGAGGAGATGGCGCCGTGGCGGGCGGAGATCGAGGCGGCGGAGGCGCAGGTGGAGGCTTCCGGCACCCGGGTGCGCGTCTGGAACGGCCCCCGGTACGCCGTGGAGGGCCTGGAGTTCTCCCGAACCGCGCTCGACGAGCAGGCCACCGTCCGACTGCGGCTGCGCCCCACCGACTACTTCACCTTCCTCGCCGCACAGCAGCTCGACCGCCGGCTGCCCGACGGAACCACGCCGCGCGGGCGCTATCTCGACCCCGACCATCCCCTGGACGCCCCTGCCTTCCTGCAGTGCAGCTTCGGCGTGAACGTGGCCGTTGTCACCGCCGACCATCTGCTCGTCGTCAGCCGACGAGCCGACAACGTGCGCTCCGGGCCGGGACTGTGGGGCTCCTCGGTGAACGAGGGGCTGTCCCGGCACATCGACTCGGCCGGCCGCAACGCGCCCGACCTGTACGAGGTCGCGCGACGCGGCATGCGCGAGGAGCTCTCCCTGGAGCCGCACGAGTACACGCTCACGATGCTGGCCTTCGTGCTGGACGTGGAACGGCGGCAGTGGAGCGCCCACTTCACCGCGCACCTCACCGGCCTGACCGGAGACGCCCTGCGGACCCGCATCTCGCGCGGTGTCGCCGACCGGTGGGAGCACCAGAGCGTCGAGTACGTGCCGTTCCGCCCGGCGGATGTGATGCGCCACCTCCTGCGCCCGGACCGCGTCCGTCGGTGGGCACCGGTCACCCCGGCGCTGTTCCACCTGGCCCTGGTGCACACCCACGGTCGCGGCGCCGTGGAGCGCGCCGAGGCCCAGGCCGTCCGCCGCCTGCGTCAGGGGCGCGATCACAACGCTAGATGACGGCAACCTTGGGATAGCGGTGGATCAGCTCTGCCGCTCTGTGCCTGACATCGAGGCCGATGGTCATGGCGAGGTGCCCGCGGGTTTCGTGCAGGCTCCAGTCCCCTTCGTCGTCCCGGTAGAACGCGTAGGCGGCACGGAACTGCTCGGGCGTGCCGATGACCATGTCGGCCAGGTACTCGGTCCCGCGCTGCTCGACGGTCGGCTCGTCGGCCAGCCTGAGGACGGTGTTGCCGGTGGCTTCGGCCACGGGCGCGACCATCTCGAAGCAGGCGGCCACTGCGGCCGCATCGGCTGCCATCAGGTGCACGCCACCGCCGGGTGCCGGCCGCTGGGACGCCGTCCGTGACTTGGTCGCGTAGAGCAGGACGATCGGCAGCGCCGACGCCAGCTTGTCGCGGCCTTCGAGCCGCATGATCCACGCGCTGTTCCCGGCGCTGCACGCCAGCGTGGCCACCAGCAGATCGTCGTCGATCTCGATCCCCAGCGTTCTTCTGATCATTTCGCAGCTCAGACCGATCAGCTCCAGCCGTACCTTTCTGGCGAAGTCCGATTCGCTCAGCAGTTGCGCCTGCTCGGTGTAGCTGGTCCTCGCCGCGCCGAGCCGCACCTGTCGTGCGTTGATCAGCGTCGGCAGCGGGTTGCCCGACAGCCGACGGCCCAGATCCAGGGATGAGGTCAGTCCGATCGTGAGCCACTCCTTCGTATCCACCACTTCCCGAAGTTCCGGCGGCAGCGGCGAGAGATGCCAGCTGTGAGCGACCGTCCCGTCGTCGGTGATGTGCGCGGAGATGCGATCCTCGTCGACCACAACCGACAGCGAGGGCTGCGCGATCACCCCGTCGAACAGGTCCGTGCCCATTCCGTAGGCGGCGAACCGGTCCAGCGTGGCCACACGCCATCGCCCACCGTCCCTGTGCAGCGCCGCGATCTCGTAGTACGGATTGACCAGGAACACCAGCGTGTTGCCCGTCGGAAGCAGGATGAGCTTCGCCCGCCACGTGACGTGCGGGAAGGCGGTGAACTCCACTTCGTCTCCGGTCTCGTACTCGAGCCATCGCGGCGACCGGCAGCCGCGGTGATGCAGCGACGCGTCGGCTGTTTCGGCCACCGCCTGCACGGTCAGGGCCGGCTTCTCCCAGCGCCCGAACCGTCTCCCGCACGTCTGGCAGTCCACCGCCCAGAGGGTGGCGCGGAGCTCGGCCAGCGCTTCGGGGCCGAGCCTGGCCTCTGTGGTCGAGTCGGTCAGCAGCTTGGAGACCCTCATCCGGTGACCCCGTCTCTGTGGCGCGCCGTCGGCGATCCGTCCGTCCGGGAACACTCGCACGGAGTCGGCGTGACCCCTCCCGCTCAGTACGAGCCGCGGGAAGCGCCCTGCCGACCGTGGTGAAAGCCACGTTCCGCTTCCGATTGCGCAACCCCATGAGCAGGGAAGTGATACGGCGCTCTTGATCACTCCCGAAGGGAGCACGCCCCCGTGACGCTCGTAGCTCCTCCCCCGATACCCCGGGCAGCAGGATCAGTTCCGCTGCTGGGTCACGCGGTACAGCTCATGCGCGACAACCTCGCTTTCATCGCCTCGCTCCGCGAGAACTACGGTCCACTCGTGGAGATCACCCTCCAGCCCGGCACCCGCACGGTGATCGTGCAGGACCCCGAGCTCATCCGCACCATGCTCGTCGACCTCGGCCCCGCCCTCGACAAGGGCCGCTTCTTCGAGAAGATGGGGCAGCTGCTGGGCGACTCCGTGGTGACAGCCGCCGGTCAGGAGCACGTCCGCAAGCGGCGACAGCTCCAACCGGCCTTCGCCCGCCCCGAGATCACCCGCTACGTCGACATCATGCGCGCCGAAGCGACGGCCGCCGTCGACTCCTGGACGCCCGGCCGGACCCTCGACGTGCGCGAGGCGATGGTCAAGCTCTCCCTCGACATGCTCGCCAAGACCGTCTTCTCCGGCAGCCTCGACGAGCGCACCTTCCGCAGGCTGCGCCAGGACCTGTCGGTGGTCATGAACGGTGTCGGCGCACGCATCATGCTGCCCGACTGGGTCGAACGGCTGCCGCTGCCCTTCAACCGCCGCTTCACCGCCGCCCGCGACGCCGTACGGGCCACCATCAGCCAGGCCGTCACCGATCTGCAGGCCTCCGGGCACGACACCGGCGACATGCTGTCCCTGCTGCTGCGCGCCAAGGACGAGGAGACCGGCGAACCGCTGACCGGTCACCAGATCTGCTCCGAGATCCTCACCCTCGCCGTGGCCGGCACCGAGACCACCGCCTCTGTGCTGTCCTGGGTGCTGTACGAGCTCACTCGCGACCCCGACATCGAGGACCGCGTCCTGGCCGAGCTGGAGGAGGTCCTCGGCGACGCCCCGGTCACGTTCGAGTCCGTCCCCCGGCTCCCCTACCTCAACCGCGTCATCCAGGAGGCCCTGCGGCTGCACCACACCGGATGGCTCGTCACCCGCCGCACCCTCAAGGAGACCAGTCTCGGCCCCTGGACGGTGCCCGCTGGCACCGAGCTGGCGTACTGCCAGCACGCGCTGCACCGCGACCCCGCGCTGTTCCCCGACCCGCTCACCTTCGACCCGGACCGCTGGCTGGACGAGGAACAGGCCCTCCCCGACGGGGCGTTCCTGCCGTTCGGGGCAGGCAAGCACAAGTGCATCGGTGACAGGTTCGCGCTCACCGAGCTGATCACCGCGATCGCCACGATCGTCCGGCGCATACGGTTCGAACTGGCCCCGGGCCAGACCGTACGCCCCGTCGCCCGGGCCACCGTACGGCCCCGAACGCTGCTCATGACCGTGCGGCCGCGTCGCACGTCCGCTCAGTAGACCCCGAGGAGACCAGCGGGTACGTCATGCCCGGGTGCCGCCGCCGGCCGCGGCCGCACCCGGGCTTCGCGCTTCTGGCGCCCGGCGTAGCGTTCATTCGCAGCACGATTGCAACGGCCGCAGCATCTTTCATTGCGTTAGATTTACGGCCATTGCAATGAAAACTCTGCTTCTAGCTGCGCATATACGAGTTTCGCGCAACGAACTCATTGCAGGATCCTCAAATGCAACGTAGCGTTTCCAATGTCAGAAACCACGAACGCACGAGGAGAGCATGATGCAGAAGTTCGACACCCCCGCCGCGATCTCCGCCGTCCTGGACATCCCCGCCGGGCGCATCCAGGTCATCGCCGCCGACCGGGCCGACACCGTCGTCGAGGTCCTGCCCGCCAACGCCTCAAAGGGCCGCGACGTGAAGGCGGCTGAGCAGACGAAGGTCGAATTCGACGACGGCGTCCTGCGGATCAAGGCCCCGGCGGAGAAGAACCAGATCCTCGGCGCGTCCGGATCCATCGAGGTGACGGTCCAACTGCCCGCCGGTTCCCGCATCGAGGCGCAGGCCGCCGCCGCCGAGTTCCGGGGCGTCGGACGGCTCGGCGACGTCGCCTGCGAGGGCGCCTACGGCGCCGTCAAGATCGACGAGGCCGCGGGCGTGCGCGTGACCGCCCACGCCGGTGACGTCACGGTCGGCCGCCTGACCGGCCCCGCCGAGATCAGCACCCAGAAGGGCGACATCCACATCGCCGAGGCCACCTCCGGCACGGTCGTACTGCGCACCCGGATGGGCAACGTGACCGTCGGCGCCGCCCACGGAGTCTCCGCCTCCCTGGACGCCGGCACCGGCTACGGCCGGATCCACAACTCCCTGAGCAACACCGAAGGCGCCGCGGCCGGTCTGAACATCCACGCGACCACCGACCACGGCGACATCACCGCCCGCAGCCTGTAGAGCTCACGCGACCAGGAGGAGCCATGACGAACAGCAGCACGTCACCGACCAATTCGAAGTGGGCCGGCATGGTGCCGGTCGACGACACGGCCCTGGCCGTCACCGACACCGGCGGTCCCGGCATCCCCGTGGTCTACCTCAACGGCCAGTTCGCCACGCAGGGCTACTGGCGGCGAGTCATCGCCGAACTGGGCACGGGCTGGCGGCACATCACCTACGACGAGCGGGCTCGCGGCAGGAAATCGAAGCGTTCGGCGGACTATTCCTTCGAGGCCGCCGTCCGGGATGTCGATGCCGTTCTCGCGGCCAGAGGTGTGGACCGGGCGCTGCTGGTGGGCTGGTCCTATGGAGCGGTCGTCGCGGCGCACTGGGCCGACCGGAATCCGGACCGTGCCGTCGGCGCGGTCCTGGTCGACGGCGCGTTCCCGTACGACTGGCTGGACGAGGCCATGGAGCAGCGGATCCGCAAGCTGTTTCGGCGGATGGGCTGGTTCATGCCGCTGCTGCGCCCGACCGGCCTGACCCCGCGGATGACCGCCGAACAGCAGGCGACCAGCAACATCGAGCTCGGCAGGCTCTCCCGCGAGCGCGAGCTGGGCCCCGTGCTGAACAACATCACCGTCCCGGTGCGGTATGTCGTTGCCTCGGGGACGTCCCTCGGAAGCCGTGGTGACGAGCAGGAACAGATACGCGCGGGCCTCGACAGGGTCACCTCCGGCAACCCGAACATCCAGATCCACGCGAAGGTCGCCGGCAACCACGGAGCGATCCTGCGCAAGGACTACCGCGCCGTCACCGAGGCCGTACGCGAGGCCGCCGCCCTCGACCGCGGCCGGCGCTGAACCCCGCCCAGCTGACTGACACTTCAGCGAACGACGTTCATCCCCCGGTCGCGGCCGGGGCGGCCCCGGCAGACGGGTCGACGGTGTGTCACTCCCCCAGCTTGCCCAGGTCCGACTTGGTGATCGTCGTGGTGACCAGGAGGTCGGTGATGAGGTTGTGGTTGAGGGCGTTGCCGACCGGCTGCGGGACCTCGTCCTCCAGCAGCCCGGGGACGCCGTCCTCCTTGCTGAGCCGCTTGCGTACGTTCGCGACGATGTGGGCGGCCCGCTTCGGCCCCCATCGCTCCCCCTTGCGCAGCTCGCCCAGTTCGAAGGCGACCTGGGCCCAGGTCTGGGGCTGCGGCTGCGGGTCGTTGCGGAGGTAGCGCTTGGCGAGGCAGACGAGCACCAGCCTCTCCTCCGCGCTGATCTTTCTGCGCCCTTGTTCGTACGTCTCGTCCTCGCACGCCTCGACGCCGCTCCCCGAGCCGGACGACGCCGAGGCGGCGATGCGGACCTCCAGCAGGTGCTCCTGCCGGGGCGAGACGACGAACAACGGGGTGTATCCGGTGGGCAGTTGGGCGTGATCCCCGCGGAGCACGAGGCGTGACCCGGGGAAACGGATGGGGAGCTTCCCCGTGTTGCGCAGCACCCAGCGTGAGGAGTCGCGGGTGATGAGCCCCTGCCGTCGGCTGACGCAGGTGTCGCCCGCTCCGACACAGACGTGCACCTCGGGCTCGTTGCGCCCGAACAGCACCCGGAAGTCCGCGTCCGGCGCCACGCTCATACCGCCGTTCGCGCCCAGGACGAAGAGCGTGCCCGGCAGGCCGGGGAGAACAGTGCGGCTCAGGCTGCCGATGTCCTTCGGCAGGAGGCTGACCTTGCTCACGCGACTCGCCATGGTGTCCGCCCTCTTCACAGTCGTTGGTGGTGACGTTAGACGTCGGCGCCGGGGAGGGGTCCCGAGATGGCGCTGGCGCCGCTCATGTCCACGTCGTACGGGTAGAGGTCGGGGAAGCCGAGGACGGAATCGAGCGGGTGGCTCGCGTCGGTGGTCTGGCTGCCGTCCCGGTACACGCGGACCCTGACCTTGCCCGAGGGGAAGGTGAAGCGCAGCCGCCACTCGACGCTGCCCGGCTCGCGCGGCACCTCCACGGTCCGCCGCCAGGTCAGCGGGACGTCGTTCAACGTGGTGGGGCGGCCGTTGACCCAGTAGGTGAACGTGCTCAGCGGGCCGTCGCCGGTGATGACGAACTCCAGCTTGACCGGGGGTTGCGGCGAGGGCGACGGGGAGGCCGCAGGGTCGGCGGCGTTCCGGGGCTTGTCGGATTTCTTCGCCTCGTCCGTGGTCTCGCTTCCGGTGCCGGCGAGTACGGCCGCCGTCCCGCCTCCGGCCGCGGCCAGGACGGTGGCGCCCCCGATCAGCAGCGAGCGCCGGCTCGGTGGCGCGGACGCGGGCGGCGGTGGGTTGGCGGCGGTGCTCGCCTGCCGGTCGATCGCCGCCGTCACCGGTGTCGGTAGCCAGGCGGTGTCCGTGGCCTCCGGACGGGGTGTCACGGAGGCGAGCAGCGCGGTCAGTTCGGCGGCGGTGGGGCGGGTGGCCGGGTCGGGACGCCGGCAGTCGGCGATGAGGGTGCGCAGGGTCTCGTCGGTGGCGACATGGCCTGCGTCCTGCTCACCGCAGGCGTAGGCGAGCGTGGCGCCGAGCGAGTAGACGTCGCTGGGCGGTCCGGCGGAACCGGCCATCTGCTCCGGGGACATGAAGCCGCGGGAGCCCGAGGGGACGGTGGATCGGGCGCGGGCGGCGATGCCGAAGTCGATCAGGCGTGGGCCGTCGGCGGTCAGCAGCACGTTCGCCGGTTTGACGTCCAGATGGACGATGCCGGTGCGGTGGATCGCGGCGAGTGCCTCGGCGAGACCGGCGGCCAGCCGCCGCACGGAGGGGGCGGGCAGCGGGCCGTACTGCTCCACCGCGTCGCGCAGGGTCACCGAGGGCAGGAACTCGGTCGCCATCCAGGGCCGCGCGGCATCGGGGTCGGCGTCGAGCACGGGCGGGCTGTACACGCCGCCGACCGCCGTGGCGGCCTCCACCTCGCGCCGGAACCTGGCCCGGAATTCCGGCTCGTGGGCGAAGTCGGCCCGCAGCACCTTGACCGCCACCGCCCTGCCACCCCCGGACCGGCCCAGGTACACGGTGGCCATGCCGCCCGTGCCGATGCGCGCCAGGATCCGGTAGCGCCCGATCGCGCGGGGGTCGCCCCGGTCAAGCCGTTCCACGTGCGGTTCCCTTCGTAGGGCTGGGTGGGCTCACGGCCTCGACGTGTCCGCCGTCGGTGCCGAGGAGTACGAGACCGGCGACGGCGAGCGCTCCGGAGCCGTGGTCGGTGACCGAGCCGACGGTCGCGAGGGCACCGTACGTCCACAGGGTGCTGCCGTCGGCGGTGTCGAGGGCGTACACCGTCTGGTCGGGGCCCTGGATCCAGAGCGTGCCGTCGGACACGCCGAGCGTCTGCGACTCGCCGGACGACGTGCCGTCCCGGCCGGGCCGACGTGACCAGGCCTGCTTGCCCGTCCGTGCCTGGAAGGCGCGGATCCGGCCGTCCGGCTCGCTCACGTAGACCATGCCGCTCCCCGCGTGACGCGCCGAACTGCGGTAGTCGAACGCGTGTTTCCAGGCGGCCTTCCCGTCGTCCGCGTGGACCGCGTACAGGGTGCCGAGGGTGTCGCTGGTGAAGACCATGCCGTCACTGACGAGCGTGGACAACGGGGACTCCGGCATTTCGTACCTCCACCGGATCCGGCCGCTGCCCGCGTCGAGGCCGGTCATGACGCGCTCACCCGAAGCCACCGCGAGTTCGGCGCGGGCCGTGAGGGACATCCCGGTGGCCTGGGCTGTCCAGCGCCGTCGGCCGTCCTTGACGTCCAGGGCTCGCACCTCGTTGTGCACCGCGACGCAGAGGACCGAGGCGGTGGCCGCCGTGCCCCAGGGGAAGAAGGGCACGCGGGACGTCCACCGGACGGATCCGGAGACCGGATTGACGGCGCGAAGGACGTATTCCTCCGTGCTGTCCCCGTCGCGGGCGTCGAACAGGTACACCGCTTCCGGGCCGGTCGCGATGTGGTCGGCGGGGCCGGAGGTGGTGGCGGCGCGTGACCACAGGATTCTGCCGGTGCGTGCATCGAGGGCGTGGACGTCGCTCCGGCCGCTGTTCGCGGCGAGGACGACGTCACCGGCCGGGTAGAGGTCCGGGTAGCTCGTGTCGTCGAGGGCCTTCCTCCGCCACCGCCGGGTGGCCACGGGGGGGCGGACGGTGGCCGAGCGGGACGGTGACGCCCGGCCCGAGGGACGCGACGCCGGGTGCCCTTCCTCCGGCAGCAGCTTCTCCGCCAGCACGACGGCGGCCCCAATCGCCACGGGGACGGCGGCCACGGCCATGAGCAGCTTGCGGCGGTCCGGGGGGCGGGAGGGCCCGGTCGTGCGGGCCTCGGGGGCGTCTGCCGTGACGGCGTCGGGATCGGCGGTCGTCTCACTGTGCAGCGCCTCCGCCACCGGGGCGGCGGCGTGCGGCTCCGGTTGGGGGCGTGTCGAGCGCCGGTCGATCGCCTCCGCCGGCGGTGCGGGGGCGTGCGGCTCGGGTCGGGCGCGTGCCGAGCGCCGGTCGATCGCCTCCGCCAGCGGTGCCGGGAGCCACCCGGTGCCGTACACCATGTCGGCGGGCTCGCCCAGCCGGTCCAGCAGCGCGACGGCGGACAGGCGGTGCTCCGGTTCGCGACGCAGGCAGGCCGCGACGAGGGAACGCAGACGGCGATCCTTGATGCCGTCGAGATCCGCGCGCGCGAGCCGGACGCGTTCGAGGGTGGCCGCCCTGTCGGCGGCGTCGAAGGGGGGCCGCCCCGTCGCCGTGTACGCCAGGACCGCGCCGAGGGAGAAAACGTCACCGGCGGGACCGGCGAGGCCGCCTGATGCCTGTTCGGGCGACATGAAGCCGGGGGTGCCGAGCAAGGCGCCGGGTTGAGTGATCGCGGTGGCGTCGAGCGGCCGGGCGATCCCGAAGTCGATGAGGCGGGGGCCGCTCGCGGTCAGCATGACGTTGCGGGGCTTGAGGTCCCGGTGGGCGAGGCCCGCGCGGTGGATGCCGGCGAGCGCCTCGGCGAGGGCGGCGGCCAGTAGGCGCAGCGCGGGTGAGGGCAGTGCGCCGAAGGACTCGACGGCCTCCCGCAGGGACAGCCCCGGCAGGTACTCCATGGCCAGCCACGGCACGGCGGCGTCCGGGTCGGCGTCCAGCACCGGGGCGGTGAACGTGCCCGTCACCGTGCGGGCGGCGGCCACCTCGCGGCGGAAGCGGGCACGGTAGTGGGCGTCGGCGCCGAAGTGCTCGTGCACCAGCTTGACCGCGGCGAGTCGTCCGCCCGGCGTTCGCCCCAGGTACACGACGCCCATCCCGCCCGCGCCGAGCCGGGCCAGCAGCCGATGGCCGCCCACTCGTTCCGGATCATCTGGCCTCAGCGGCTGCACCGCAGCATTTTCCAGTACGGGGGACGGCCCGATCACCGGATTTCATGGGGATGGTGTGAAGGGTCGGCCGTACGAGATGAACGGCGGTGGAGCACAAGGGCCGCGCGCCGATACGGGCCCGTGTCGAACCCCGTGGGGCGGGTACACAGGGCTAGCGCGGAGGGAGTGGTCGGCATGGTGCAGAACGGCGATGACGCGACGCTCGCCCCACGTGCCCAGGGACCCGGTCTCCGGTTGGCGGCGCAGCCGTCCGAGAGCCGGCCCGGGCCGGAAGAGGGGCGTGAGCTGCCCCGGGATCGCAACCAGGCGATTCTCGAAGCCGCCAAGCAGGTCGGCACCCTGCTCAAGCGGGGCGGGCACGACTTCGCGCTGGCGGGCAGTGTGGCCGCCTACGCACACGGGGCCAGCGAGAACCTCCAGCACGACGCCGACTTCTGCATCCGGCCCGGGGACGCCGACGCGGTCGCGGCCACGCTGCGCGACGCCGGGCTGCCGGTGCGCACGCCGCCGGAGGACTGGCTGCTGAAGTCGACGTGCTTCGGGCAGGACATCGACATCATCTTCGAGCTGGCGCACCGGCCGGTCTCGACGGGCATGCTGGACCGGGCGCAGGAGATCCCGGTGGATTCGGTGCGGATGCCGGTGCTGGCGCCCACCGACCTGCTGGCCAGCCTGATCGCCGCGTTCTCCGAGCACCACTGCGACTTCGGCGCGGTCCTGCCGATCGCCCGCGCGCTGCGCGAGAAGGTCGACTGGGAGCGGATCCGGAGGGACATCGGGGACGAGCCGATGGCCGCCGCCTTCCTGTTCCTGCTCGAACGGCTGAACGTGATCACTCCACGGGAGGAGCAGCCATGACCGGTCCCGACGCACAGGGCACCCCCGGCGCCGCGGCCCCCGAGCACCTGGAGTACCGCGTCGCCCACCTCCGTGACCGGCTCGCCGCCGGGGACCTCGGTGAGCTGGGCGTGCGGATCGAGGTGCGCGGCGAGGCGGTGCTGCTCACCGGCGCCGTGCCCTCCGCCCGCTGCCGTGACGACGTACGCCGACTCGCCGAGGAGGCGCTGGCCGGGCTGCCCGTGCACTACGACCTCGTGGTCACCGACTCGTCCTCGCCCGATCACGCGGAGGAACTCGCATGATCCGGATCGCCGCCGTCGGGGACATCCACATGGGTCCTGACAGCCAGGGCGTGCTGCGCCCGGCGTTCGAAACGCTGCCCGACTGTGCCGACGTCCTGCTGCTGGCCGGGGACCTCACCCGGCACGGCACCGCGGAGGAGGCCCGGGTGGTGGCCCGGGAGATCACGGACCTCGGCGTGCCCGTCGTCGCCGTGCTGGGCAACCACGACCACCACGACGACCGTCCGCAGGAGGTCACGGCGATCCTGGAGGACGCCGGCGCCCGCGTGCTGGAGGGGCAGGCCACGGTCGTCGCCGCCGACGGGAGCCGCATCGGGGTGGCCGGCACGAAGGGGTTCGGGGGCGGCTTCGTGGGGCGCAGCGCCGGTGAGTTCGGTGAGCCGCTGATGAAGGAGTTCGTGCGGTACTCGCGCCGGTGCGCCGACGGGCTGCGTTCGGCGTTGGAGCAGCTGGCCGGCGAGGACTGTGACGTGCGGGTGGCGCTGACGCACTTCTCCCCCGTGCCGGAGACGCTGGCCGGTGAGCCGCTGGAGATCTATCCGTTCCTCGGCAGCTATCTGCTGGCCGAGGCGATCGACACCGCGGGCGCCGACCTCGCCGTGCACGGGCACGCGCACGCCGGCACGGAGCACGGCATGACAAGCGGCGGCGTTCGCGTACGCAATGTGGCGCAGCCGGTGATCGGCCGGGCGTTCCACGTCTACCACGTGCCGGTGGGCGCGCGGCTGGTGTAGGCGGGGGCCGGTCGACGCCCCTGCGGGGGTGCGGCGTACTGCACTTGGCGCCCCTTCGCGTCACCAAAGCGCGAAACACCCGCGCGACGGACATTCTGTGGTCGCTTCCAGGCAAGCCCTAGGGCTTCGGGACGGTTTCTCCCCGTACCTGACTGGAAGGAGACCATTCGCATGGTGCACAGACATGCCGCGACCGGGCGCCGTTCGGCCCTGATCGCGGTCGGCACGTTGTTGCTGAGCGGGATCTGTTCGACCGCGGCGGCCGAGCCCCCTCCCGCGGCGGGACCGCCGCCCTCGGCGACGCAGACGCTCGGGGCCGACAGACCGTCGGCGCAGGTGCTGCGCGCGATGCAGCGCGACCTCGGTCTGACCGGGCAGCAGGCGGCGGCGCGGCTGGTGAACGAGGCGGAGGCGGGCACGCGTGCGGGTCGTCTCCGCCTCGCGCTGGGCGAGCGCTTCGCCGGGGCCTGGCTGAGCGGTGCCACCTCGGACACGCTGACGGTCGCGACCACCAGCACGACGGACATGGCCACCATCCAGGGGCAGGGCGCGAAGGCCACGGTCGTCAAGGCGTCCCTGGCCGACCTCGCGGCCGTCACGGGCAAGCTGGACAAGGCCGCGTCCCGCGTCAACACGCGCAACGCGCCGTTGTGGTACGTCGACGTGCCGAGGAACCGGGTCGTGGTCGAGGCCGCGAGCAGGACCGCCGCCGCCGCCTTCGTCAGGGCCGCCGGAGTCGACGCCGAGCGGGTGCACGTGAGGGTGACGGCGAACCGGCCGCAGCTGTTGGAGGACGTCACCGGCGGCGACGCCTACTACATCAACGGCTCGGCCCGCTGCTCGGTCGGCTTCTCGGTCACCAAGGGCGAGGAGCAGGGCTTCGCGACCGCCGGTCACTGCGGCGATCCGGGCAGCCGGACCACCGGCTACAACCAGGCCGATCAGGGCACCTTCCAGGCCTCCACGTTCCCCGGCAAGGACATGGCGTGGGTCGCCGTGAACGACAACTGGACCGCCACCGCCGACGTCAAGGGTGAGAGCGGCGAGACCGTGCAGATGGGCGGTTCGGTCGAGGCGCTGGTCGGGGCGTCGGTGTGCCGTTCCGGCTCCACCACGGGCTGGCACTGCGGCACGATCCAGCAGCACGGCACGAGCGTCAGCTACGCCGAGGGCGTCGTCAACGGGCTGACCCGGACGACGGTGTGCGCCGAGCCGGGCGACTCCGGTGGCCCGTACGTCTCGGGCTCCCAGGCGCAGGGCCTGACCTCCGGCGGCACCGGTGACTGCACGAGCGGTGGCACCACGTTCTACCAGCCGATCAACGCGGTCCTCAGCGACTTCGGGCTGACCCTGAAGACGGCGTCCGCCGGGTCCGGGGCGCCGGACCAGCAGGACGGCGGCGAAACCGACGGCTGGGCCACCGGCCGCGTCTACCCCGTCGGGGCCACCGTGACCCACGGCGGTGTCCGTTACCAGTGCCTGCAGTCCCACCAGGCGCAGGGTGCCTGGACGCCGGCCGCCACGCCGGCGCTGTGGCAGCGCGTGTGACGGTCCTACGGGACTCGGCGGCATCGGACGCGGCACGACGCCGCCTCCGATGCCGCCCCGGCGCTGGTCTTCGGCGCTGGTCCTCGGCGCTAGTCCTCGGCGAGCAGTGCGTACGCCGCGGACACGAACGGGTCCCCGGCGCGGAAGCGGCGGGTGCACAGTGCCGCGACCGCTGTCGCGGTGTCCGGCCGGAAGCCGAGGAAGGCCTGCTGGCCGAGGGTCGCGCCGCTGTGGAAGTACATCGGGCCGCCCTCGGCGGTGGGGTGGCGAAACCACGCCACGGTGTGGACGTGCCGGTGACCCAGCCCGCGCCGCAGCACGGGCGTGCGGACCGCGCGCAGGGCACCTGCCGGCGGGGCGTCGCCGGGGTCGAGGTGGGCTTCCAGGAAGGTGAGCAGGTCGTGCGGGGTGGCCCGGACGGCGCCCGCCGCGGGGAAGCCACCCGCGTCGAAGGCGGGGACCGTGGAGGAGCCGTCCTTGGTGTGACCGACGGCGTCCAGCTGGGGGCCGTCGGGCCGCAGGGCGGTGGCGTGCAGGCGCAGGGGGCGCAGGACGTGCTCGGTGAGCAGGTCCTGCCAGGAGGCGCCCGTGGCCGGGGCGAGGGCGTGGCCGAGGACGGCGACGCCGAAGTTGGAGTAGTGCCAGCGGACGCCGGGCCGGTGCCGGGGGTGGTGGCGCAGGAACGCGTCGACGACCCGGGCGGCCGGGTAGCGGGCGTAGGGGTTGGTGTGCCAGGCGGGCAGGGCGCGGACGTAGAAATCCCGTGGCAGGGCCGGGAGACCGGACGTGTGCGTCATCAGGTGGGCGAGTGTCACCGGGGCTGTGCCGGCGTCCCGGCCGGGGTCGAGGAGGGTGACGGCGGGCTCGCCGCCGGTCAGTCGGCCGCTGTCGACCAGGTGGGTGAGCAGTAGGCCGGTGTAGGTCTTGGTCGCCGAGCCGATCTCGTAGCGCAGGTCCTCGCGGAGCTGGGGCGGGGTCGGGGCGGTGCCGCCGGAGCGGAGGATGCGGCGGCCGTGGCGGGAGGCGGCGAAGACGACGTCGGGTGCGTCGGAGGCGGTGACCGCGGCCTCCAGTTGCCGCGTGAGCCGTTCGTCGTCGTGCGCCGTGACCGTCGGCACGTCCAGTGGCGGGTCCAGCGTGGCGAGCCGTGGCTCCGTGTCGTACGGTGCCCCGGGCCACGGTGTGCGGGCCCCGCTCATGACGCGTGCGCCAGTTCGCTCAGGGCCCGGGAGGTGGCCAGTACGGAGGCGAACGCGGCTACCAGTGTGGGGTGGTACACGAGGTCGAACACCTCGTCGGGGCGGCCGTCGGGCATCGTCCGCAGCGCGGGCATCGCCCCGTCCGGCTGCTGGGCGGCGGCGAATCCGGCCCACGCGCGCGGGTCCAGGGTGGGGCGGGGCAGGCAGGCGTCGACGACGAGAAGTTCGCCGAGCAGGTCCCAGCGCCGCAGGTCCAGCCAGTCGTCGAGCCACACCGGCAGCCAGGTGGCCAGGTAGTCGGCGATGCGGGGCGGCAGCCGGTCGGGGTGCTCTCCCCAGTCGGTGAGGTGGAACACGGTGTGGGTGACGTCGTACGCGATGTGGCCCTCGACGGTCCACGGTTCCGGGGTGCGCGACAGCCAGGTGGTGCCGGCGACGTCGGCCTCGGGCGGGCGCGGCGGCAGGCCGAAGCGGCGCTGGAAGGCGGACAGGCCGAGCCGGCGGGTCGCGGTCATGGGGGCCGTGGACCAGCTGTTGAGGCGGTGGTTCAGTACGGCGGCCCGCTCCACGTCGGGCTGGCTGTAGCCGAGTTCCCGGAACGGCAGGTACACCTCGAACGGGATGGGCGAGATCGGTTCGATCCGCTGGCCGCGTACGAGCATGCGGCCGCCGTCCAGGGTGTCGCGCCAGGTGTGGTCGAGCAACTGACGTGCCATCTGTGCCTGTTGTGAACCGGCCACACCCTCGCGGAACAGCACCTTGCAGATCAGGGCGAGTTCACCGATGGGCTTGAAGCGGTCCAGGAAACCCACTTCGGGGTCGACGTCGGTTTCCAGCCGGAAGCCGTCGCGGTGGGTCCACAGCCACTCGATGGCGGCGACTCCGACGTGGTGCATCAGGCGGGTGTCGGTCATCGGAGCACCTCCTGCTGGTCTCGGCCGGTGTGCCGGAGGGTCAGGGCGGCGGCGAAAGCGGCCATGAGGGTGGAGTGGTAGCAGTGGGCGAAGTCGTCCCTGTCGTGGCCGTCCTCCTCCGGGAGGGCGCCCGTGGGGAGCTGCGCCGCCGCGATGTGGGGCCAGGCGTCGCGCGTGCCGGGCGGTGGTTCGGGCATGCTTCCGGCCACGGCGAGGAGTTCGCAGCTCAGGTCCCACATCCGGGCCTCCACGCAGGTGTCGAGCCAGGCGGGGAGCCAGTCGGTGAGGTAGGACGCCAGTTGCGGCGGCAGGCCGCCGTCGGCGCGTCCCCAGTCGGTGAGGTGGAAGACGACGTGGGTGAGGGCGTATCCGGTGGCGCGTTCGAAGGTCCAGGGTTCCGGCAGTCCGCCCAGCCAGGTGCGGCCGAGCGCCCGGGACCACTGGTCGTGCGCCGGGATGCCGCTGTGCCGCTCGGCGTTGAGCACGCCGAGGCGTCGGGTGGGTCGCTGTTCGGTGAGTTGCCAGCTCCGGGTGCGGGCCACGACGGCCGTGGCCGCTTCGTAGGCCTCGTGCCGCAGGCCCGCCGAGGCCAGGGCGGCGTACACCTCCAGCGGGTAGGTCGCGAAGGGTTCCAGTCGTTGGAGCCGGAGGAACAGCTCGCCGTGCCCGGTCTGTTGCCAGGCGAACGTCAGCAGGTCGCGGGCGCACGCGTGCAGCGGGTCCGTGCGCGGGGTGGTGCGGGTCACGGTGGCGCAGACCTGGGCCAGTTCGCCGAGCGGCTTCCAGCTGGCGTTGACCTGTCCGTCGACGGCCAACGCGTCCTCACCCAGGGCGAACTGGTCGCGATGTGCCGAGACCCAGGCGAGCGCGGCCTCGGCGACCTGCTCGACGCGCCGACTCCGCCGCACCGTCGTGGCGGTCACGCCAACGCTCCCTGCCGCGTCAGCCGCGCCGCCTGCAGGTGCAGGGCCACGCGCGGGTCCTGGCCGCCCATCAGGTCCACGAAGTCCAGCCCGGCATCCAGCCCCAGGGTGTCCGGCACCCCTGGCAGCAGGGTCAGCCAGCGCCCGGCGCCCGCGGCCTGCCGCCAGTCCCTGCGGCGCACCGCCCGGACGAAGCCCCGGGCGACATCCACCGGGCGGTTCCGGGTTGCTCGGGCCACCGCGCAGTCCTCGCCGGGCCGGGCCAGCGGGGCCAGCACCGCGAGCTGGTGGGTCAGATGCTGCCAGCTCGTGCCGTCGAGCCAGGTGGCGTCGGGTTCCATGGGGAACGGTGCGCCGACCGGATCGAACCGGCGCAGGGCACTGGTCATGGCCCAGTGGCTCCACACGACGGTACCGGTGGCGTCCGGCCGGGGCGGGTAGGCCGCCACGGACTCCCGGAACAAGGTGAGTTCGTCGGGGGTGGGCGAGGTGTGCAGCAGTACGTGCGGGAGGAGTACGTCGGCTCCCACCACCCGGACCGCCGCGCGCGCGACGCTTCGCTCCGCGTCGTCCGTCATCGCGGTGCTCTCCGCTCGCATGTGGCCCCCGCCCCGGAGGGCGGAGACCACATCGGAAGCGAGATCCTGCACCGCGCCCTCCAGGAGGGCGGAAGTGCCTGACTGCTTCATTTCGCTGCTCCCGTCGATCCGGTCAGCCCTTCTTCGGCCGCGGGGTCGGCGGCGACAGCAGCAGGGAGCCGCCACCTTCGTTCAGCGCGAGCGCTGCGCACTCGCGGCTGTCGCGGTAGACGCCGTCCGGCTCGGCGGGGTCGAGCACCGCGTCGATGTCGGTGCTCTGGATGCCGAGGACTTCCTTGGTGACCTTTTCGGTGGAAGGCATGAACACCATCTCCCTCAGGGTGTAAGGCAGTACCTTCGGCCTTCGGGTTGACTGGTTCCGCCCAAATGATGCGAAAGCCTTCAAAATTCGCATAGTTAGGGAATTCAACTTCTGTGCGGATGACAGGGCGTCACTCCCGCGGTCGCTCGTCCCGGGGCAACTGCTCGGCCAGGCGGCTCGCCTGTGCCAGCAGCGCGCCATGGATGGCCAGCGCCTCGGCGTCGTACGGAACCGACCCCGGCAGCTGTTCCCGCAGCGCGTTCAGGGCCCGGTCGAGTTTCCCGACGGCCTCGCGCAGTTCGTCCTCGGATCCGTCGCCGAAGCGGGTCCGGGCGTACAGATGGATGGCTTTGGCGGCGCGCTGCAGGAAGTCCGCGTACGGGCCGGCGATTCCGGGATCGGGCCGGGTCGCGCCGCGTTTCCGCTCGGCGGCCTCCATGACGGTGCGGGTCACGCCGGAGGTGTGGACGGCGACGTAGTCGAGGACGGCGACGGCGTCGTCGTAGGCCTGGCCGGGCGAGGGGCGCGAGCGCCGGTGGAGCGGGTTGACGCGCAGGCTCTCCCGGCTCCAGCCCAGGGAGGAGCGGGCCTGGTCGACCAGTCGGCTCAGGCGCAACGCCCGTTCGTGCAGCAACTCGGCGCGCCGCGCCTCCCATTCCTCCTCGCGGATCCCTTCGGCGACGGAGGTCAGGATGTCGTGCGACTCGCCCGCCGCGTCCTCGAGGGCGGCCCGGGTGTCGCGCAGATACACCGGCGGGCGGATCAGCGCGTTGACCGCGATGCCCACCAGCGCGCCGAAGACGGCCTCGGCGATCCGGGCACCCGAGCCGATGACACCGACGTTCGGGTCGGTGAGGACGAACAGTGCTCCGGTGGCGGCGTAGACGCCCTGGCTGCCCAGTTGCCGCCAGCTGCCCAGGAGCACCGCCACCGGCAGGACCAGGGCCATCGCGGCCATCGCGTTCCCGAGCGCCAGCACGCCCGCGGTGGCCGCCACCGTGCCGACCGCGATGGCCGCCAGCTGCTGCAGTCCGTGCGCCACCGACCGGTACACGGTGGACTCCACCAGGACGACCGCCACCCAGGGCGCCACGAACGCCATGGGCGCGCGCAGCCACCACCCCACCACCGCCCAGGCCACCCACGCGGCTAGGGCCTGTCGTTTGGATCATGCCGGCGTCGCGGGGCCTGGCACGCCCATCTGCCGCGTTGTCGTCGGTTGGCGACGCTCCGCGTCGCCGCCCTCCTCCGCCTTGCAGCTGCACGCACCAGGCCCCGCTCGGGCCGGCCGGAAGGCGCCGAGCCTCACAGCCGACCTGATCCAAACGACAGGCCCTAGCGCCGCCTTCACCGCCTGCACCGCCAGGTCGCGCTCCCGGCCGGGGGCGGAGAAGGCCCGCCGTACCGCCGCCACAGCCGCGCCGTGGCGGCGTCGGACCGTGCGCGCCGTCGCTCGTATCCCTTGCATACGACCCAGGTGCCACGCAGGCGGGACTCTCCAACCGGCCGAAATGCGGACGGTTCGGTGCGGGGGCTTCGGGTACTCAGGGCCTCGCGTGCGGTGTCGCTGCGGGCCTGACCGGCGCGAATCGGATTTCGACCCTTACTTCTCCAGGGAGTGCCATGAGCGACAAGAACCCCATCAAAGCCGTGGCCGACAAGGCCGCTGCCGCCCTGGGTGACGACGGGCCCGCGGAGGGCGTCCCGGGCCGGCCCGGAGCCGAGTCGCCGCCCGTGCACGAACCCACCGAGCCGAGGGGGCCGCTGCCGCCGAAGCCCGACCAGGCCGCTCCCGCGACGGTGAGCCCCACGGGCACGCCGACCGGCGCCGACCCGACGACACAGGGGCAGCGCGACCCCTACCTGACCACCGCCCAGGGCAACCGGCTGTACGACACCGACCACTCCCTCAAGGCGGGCTCCCGCGGGCCGGTCCTGCTACAGGACCACCACCTGCGGGAGAAGATCACCCACTTCGACCACGAGCGCATCCCCGAGCGGGTCGTGCACGCGCGTGGCGCCGCCGCCCACGGGATCTTCCAGGGCTACGGCAGCGCGGCGAGCGTCACCAAGGCGGCCTTCCTGCGGAAGGACGTCGAGACGCCGGTGTTCGTGCGGTTCTCGACCGTGCTCGGCTCGCGCGGCTCGGCCGACACGGTCCGTGACACCCGGGGCTTCGCGACGAAGTTCTACACCAGCGAGGGCACGTTCGACCTGGTGGGCAACAACATTCCGGTGTTCTTCATCCAGGACGCGGTCAAGTTCCCCGACGTCATCCACGCCGGCAAGCCCCACCCGGACCGGGAGATCCCGCAGGCGCAGAGCGCGCACGACACGTTCTGGGACTTCGTCACCCTGCACACCGAGGCCACCCACCACACGCTGTGGAACATGTCCGACCGGGGCATCCCCAGGTCGTTCCGCATGATGGAGGGCTTCGGCGTGCACACCTTCCGGCTGGTGAACGCCGAGGGTGGGACCACGCTGGTGAAGTTCCACTGGAAGCCGAAGCTGGGCGTGCACTCCCTGGTGTGGGAGGAGGCCCAGATCGCGAGCGGTGTCGACCCCGACTTCCACCGCCGCGACCTCGCCGACGCCATCGAGGCGGGGGCGTACCCGCAGTGGGAGCTGGGCATCCAGACATTCCCGGACACGCCCGAGCAGACGTTCGAGGGCATCGATCTGCTCGATCCGACGAACATCGTTCCCGAGGAGCTGGCGCCGGTGCAGCCGATCGGGCTTCTGACCCTGAACGCCAATCCGACCAACTTCTTCGCCGAGACCGAGCAGGTGGCCTTCCACCCCGGCCATCTCGTGCCCGGTATCGACATCACCGACGACCCACTGCTGGCGGGACGACTCTTCTCGTACCTGGACACGCAGATCACCCGCCTGGGCGGGCCGAACTTCGCGCAGATCCCGGTCAACCGCCCGCACGCGCCGATCAACGACATGCTGCGCGACGGCATGCACCAGACGGCTGTGCACAGCGGCGCGGCGCCCTACCGGCCGAACTCGCTCGACGGCGGCTGCCCGTTCCTGGCGGGTGCGGACACCCACGCGTACATCGAGGCGCCGGTGACGGTGCCCGAGGCGCAGAAGGTCCGTGAGGCGCCGACGTCGTTCGCGGACCACTTCAGCCAGCCCCGGCGGTTCTGGCGGAGCATGAGCCCGGTGGAGCGGGAGCACATCGTCGCGGCGTACACCTTCGAGCTGGGCAAGTGCTACGAGCAGGCCATCAAGGAGCGGGGTCTGCGGGTGCTGGCCAACATCGACCCCGAGCTGTGCGAGCCGGTGGCCGCCGGGCTGGGGCTGCCGGCTCCCGAGCCGACGGTGCCGATCGAGGCCGTCGAGCCCTCCCCCGCGCTGTCGCAGCTCGGCCGGACCTGGCCGCTGGACGGCCGGATCGTCGGGATCGTCACCGACGGAGCGGGCGACTTGGACGGGGTGCGCGTAGTGCGCGAGACCGTCCTGAGGGGCGGGATGGTGCCCCTGGTGATCGCGCCGTCCGGCGGCAAGCTCGACTCGGAGGGCGAGCCGATCACCGTGCAGCGGACGTTCGCCACGGCCCGCTCGATCGAGTTCGACGCCCTGCTGCTGGCGGGCGTGCCGGGTCCCGGCGGCGACGCCTACGGTGCCCGGGACGCCAAGGCGGGCAACGGCGAGCCGAACGGCGCGCGGCCCACCGACCCACGGGTGCTGCTGATGCTGGCCGAGGTGTTCCGGCACGGCAAGGCGATCGGCGGCTGGGCAGGCGCGCGGTCCGCGCTGGAGGCCGCGGGCGTCCCCGCCGACGCGCCCGGGGTGGTGACCGGCGAGACCGGCACCGGGGTGCTGGAGGAGATCACGGGGCTGTTGAGGAGCCACCGCGTGTGGGAGCGGTTCGCCGCACGCGTGTGAACGGGCGCGAGGCCCGGTGTGGCGCGGATCACGCGGAAAGATTGCGACGCGCCACATCGGGCCTCGCTGCGATTACCGAATATCGGACGCCCGGAAGTCGACTTTGGAAGTCCGGTACAGCAATCGCAATCACCCTTTCAATCGCAGGTCATATGGACGCTGCGCCGTCGAATGATCGGATTTTGAGTGTCCGGCCAGGCCGACGTCACGTCGAGTTGGCACGGAAACCGCAGGATTTAACGTCCTGTTCATGACTCAGCTGGACGTACGGCCGCAGGCCGGAGACACGGACGCGGCCCCCGTCGGGGGCATGCGCGCCAAGGGCCTGAGCGGGAACTCCGTCGGCCTGCTGGGCAGCGCGGTCATCGGTGTGTCCACCGTGGCGCCGGTGTACTGCCTCACCTCGACGCTCGGTTCCACGGCGGGCGAGGTGGGCGTGCAGATGCCCGCCGTGTTCCTCGCGGGCTTCCTGCCGATGCTGCTGGTCGCCTTCGCCTATCGCGAGCTGAACAAGGCGATGCCGGACTGCGGCACCTCGTTCACCTGGACGGTGAAGGCGTTCGGGCCGCGGCTGGGCTGGATGTGCGGCTGGGGGCTGGTGATCGCCACGATCATCGTGCTGTCGAATCTGGCCGGCGTGGCCACCTCGTACTTCTGGCTGCTCGCGGGCGAGGTCACGGGCAGTGAGTCCGTCGCCGCCCTGGACGACAACAAGGCCGTCCACATCGTCACCTGCCTCGCACTGATCGCGGTCGCGACGGTGATCAGCTACCGCGGGATGACCGCGACCAAGGGTGTGCAGTACGCGCTGGTGGCGTTGCAGCTGGTGGTGCTGGCCGTGTTCGTGGCGATGGCCTTCGGGAAGGCGGGGGACGCCGGGTTCCCGACCTCGGCGGAGTTCTCGTGGTCGTGGCTGAATCCGTTCGCCGTGCAGTCGTTCGCCGCGTTCACCGCCGGTCTGTCGCTGTCGATCTTCATGTACTGGGGCTGGGACGCCTGCCTGACCGCCAACGAGGAGACCAGCGGCAGCGGTCGCACCCCCGGCCGCGCGGCACTGGTCGCCATGGTGGTGCTGGTCGGCTCGTACCTGGCCACCGGTGTGGCGGCGCAGATGGTCGTCGGCTCCGGTGACCAGGGGCTCGGCCTCGCCAACCCGGAGACCTCCGACAACGTCTTCGCCGCGCTGGCCGGCCCGGTGATGGGCCCGGCCCTCGGCATCCTGCTCTTCGTTGCGGTGCTCGCGTCGGCCGCGGCCAGCCTGCAGACCACGTTCATCCCGGTGGCCCGTACGGTGCTGGCGATGTCGACGTACGAGGCGCTGCCTGCCTCGTACGCCCGGGTGCACCCCCGATTCAGGACGCCGGGGCGCGCCACGGTCACCGCGGGCATCGCGACCGGCGTGTTCTACACGGTGATGACGCTGGTCAGCGAGCACGTGCTGGTCGACACCATCTACGCGCTCGGCCTGATGATCTGCTTCTACTACGCCCTGACGGCCTTCGCCTGTGCCTGGTACTTCCGGGCGGAGCTGCTGCGCTCCGGCCGCGACCTGGTGTTCAAGGGACTGTTCCCGGTGGTCGGCGGGGTGCTGCTGGCGGCGGTCTTCGCCAAGACGCTGGTCGACATGTGGGACCCGGCGTACGGCAGCGGGTCGTCCGTGCTGGGGGTGGGGTCGGTGTTCGTGATCGGTGTGGGGCTGCTGGCCCTGGGCCTGGTGATCATGTCCGTGATGCGGTGGCGCAGCCCGGCCTTCTTCCGGGGTGAGGTGCTGACGCGGTCGACGCCGGCACTGGTCGCGCAGGACTGACGAGCCGAGGGGCGACGAGCCGAGGGCTGACAAGCGGGCGTCCCCGTCCCAGGGGTGGCGGGACGGGGACGACGCCGTGCTACCAGGCCACCGGCAGCCGCTCGGGGAGGCGCTTCATGAAGCCGGTGCGCCACACGAGCTGCTCCACCGGCACGGCGAGGCTCAGGTCGGGCAGGCGCCGCTGGAGCACCTCCAGGGCGATCCGGGCGTGGGCTCGGCCCAGCGCGGTCGCCGGGCAGTAGTGCGAACCGCCGCCGAAGGAGAGGTGGTCGCCGGCGTTCTCGCGGTGCACGTCGAAGCGGTGCGGGTTGGGGAACTTCTCCGGGTCGAGGTTGGCGCCCTCGACCAGGACCAGGACGAGCTCGCCCCGCTTGATCTCCACGTCACCCAGCCGGACGTCCGCGAGGGCCAGGCGGGGCAGGGCGTCACCGATGGAGAGGTTGACCCGCAGCAGCTCCTCCACCCCGCGGTCGAGCAGCTCCGGGTGGTCCCGGAGCAGGTCCCAGGTGGCGCGGTGGACGAGCAGGTGGACCAGCGCCATGGCCAGGAAGCCGGACGTGGAGATGACGCCCGCGCCGAACATGGTGACGCCGACGGTGGCCAGCATCTCGTCGGTCAGGTGCGCGTACTCGGGGTTGTCGCGCAGGGCGGCCAGCTCACCCATCAGGCCCTGGGTCGCGGGATCGTTCAGCAGCGCGCTCATGCGGCTGATGTCCCGGTCCCAGTTGATCTTCGCGCCGGTGACGGGGCACGGCGAGTTCATGAACGCGATGTCGAGGCTGCGCAGGAAGCGAGGTGCCTCGCTCTGCGGGATGCCGAGGATCCGGCAGTGCATCGCGGCCGAGTACGGATCGCAGAACGCGGCCCGCAGATCCGCGGTGGGTCCGGACTCGACGAGGGCGTCGACGAGGCGTTCGGCCTCCGCGCGCATCCACTCGGTCAGGCCCGACGCCTTGGGGTTGAGCGCCTTCATCACCGCCCTGCGCAGGCCGGCGCCGGTGATGTTGCCCATGTTGTTCACGACCTCGGGCGGGATCGTCAGGGCGTACTGGCGCGGAACGCCCGGGGCGGAGGTGTCCTTCAGGGAGAACCGGTCGTCCTCCAGGACCTGCCGGCACAGGCTGTGCGAGGACACCAGCCAGGCCTCGTCGCCGGCGATGGTGCGGACCCGCCGCACCGGGGTCGTGGCGCGCAGCTGCTCCACCTCGGTGGGCACCCGCGTCCCGTCCCACGAGAACGGGAAGTCGAGGATGTCCGTGGCGCGGGCGGCGTCCAGGGCGGTGGTCATGCGGTGACTCCTTCGGCGGTGGCGGGGGTGACCACGGCGTGGCCCTGGTTGCGGGAGGCGCGCAGCCCGGCGCCGCGCGAGTAGAGCAGTTCCGCCATCGGCAGGAGCTGGTGGTAGCAGTTGAGCGAGGACGGCACGCCGAGGATCGCCGGGGTGTCCAGGAACAGCGGGGCCTCCGCGCACACGTACTCCACGCACACCGCGCGCTGCCGCTCGCTCGGCGCCTCCCCGCGGGCGGCCAGGAACCGGCTCACGAGGGCCTCGCACACCGCGCGGAAGTCGTCGTCGGTGGCCAGCCGGGACTCCAGATGCCGGTGGATCTCCTGGTACGACGGGTTGGACCGGAAGTCGGACATCGGCTGCCAGCGCAGCCGCGCCCCCTCCGGGTCGGCGACGGTCACCGCGTCCCGGACTTTCGCGCGGACGCCTCTGAGGTTCTTCACCGCCTTTCTGCGGGCGTCGTCGGGGGTGTAGCCGGACGCCTCGTACATCTCGGCCAGGTACAGGTCGGTGTAGACGAAGTCGACCTTCTCGAAGTGGTCCAGCCCCCAGCGGGCGAGGTCGTGCAGACGCCGGGCGGAAAAGTAGCTGTTGCCCGGCGACACGCCGATGACGGCATGCGCGCCCTCGGCGTGGATC
Source organism: Streptomyces spinoverrucosus (assembly GCF_015712165.1). Taxonomy (NCBI): domain Bacteria; kingdom Bacillati; phylum Actinomycetota; class Actinomycetes; order Kitasatosporales; family Streptomycetaceae; genus Streptomyces; species Streptomyces spinoverrucosus. Next base: position 256,393 of record NZ_JADPZX010000003.1, on the reverse strand, counting down.
ACCTCGCAGTGGGATGTGTAGGGCTGAACCTGGAAGACGTCGGCCATCAGCACGGATGCTGTGGTCAAGGGGGTAACCCTCCGCCGCTCGCAAGTCCCTGCGGGGCCCTGTGCCCCCGGTGTGGCGACGCGGCGGGCTCACGCTATCCGCACGGGACGTGCCCGCCTAGTCACGCTGTGAGTTTGGCTGAAAACACTCGTATCAACGGTCAAGCGTCCGGATCCTGCGATCGGAGGGCGGAACCGTTCGTACGCGTTCCTCGTTCCTGATCAGTAGTCACGGCCTGATGGCAAGTCAACTTCCACGGGGGAGGACGAGTTGAGCACGAAGACAGGACCGCAGCGATTCCCGGGCGCGAGCCGGGCCAACTGGTACCAGGACGACTTCGGCGGGACACCGATGGAGGTCAACGTCGTCGTCCTGCACACCACCGAGGGCCGCTCCCTGCCCGGTTACGGCGGGGGTTCCTCGGCGCCGAACCTCACCGCGGTGCCGGACCTGGGGGCGAAGAAGCTGAAGTGGTACCAGCACTTCGACATCGAGAGCTCGTCCAGAGCGCTGCAGAACCTCAGGGGCGGCGTCGAGACCAACACTCTCAACGTGTGCCAGGTCGAGCTGGTCGGCACCTGCGACCCCAAGACGCACGCGAAGTGGAAGGCCGCCGGACAGAGCCACGTCTACTGGCCGGACGCGCCGGACTGGGCGCTGCGCGGCGTCGCCCGGTTCCTGGCGTGGGCGCACGAGGAGCACGGCGTGTCGCTGTCGGGGCCGAAGCAGTGGCCGGCGTATCCGTCGTCGTACGCCAACGGCGCCGGCCAGCGGATGTCGGGGGGCAAGTGGTCGGACTTCAGGGGCGTGTGCGGGCACATGCACGTGCCGGAGAACTCGCACGGCGACCCGGGCGCGATCGACTTCGCCCGGATCGTGAAGTACGCCAAGGCCGAACTCGACCTGGGGGACGACGACACCGGTGACAGCAAGCCGCCGACGCCGAGCAAGCCGAAGGTTCCCGCGTTCCCGGGCCGCAAGTACTTCCGGGACGGGGCGTCGAACGAGTACGTGCTCCGGCTCGGCAAGCAGCTCGTGAAGCGGGGCTTCGGCGACCACTACCGGGTCGGTCCGAGCCGGACGTGGGGCGAGGCGGACCGGCTGAACGTGCGGGACTTCCAGAAGTCGCGCGCGGAGCTGCGCGGTGACGCGGACGGTCACCCGGGTCCGCTGACCTGGCGGCTGCTGTTCTCCTGACCCATGGCGTGCGCGGCCGTGAATGACGCGCCAAGGGGCGGTGACCGTCCGGGCAACCGGACGGCCCCGCCCTTGCGCGCCCACGGCGGCGTGCCCCATCGTTGACGCGCGTCACACGCCCCCCACGCCCGGCAACACCACATCTCTCCCCCGACATGGAGCTCAGATGTTCAGACGAACCGTTCGACTCCTCGTCGCACTTGTCATGGTCATGGCTGGCGCTTGGGCGGGCACGCTCGCCACCGCCGGCACCGCCCACGCCGACGGCTGCTACACCTGGAACCGCACCCTCTCGCAGGGCTCCTCGGGAGCCGACGTCACCCAGCTGCAGATCCGGCTCGGCGGCTACCCGGGCCACGGCGCCGTACTGGCCGTCGACGGCGCCTTCGGGCCGGCCACCGAGGCCGCCCTCAAGCGCTTCCAGTCGGCGTACGGCCTGGCCGCGGACGGCGTCGCCGGTCCGAACACCTTCAGCAAGCTCTACGCCCTGCAGGACGACGACTGCACGCCGGTCCACTTCTCGTACAGCGAGTTGAACGACTGCAACAGCACCTGGGCCGGCGGTGCGGTCAGTGCCGCGATCGCCAAGTCCAACGCGCTGCGCACCATGTGGAAGCTGGAGGCCATGCGGCACGCCCTCGGCGACCAGCCGATCCGGGTGACCAGCGGCTTCCGCTCGCACGCCTGCAACGACGCGGTGGGCGGCGCGAGCAACAGCCGTCATCTGTACGGTGACGCCGCCGACCTCGGGTCCGGCCCGCACTCGCTGTGCACGCTGGCCAAGCAGGCCCGCAACCACGGCTTCCGGGGCATCCTGGGCCCGGGCTACCCCGGCCACGGCGACCACACGCACCTCGACCACCGCGACAGCCGGTTCTGGTCCGCGTCCTCCTGCGGGATCTGAGCCGCCGTACGCACTTCGAGAACGAGGAGCGGGTTCCCCGGCGCAGCCAGGGGGCCCGCTCCTCGTACGTCGCCGGTCAGTGCTTGAACGTGTCCTTGGCCTTCTCCTTCGACTGGCGAGCGTCACCCTTGGCCTGTTCCATCTTGCCCTCGGCGGTCATCCGCTCGTTGCCGACCGCGCGGCCGACCGCCTCCTTGGCCTTGCCCTTGGCCTGTTCCATCTTGGCCTTGGCCTTCTTCTCTCGCGCCACGATCGTTCACTCCAAGCGTTGGAGGCGTTCGCTGTCGCTCCCCGGGTGATCCGATCCGCGAGGCACAAACGCCCGTCGCTCAGCCCGCCCGGTGGACCACGTGCCCGCCGGTCACGGTCAGGCGCACCGGTGCCTGAGCCAGCTCGTCGGCGGGGGCCTCGACCGGGTCCACGGCGAGGGCCGTGAGGTCGGCGCGGAGGCCGGGGGCGATCCGGCCCGCCGTGCCGGACTCGCCGGCGGCGTACGCCGCGTGGGTCGTGCAGCCCTCCAGGGCCTGAAGACCGGTGAGGCCCGCGCGGTGCGATGCGGCGCCCTTGGGGTGGCGGGCCGTGGCCAGCACGGCCCGGGCGTCGTAGTGGGCGATCGGCCAGTCCGAGCCGAGGGCGACCGTCGCTCCGGCGTCCCGCAGGTCGCGCAGCCGCCAGGCGTGGGCGGCACGGTCAGCGCCCAGGCGACGGGACCACTCGTCGGTGCCGTCGGGGCGGGTGTAGGCGGTGTGCGGCGGCTGCATGGACGCCGTCACGCCCAGTTCGGCGAAGCGCGGCAGCAGGTCGTCCGGTGCCGTCTCGATGTGCTCGACGCGGTGCGCCCCGCGGGCGCCGGGGCCGAGGGCGGCCACCACGTCGAGGACGTGGCGTACCGCCGCGTCGCCGATGGCGTGCGTGGCCGTGCGGACACCGGCAGCGTGCAGCTGCCGTACGGCGGCGGCGTACGCCTCGGGGTCCGGCCAGAACGCCTCCGTGCCCCGGCCGTGGCAGTCCGGGTGCTCCAGCCAGGCGGTGCCGCCCTCGACGGTGCCGTCGATGAAGAACTTCACCCCGCCGACCAGCCAGTGCCGCCCACCCCGCCCCTGTGCGGCGACCAGCTCGTCCAGGTCGTCCTTCTCCGCGCCGGGCATGCACCAGGGTGCGAACCGCAGCCGCACCGGCAGCACCGTCTCGCGGGCCACGGACTCGACGAGGTCCAGGTCCCCGCCGTCCATCACATGGGCGCCGGTCAGGCCGGTCGCCGCCATCGCCGAGAGCAGCTCCACCAGGCGGGCGCGGCGTTCGGCGTACGACGGGCGGGGCATCACCTGGGCCACCAGGTCGATCGCGGCGTGCTCGACGAGATGGCCGGTGGGGCGACCGGTGGCGTCGCAGACGACCTCCGAGCGCTGCGCGAAGGCGCGCGGCCCGGTCACGCCCGCCGCGCCTAGCGCCGTACCACTGGCGAGGGCGGAGTGACCGTCGTACAGCCGCAGGAAGGCCGGGGCTCCGCCGAGGGCGTCCTCGATGAGAGCACGGTCGACGGGGCGGCCCTCGAAGGCGTTGTGGTCCAGCCCGAAACCGATCACCCAGCCGTCGACGCGCGCCGCCGACGCGAGAGCGGCACGCAGTCCGGCCAGGTCCCGCACGGCGGACAGGTCCGTCCCGGTCGCCATGTCCAGGCCCCACACGGGGTGGCTGTGGGCGTCCACCAGACCGGGCACGAGGTGGGCGCCTTCCAGCGGTACGGCCTCCGTGCCCGGGCCGCGCCAGTCGCGTACGTCGCTCTCCTCGCCGACCGCCACGACGACCCCGTCACGGACGGCGACGGCGGTGGCGCGGGGGCGGGCGGGGTCGAGGGTGCGGACCTGGGCGCCGGTGAGGACGAGGTCGGCCGTGGGCATGTCGACAACTCCCTTGTCGTGGAGGGTCATTCGGCGGAGGCGGACGCTGTGGTGTCCCTGGCAGGTGGGGCGTCGGCGGTGCCTTCCACGGGCTCGGCGGCGAACGCCTCGTAGACCTCGGGGCGCCTGCGGCGCAGCCACCACGCCAGCGGGAGCCCGGCGGCGAAGGCGGTGGGGGCGACGGCGACCAGGAGGGTGTTCACGGTCGGGGACGCGCCCGTGAAGTGGTCGACGTGGGTCACCACCAGTGCGATCGCCGTGGCGAGCAGGACGGTGGCGAGGACCGGTGCCACGAGCGTGCGCAGGGCGCCCTCCTGATGGCGGACGCGGCGGAAGTAGCAGGGGACGGCGATCGCGGCGAGCAGTTGCAGCACCATCAGGCCGATCATGCCTGGGGTGTTGACCCACAGCAGCAGCTGGCCGTACGGGTCGGCGCCCGCCGCCCAGAAGGCGAGCACGACGAGGGCGCCGAGGACGGTCTGGGTGATTCCGGCCACGTACGGAGAGCGGTGGCGGGGGTGGATGCGGGCCAACGGGCGCGGCAGGACGCCTTCTTCGGCGAGGGCGAGGGCGTAGCGGTTGATGGCGTTGTGGAAGGCGAGGAGGGAGGCGAGAACGCTGGTGACGATGAAGACGTGCATCAGGTCCGCCGCCCAGCCGCCGACGTAGGTGGTGATGGCGGTGAAGAAGAGGGCGCCCGGGTCCTCGCCCGCCGCCCGTACGACCTCCGCGTTGCCGAATGCCTGGATGACGATCCAGACGGTGAACGCGTAGAAGACGCCGAGGAAGCCGACGGCGAGGTAGGTGGCGCGCGGGACCGTGCGGTGCGGGTCGCGGGCCTCGCGGCGGTAGATGACGGTCGACTCGAAGCCGGTGAACGCGGCGAAGGCGAAGGCGAGTACGGCGGCGGTGCCGGGGACGAGGACGTTGCCGGGGGCGAGGGAGGCGGCGGACAGTCCGTGGGCGCCGCCCTTGAGCAGCACGCCCGCCGCCAGCAGGACGAGGATGCCGGTCTCGGCGACCAGCAGGACGCCGAGGACCTTGGCGCCGAAGTCGATGGAGCGGTAGCCGCCGTAGCCGATGAGCAGCAGGCCCGCCAGCGAGATCGGCAGCCAGGGGAGGTCGGTGCCGAAGAGGGCCTGTGCGGTGTCCTGGGTGGCCGTGCCGAGGAGGCCGTAGACGCCGATCTCCATGCCGTTGTAGCCGACCAGGGCGAGCAGGGCGGCGCCGATGCCGACGCGGCGGCCGAGGCCGCGGGTGATGAAGGCGTAGAAGGCGCCGCCGCCACGGACGTGCCGGCTCATCGTGGTGAAGCCGACGGCGAAGACGGCGAGAGTGATGCCGGCGAGGAGGTAGCCGACGGGGGCGCCTATGCCGCCGAGCAGGATCGCCAGCGGGGCGACGCCCGCCATCACGGTGAGCGGGGCGGCGGCCGAGACGACGAAGAAGGCGATGTCGGCGGTGCCGAGGGAGCCGGAGCGGAGGGTGGGCGTGGGAGCCGGTGCTCTGTCGGCGGGGGCGTCGGGGGTGGTCGGGGTCATGCGCGTCTGGCCCTTCGAGCGGCGGGACTGGAGGGGGCGGCACGTGATGGGGTGCGGGTGGCCGGGAGGGGGCGCGGGGGGTTGCTCCGGCGCACCATGGATGACGTGCCCCGGAGCGCCCTGAGCACGTAAACCTAAAGGCTTTCGGTTTCCGCAATGTAGCCTCCCCGTTGGGCATCCGGGAAGACCTCAGGGAGCACACTGACCATGGGACGGCCGCGCACACCGCTGCTCGATCGTGAACGCATCACCACGACCGCGCTCCAACTGATCGATGAACAGGGCGACTTCAGCGTGCCGCAGATAGCCCGGCGGCTGGGGGCGCAGACGGGGTCGGTGTACCACCATGTGGACGGCCGGGACGGCATCGTCGAGCTGCTGCGCGAGCGGGTCACGTCCGCGATCGACCCCGGGACCCTGGATCGCACGCCCTGGGACGAGGCGCTGGAGGCCTGGGCTCGGTCCTATCGCGCCGCGTTCGCCGCGCACCCGAAGGCGATCCCGCTGCTGATGACGTCACCGGTGCGGGCGCCTCGGGTGCTGGAGCAGTACGAGCGGGCGGTGGGCCTGCTGCTCGACGCCGGTTTCACCGACACCGAGGTGATGCCGCTGCTGATCGCGCTGGAGAACCTGGTGCTGGGCTCGGCGCTCGACCTCGCGGCGCCGGAGACGATGTGGGAACTGACGGACCAGGCCCCCACGCCCCGCCTCGGCCGGGTGCTCGCGGCGGTGGGCGAGGGGCGGGCGGACCGGGCGTTCGAGGTGGGGTTGGCGGCGTTCATGAGCCATGCGCGGGCGCTACGAGACGGCCGTTGACCCTCAGATGTCCCGCTGTTCCAGTGGTCGTACCGCCGGGCCTTGGAGGACGTGGCCGTCGGGGGCGAAGCGGGAGCCGTGGCAGGGGCACTCCCAGGCCTGTTCGGCGCGGTTGAACGCCACGAGGCAGCCCAGGTGGGTGCAGCGGGCGGACACGGCGTGCAGCCGTCCGTCCTCGTCGCGGTGGACCGCGCAGCGGCGGCCGCCGATGTGCACGACGGCGCCGTCGCCGGGGGCCAGGTCCTCCAGGCCCGGCCGGGTCAGGGCCGGCAGCCGGTCGCCGATGAAGTGGCGGGCGACATTGGCCTGGTGGCGGATGAACTGGCCGCCCTCGCGCAGCACAGGGGTGATGCGGCGCGGGTCGTACAGCTCGCTCCACGGCGGCGCCTGACGGCCGGTGATCTCGTCGCAGAGCAGACGGCCGGCCATGATGCCGCCGCTCAGACCCCAGCCGCCGAAGCCGGTGGCGACGTAGACATGGCGGCTCGCGGGGTGCAGCAGGCCGACGAGCGGCACGTGGTCGGTGGAGTCGTTGTCCTGGGTGGCCCACCGGTGGCTGAGGTGCAGCGTGCCGAAGTGGCGTTCGGCCCAGCTGGTGAGCGTCGCGAACGGCTCCCCGGAGTCCCGGCCGCTGCCGGGGGTGAAGTGCTCGCCGGTCACGATGAGCAGCCGTTTGCCGTCCGCGTACGGTGCCGTGCGCACCGAGCGGGTGTGGTGCTCGGGCGTGATGTACATCCCCTCGGGGGCCTTGGCCGTGTCGACGGGGGCGGCGACGACGACCTCCCGGCGCGGTGCGAGGCGGGTGAAGAGCAGGGCACGGTCGAAGACCGGGTAGTGCGTGGCGACCACGACCGCCCGGGCGGTCACCCGGGTGCCCTCCTCCGTGGTCAGCACGCACGGCTCCCCCTCGGTGAGCCCGAGGACGCGTGTCCCCTCGTACAGCTGCCCTCCCCCGCTGCGGATGGCGTCGGTCAGCGCCAGCAGGTACTTGCGCGGATGGAACTGGGCCTGGTCCGCGACCCGTACCGCGCCGGCGACCGGGAACGGCAGGTCCGTCTCCGTGACGAACTCGGCGGTCAGTCCCGCCTCCTTGGCCGCCTCCGCCTCTGCGCGCAGCTCGGGGATCCGGCGGCGGCCCTGCGCGAAGGTGTAGGCGGCGGTGTCCTCCCAGTCGCACTCGATGCCCAGTTCGTGGACGATCTCGGCGGCGTGGTGGATGGCCTCCGTCTGAGAGCGCGCGTACAGGCGCGCCCCGTCGGTGCCCCGGGTGCGCCGCAGCCGGTCGTAGATCAGGGTGTGCTGGGCGCTGAGCTTGGCGGTGGTGTGCCCGGTGACGCCGGCGGCGATCCGGTCGGCCTCCAGCACGGCGACCCCGTGCCCGCGCCGGGTCAGTTCCCACGCCGTGCTCAGCCCGGCCATGCCCGCCCCGATGACGGCGACGTCGACCTGGAAGTCGCCGGCCGGCGGGGGTGCCGGGTCGCCGGGCGGGAGGGTGTCGAGCCAGTACGACGCGTGGAGTGCTGCCTGCTCGGTCATGGCCGCCGAGTTCCCGTGGCGGGTGCCGGTCACACGGAGCCGCTCTCACAGGCGCCGGATGCGCCACACGTTGTCCTCGCGGAAGCCCTCCTCCCCGTCGGGTGAGACGCTCGAGCGCCGTATCGTCTCCGCCGTCTCGACGGTCCAGCCCGACTCGGGCAGCGACAGTTCGGCCAGGACGCTCTCCAGCGTGGGGAAGACGGCCTCGAAGGGCGGCCTCGTCTGCCAGGACGGCCAGCCCGCGTGCATCACGATCAGGAGCGTGCCCTGTTCGGCGACGGCCTCGGCGGCGCGCCGCAGCACCCCCTGCTGGTCGAGGCCCACCGGGGACTGCAGGTACTGGGCGTTCACCAGGTCGAAGCTGCCCTTGGGGAAGCTGTGGCCGAGTTCGTGCCGTTCCCAGGCCGTGCGGTCGCCGACCCCGGCTTCGGCGGCGTGCAGGGCGGCGCGTTCCAGGGCGGTGGCCGAGATGTCGACGCCGGTGACCTGCCAGCCGCGGGACGCCAGCCACACCGCGTCGGCGCCCTCTCCGCAGCCCAGGTCGAGGGCGGTGCCGGGCTTCAGGTCGGCCGCCTCTCGGACGAGCAGGGCGTTGGGGCGGCCGCTCCAGACGCGGTCGGTGTCGCGGTAGCGGGCCTCCCAGAAGGCGGCGGGCTCGGTGGGTGCGGGGAGTTCGGTCATGGCGTCTCCTCGGGGCTGTCGGTGCCGGTCGGCGTCCTGGGACCGAGCCTCGTGCGACCGGGCTCTGGGGACAAATGCCTTTGCCGATACCGCAAATGGCCGGTTCCGGCCTGTCGTACGGTGGGGCCGTGCAGAGCAGCGACCAGGGGCCCGAGGCCGCGGCGGCCCGGTTCACGGGGCGGGCGGTGACCGGTGTACGACCGGTGTCCGGCACGCTCGCCGAGGTCACCCTCGACGACGGGCGGGTGGTGATGGTGAAACGCCAGGACGCGCCGGGTGGGGTGCGGGCCGAGGCGGCGGGACTGCGGTGGCTGGGCGCGGCGGGCGCGGTGCGGGTGCCGGCCGTGCACGGCCATGACGGGCGGTGGCTGGTGACCGACCGGGTGGCGGACGGGCGGCCCGGCGGGCGGGCGGCGGTGCGGTTCGGGCGGGACCTGGCCGCGCTGCACGCCTCCGGGGCGGAGGCGTTCGGGGCTCCGCCGCCGGGCGGCCCGACGGACGCGTCGATCGGGCTCGCCCCCATGCGCAACGTCACCGGCACCGACTGGCCCACCTGGTACGCCGAGCACCGCGTGCTGCCGTATCTGCGGCGTGCCGTGGACGACGGCACCGTGCGTGCCGCCGAGGCCGAAGTCTTCGAACGCGTCTGCGAGCGGCTGCCGGAACTGGCGGGGCCCGCCGAGCCGCCCGCCCGGCTGCACGGCGACCTCTGGAACGGCAATGTGCTGTGGGGCGCCGACGGGCACGCCTGGCTCATCGACCCGGCCGCGCACGGCGGGCACCGCGAGACCGACCTCGCCATGCTGCGTCTCTTCGGCTGCCCCCACCTCGACGACGTGCTCGACGGCTACCAGGAGGCCGCCCCGCTCGCCGACGGCTGGCGGGACCGCGTCGCGCTGCACCAGCTCTTCCCGCTGCTCGTGCACGCCGTGCTGTTCGGCCGGTCCTACGCCGTGCGGGCGCTTCAGGCGGCGCGGGTCACTCTGGCCGGCTGAGGCGCCGTACCTGCGCGCGGCTCGGTGGAGCGCCCGGGATACAGTGCCCGCCTCAACCGAGAGGAGACACCGCGGTGCAGGTCGGGGCGGGGAACGCGTGGCGGGGGCTGGTCCACGTGGCAGTGGTGGCGGGGCTGTTGACCGGCTGCGGGGCAGCGGCGGAGGACGACGCCAGGGCGGCCGCGAGCGCTTCGGCGCCGGAGAAGGCGGCCGAGGGCGTCGGGGGCGGCGGCACGATCGGGGCGGCGGGGTCCGCCTGCGAGCTGCCCGTGACCTTCGACATCGCCGCGAAGTGGGAGGCGGAGTCCACCCTCGGCACCTCGCAGGACCTGCCGGAGGAGGTCGCCGACATGATGTGGCGGCAGGGTCCGGTGACCGCCGCCTGTGAGGTGGACGCCAAGCCCGCCGGGCACATCGGCTTCCTGCGGGTCTGGACCGGCGAGCCGGGCGACGCCGACGCGCGGGCCGTACTGGAGGGGTTCCTGGCCGCCGAGAAGGGGGTCAGCGAGGAGAAGTACCAGCCGTTCGAGGCGGGTGACCTCTCCGGTGCCGAGGTGGAGTACCTGTACGAGAGCGAGCTGATGGACGAGACCAAGACGGAGCGCGCGCTCGCCGTCACCACGCCGGACGGACCGGTCGTTCTGCACCTCGGCGGGCTGAACACGGCGGAGCACGAGGCGATGCTCCCGGCGTACGAACTCGCGAAGCGAACGTTGCGGGCGTCCTGAGGCACCCCGGCACCTGCTCGCAACGGACGTCGCGGATGACCCGAGGCACCCCCGGCACCCGCCCGGAACGGACGTCGCGGATCACCCGAGACACCCCCGGCACCCGCCCGGAACGGACGTCGCGGATCACCCGAGACACCCCGGCACCCGCCCGGAACCCACGTCGCGGATCACCCGAGACACCCCGGCACCCGCCCGGAACCCACGTCGCGGATGACCCGAGGCACCCCGGCACCTGCCCCGGGACTCGGCCCCCGTTTCGGCACATCGGCGATGTCCGGGCGGGTCCCCTGGGCCGACCCACGGCGTACGCTCCGGAATCGCGCCCGCCCCGGGTGCGGGCTAGGGGCGTCGAGGCGCATTCTTGCTGTGTCGCCTGCGCAACGGCGCGCATGGACGAGGTAGGACCGATGACTGGGAGCGCCGAGGGCCGGAACGGGACGCCCGGCGGGCTGGCCACGCTGCTGGCCGACGCCGCGGCCGAGGCGGTCCGCGCCACCAGTGGCCGCGCCGGGGGCGTCTACATGCCGTCCGGCACACCCGGCGTCCTGCGGCTCGCCGTCCTGGTGGGGCTGCCCGGCCGGCTGTACCGGCCCTGGTGGCGGCTGCACGTGGACCGCCGTTTCCCGGTCGCCGACGCCTACCGGCTCGGCGTGCAGGTGGTGTTGCCGAACAACACCGAGAGCATGCGCCGCTATCCGCAGTTCGCGGCCGGGCTGCCGTTCCCGGTGGGGACGATCAACGTGCCCGTCATGGGGACGTCGGCGCCCTTCGGTGTCCTGACCGTGCTGCTGCCGCCCGCCTCCGACATCACCGAGGTGCTCGTCGAGCGGGACCGGGTGGCCCGGATCGCCGAGGAGCTGGGGGCGGCCGTGCGGCGGCTGGAGGCGGCGGGGGTGCCGCTCGTCTGGGACGACGAGCCGCTGTGCCTGCGACCGCCCGGCACCCGCCCGACGGTGCTGCGGGTCGGGCGGTTCGCCTGGCAACCCACGACCGACGTCGTCACGGCGGACGACAACGCGAGGCAGTTGCTGCGGCCGGCCGTCGGGGATCGGCCCTGGGGTGCGGACGCGCTGGTCCGGGCCGTGGCCGCGGAGGACAGGGACCGGCTCGTGGACCTGCTGCGGGAGGCGGCCGCCGGCAAGCAGCCGTCCGGGCCGCTGCACCTGCGGACCGCCGAGGGCGCGCCCCGGCTGCTGGAGCTGTGGAGCCCGGACGTCGTCGTGTACGGCCCGGACCAGCCGGTCGACGGGGTGGTGCTCGACGCGGCCGCGGTGGGGGACGCGGCCGCCGACCAGCTGCCCCAGGGAGTGTTCGCCCTGGACCGGCTGGGGCTGATCGTGTACGCCAATCCGTGCGCCGCCGAGCTGCTGGGCGAGCCGCGGGCACGTTTCCTCGGGCGTGCGCTGTGGGAGGGCGTGCCGTGGCTGGGCCAGCCGTCGTGCGAGGACCATCTGCGGGCGGCGCTGCTGTCCCCCGAGCCCGTGCACTTCCACGTCAGGCGCCCGCCGCCGGGCGGGCGGGAGAGCGGCGCCCAGCGGTTCGAGCCGTACGACGGGGACTGGCTGGCCATCTCCGTCCATCCCGGCCCGGACCTTCTGACCTGCACCATCGGCCCCGCCCACCGCGGCTCGCAGCCCCCGGTCGCGCCCGAGGCCGCGGACGACGCCTCGGGCACCGACGTGGCGGCGACCTCACCGGTGCACCGGCCGATCGTCCTCGCCATCGCGCTGACCGAGGCGACCACCGCGCGGCAGGTCTCCGCCGTGGTCATGCAGGAGCTGCTGCCGGCGTTCGGTGGCCGCCGTCTCGCCATCTATCTGCTCCAGGAACGGCACCTGTACCTGGCCTGGGAGACCGGCTTCCCACCGGGCTTCCTCGCGCCGTTCGAGGGCGTGGGCCTCGACGCCCGGCTGCCCGGCGTGGAGACGCTGACCACGGGCCAGCCGCTGTTCTTCGACTCGATGCAGCAGTTGGCGCAGGCCTACCCCGGTATCCCGCTGGACGCCACCGAGGGGGCCCGCGCCTTTCTGCCGCTGATCGCGTCGGGGCGGCCGGTCGGCTCCTGCATCCTCGGCTTCGACCGGCCCCGCAGCTTCAGCACCAAGGAACGCACGGTCCTCACCGCGCTCGCCGGGCTGATCGCGCACGCCATGGAGAAGGCGCAGCGCTACGAGACCGAGGCCGCGCTCGCTCGCGGGCTGCAGCGTGCCCTGCTCCCCCGGCGACTGCCGGTCCATCCCCGGGTGGAGACGGCGGGCCGGTACCTGCCCGGCACGCAGGGCATGGACGTGGGGGGCGACTGGTACGACGTCGTCGAGGCCGGGGACGGGCTCGCGTTGGTGATCGGCGACGTACAGGGGCACGGGGCGCAGGCGGCGGCGACCATGGGGCAGCTGCGCAGCGCGGTGCGCGCGTTCGCGCTCGACGACCGGCGGCCGGACGAGGTGCTGAGCGGCACCAACCATCTGCTCATCGATCTCGACCCCGGCCAGTTCGCGAGCTGCTGCTACGTCCGGCTCGACCCCGTCACCGGCCGGGCCATGGTGGCCCGCGCGGGTCATCTGCCGCCGCTGCTGCGCCGGCCGGGCGGGCGCACGCTCGTGCTGGACATTCCCGGCGGTGTGGTGCTCGGGGTGGATCCGCTGGCCCAGTACCCGGTGACCGAACTGGTGCTGGATCCCGGTGCCGTGCTCGCCCTGTACACGGACGGGCTCGTCGAGCGGCCGGGCGGCGACATCGACGAGGGGATCAGCGCCCTGCGGGTGGCGCTGGCCAAGGCCGGTGCCTCGGTGGGCCGGCCGGGCGGCCGCTCCCTGGTGACCGTGGCCGACCGGCTCACGGCGATGGCCCGGCATGCCGTGGACCGGCCCGACGACATCGCGCTGCTGCTCGCCGCCCGCCGGATCGGGAACGCGGGCTGAGCACCGTACCCAGGCCGTCGTCACATGACCCACGTCCCTCGCCACACGGCGTGACTTCCCTCGCCTCCTCGGGCTCGGGAGTGTAGACAGGGCACATGGTCCGCCAATTGGGCCGATCCCGGACTCGGCCCACCCGTCCCCCCGTAGCAGCGCACGCCGCGCGTCCGCCTGCCTCCGCGCCGGGCGAGCGGCGGGCGGGGTCGGCCGTCGACGGCGGGCCGGACGGGCGACGGCACGGCCGCCGATCACGGTGGAGTCCCGCCGCGGCCATACGGTCGGCGCTCAGCGGGCGCAGCGTGGCCGGACAGGTGTTCGTCTTCCAGGTCGTCATCGTTCTGCTGCTGGTCGTGGTGGCCGTGGTGGCGCTGGTGTTGCAGAGCCGTCACGACAGCACGATGGAGGCCCGCAACCGGTCCCTGGCGGTCGCCGAGACCTTCGCCAACGCGCCGGGCACCCGCGAGGCGCTGAGCAGTCCGGATCCCTCGGCCATCCTGCAGCCCCGGGCGGAGGCGGCCCGTGCGGCGACGAAGGTCGACTTCATCGTCGTGATGAACACCGAGGGGGTCCGTTACACGCACCCCATCCCGGACCGGATCGGCAAGCGGTTCGTCGGCACGGTGGGGCCCGCGCTGGCCGGCGGGACCGTCGTCGAGGAGATCACGGGGACGATAGGGCCGCTGGTGCAGGCCGTGGTGCCGATCAAGGCGCCGGACGGAAAGGTGGTCGGCCTGGTGTCGGCCGGCATCACCACCGAGCACGTGGGTGGCGCGGCCAACCGGCAGTTGCCGCTGGTGCTGTTCACCGCGGCGGGCGGGCTGGTCCTCGCCACTGCGGGCACGGCGCTGGTGAGCCGCCGGTTGCTGCGGCAGACGCGGGGCCTCGGGCCGCGTGAGATGACCCGGATGTACGAGCACCACGACGCGGTCCTGCACGCCGTGCGGGAGGGCGTGCTCATCGTCGACGGCGACGGAGACCTGCTGCTCGCCAACGACGAGGCCCGTCGGCTGCTCGCCCTGCCCGACGACGCCGAGGGCCGCCGGGTCGGCGACCTCGGCCTGCCGGCGGACACCGCCGAGTTGCTGGCGTCGGGGCGGGTCGCCACGGACGAGGTGCGGCTGGTCAAGGACCGGCTGCTGGCGATCAACCAGCGGCCCACCCATCTGCGGGGCGGCCCGCACGGCAGCGTCGCGACCCTGCGCGACTCGACCGAGCTGCGGGCCCTGTCGGGCCGGGCCGAGGTGGCGCGGGAGCGTCTCGACATGCTGTACGCGGCCGGCGCGGGCATCGGCACCAGCCTGGACGTCACCCGGACCGCCGAGGAGCTGGCGGAGCTGGCCGTGCCCCGGGTCGCGGACTTCGTGACCGTGGACCTGTTCGGCGCCGTACTGAGCGGTGAGCAGCCGACGGCCGGGGCCGAGCTGCGCCGGACGGCTCTGGCCGGGATCCGCAGGGATCCGCCGCTGTATCCGGTGGGCGAGCGGATCCGGTTCGTGCCCACGTCTCCGCAGGCCCGCAGTCTGCGGGAGGGGCGGGCGACCCTGGAGCCCAGCCTGCGGGATGCGCCCGGCTGGCAGGCGCAGGACTACGAACTCACCTCACAGGCCCTGAACTACGGGATCCACTCGCTGATCACCGCGCCGCTGCGGGCGGGCTCCCTGATCCTCGGGATGGTCACCTTCTGGCGCTCGGAGAACGCCGAGCCCTTCGACACGGAGGACCTGGCTCTCGCCGAGGAGCTGGTCGCCCGCGCCGCCGTGTCCATCGACAACGCCCGCCGCTATACGCGCGAGCACACCATGGCGGTGACGCTGCAGCGCAGTCTGCTGCCGCGCCGGCTTCCCGACCAGGACGCCCTGGAGATCGCCTACCGCTATCTGCCGGCCCAGGCCGGGGTCGGCGGCGACTGGTTCGACGTACTGCCGCTGTCCGGGGCCCGGGTCGCCCTGGTCGTCGGGGACGTGGTGGGCCACGGGCTGCACGCCGCGGCCACGATGGGACGGCTGCGCACGGCGGTGCACAACTTCTCCTCCCTGGACCTCGCGCCCGACGAGCTGCTCGGGCTGCTCGACGAACTGGTCGCCCAGATCCAGGACGAGGCCGCCGAGGGCGGCGGCGCGCACATCACCGGGGCGACCTGTCTGTACGCGATCTACGACCCGGTGGTGCAGCGCTGCTCGATCGCCCGCGCCGGTCATCCGCCGCCGGCGCTGATCCGGCCCGACGGCGGCGTGGAGTTCCTCGATGTGTCCGCCGGTCCCCCGCTGGGTCTGGGCGGTCTGCCGTTCGAGACGGCGGACGTGGAGGTGGCGGAGGGCAGTCGGCTGGTCCTGTACACCGACGGGCTGGTGGAGTCCCGGGAGCAGGACATCGACGTCGGCCTCGACCTGCTGCGCACCTCGCTGGAGCAGGCCGGGCCGTCGCCGGAGGACACCTGCCGGGCGGTGCTGGACTCGCGGCTGGCGGCCCGGCCGAGCGACGACATCGCCCTGATCGTCGCCCGCACCCAGGCCCTGGGGCCGGACCGGGTGGCCGCCTGCGAGGTGCCGTCCGATCCGGCCGCCGTCGCCGAGGTGCGCGCCGCGCTCACCCGGCGTCTGACGGAGTGGGGCCTGGAGGACATGGCGTTCACCACGGAACTGATCATGAGCGAGCTGGTCACCAACGCGATCCGCTACGGCGGTACGCCGATCCGGGTGCGGGTGCTGCGGGACCGGAGCCTGATCTGCGAGGTGTTCGACAGCAGCAACACCGCCCCGCATCTGCGGTACGCGGCGATGACCGACGAGGGCGGCCGCGGCCTGTTCCTGGTGGCGCAGCTCGCCGACCGCTGGGGCACCCGCTATCTGCCCGGCGGCAAGGTGATCTGGGCCGAACAGCCGCTGCCATAGCGGCGTACCCCCGCCGCTGAAAGGTGTACCGGGACGGTTACCGCATCGACTGACGGCGGGCCCGCACACATGAGGGCCCGGGCACCGGCGTCGCGTCGGTGTCCGGGCCCCGGGCCGTCCAGCAGGCCGGATCAGCCGCCGTCGAGCCGGGAGCGCAGGAGGGCCTTGCCCAGTTCGGCGCCCTTGCGGCTGTCCGCCTGGGCCTTGCGGAACAGCTCCGCGACCTCCGTGTCCTTGTCGCGCTCCGCGTCCTGGATGTACGTCTCCAGGCGCAGCGCGTTGTTCAGACACGCCTCCACATACCAGATCAGGTTGTAGTCCTTGTCCGGCGTGCCGGTCACGCCGCCGGTCTCCGTGCCACTGGTCATCCGGGCCTCCTCCTTCGCCGGTCGGGCGGGGCCCTTCGGGCGCGGACCCCTCAGCGCGGCACGGGTACCCCGCTGACCGCCGGGCACACAGCTCGGACCGCCCGGCGCACAGCCAGGTCACGACGGCGTGCGTCGAGCACGCGGGCGGGTCTCGAACGCAATCGCCGCAAACGCCAGCCCGCGCCACCCCTTCCGCCGGATAGAAATATCTACCAGCATGCATATGCCGCATCGGCCCACACCGGGGCCGAGCGGACGTCCCCCCGGAGCGGAACATGAGCGATCTCGTCTGGACGCGCGGAGTGGAGTGGCTCGCCGCCGCGGCGCCCGACCCCAGGGTGTGCAAGCGGGACTGGGACCGGGGCGAGGGCGTCGTCCTGCTGGAGGCCGGCCGCTTCTGGGACATGCTGAGCGTCCCCGACCAGTTGGGCCTGCTCACCCTGGACCTGCTGTGGCGGCCCACGCTGCCGGTGCCGGGCCCGACGCTGGTGGACACCGCCGCCCACCGGGTCGGCTTCTTCCTGCCGCCGGACCCCGACAGCAAGTGGATCGGCGCCGGTCTGCGGCACGCGGGCCGGGGGGCATGGGTGGCGGCGCCGCCTCCGTACCGGTCCGCCCGATACCTGGAGTGGCTGATCCCGCCCGACGGCACGGGCGCGCTGCACTCGCCGACCGCCCTGGAATTGGCGCTGCGTCAGGCGAACAGCAGTCTCTCGGTGCTGGCGCCGCTCTGCGGCACCTGAGGACTCGACGACTAAAATTACGTGTGTGACCCTCGACGAAGCGTCGCTGACCGCTCTCGCCGCCCTCGGGGACGAGCTGCGCCGACGCATGTTCGAGTTCGTGAGGACCGAGCACCGACCGGTCACACGTGAAGAGGTGGCGGCTCAGGTCGGCATCTCCCGGAAGCTGGCGGCCTTCCACCTGGACAAGCTCGTCACGGCGGGCCTGCTGCAGGCCCACTACGCGCCTCCGGCCGGTATCCGCAAGGTCGGCCGCTGGCCGAAGACATACGTGCCGGCGGTGTGCGGCATCACCGTCAGCATCCCCGAGCGGCGCTACGAGATGCTGGCCGACATTCTCACCGAGGCCGTGGTGACGGAAGCCCCCGGCGAGCGGGCCCACCAGTCGGCGTTGCGCATCGCCGCCGACCGGGGCCGAGCGGTGGGGACGGCCGAACGAGAGCGGATGCGGCCGGGACGGCTCGGTGCCGAGCGCGGGCTCAGCCTGGCCGCCGAAACGCTGGAGAGGTTCGGGTACGAGCCGCAGCGCGCGGCAGCCATG
Organism: Streptomyces spinoverrucosus; assembly: GCF_015712165.1. Classification (NCBI taxonomy): domain Bacteria; kingdom Bacillati; phylum Actinomycetota; class Actinomycetes; order Kitasatosporales; family Streptomycetaceae; genus Streptomyces; species Streptomyces spinoverrucosus. The sequence continues at coordinate 238,582 of NZ_JADPZX010000003.1, read as the reverse complement.
CTGGTGCGGCTGCGCAACTGCCCCTTCCATCCGCTGGCGGCCAAGGCACCGGAACTGGTGTGCGGGATCAACTGTGCCTTTCTCGCCGGCTACCTGGAGGGCCTGGGCAGCGACAACACCACCGCGGTCCTCGCCCCGACCCCGGGAATGTGCTGTGTGGAACTGCGCGGGGTGGGCCACCAGGACCGGCCCGCCCAGGGCGACGCGGCCTGCGGACGATAGCCGTAGAGGCGGCCGTCAGACATCGGCGGCCCTCACACTTCGCGCGCCCTCACACATCAAAGTGTTTCCCCACGGCGGCGGGCGCGGTACCAGCGCCGACCGGAGTCGTAGGCGCGGCGCACGCTGCGCACCGCGGCGGCCTGGGTGGCGAGGTGGAGCTGGTACCGCCAGGGCGTCTGGTTGCCCCGGCGGACGGACATGGCATACGCGAAGGACACCGGGTCGCGGGCCAGGTAACGGTCGGGGTGCTCGAACCAGGCCATGCTGGAGCGCGCTGCCGCTTGGACGGGGTGCAGTTCGGCGCGCCGGTGCCGGTCGTACTCGTGCAGAGCCTCGTCCAGCTCCACGTACTCCGTCAAACTGTGGGCCAGGACGACGGCGTCGATCATCGCAAGCCGTGTGCCCGAGCCGAGTGTGAAGTGCGTGGTGTGGGCGGCGTCGCCGACCAGCACGGTCCGGCCGTGGTACCAGCACTGGTTGGTGACATGGGGAAACGTCTGCCACCGTGCCGGCCGGCCGCGCGACCTGCTGATCAGGCGATGCCCGTCGAGTGCGCGCCGGAAGATCCCTTCGAGCAGTCGCACCCCTTCCTCGTCGTCGAGCCGGTCGAGCCCCAGACCGTGCCAGGTCTCCGGGGGGCACTCCACGATGCAGGTGCTCACCGTCTTCGTGGAGGGGTAGGCGTGGAACCAGATCCACCCGGCGGGGGTCTGCTCGAAGCAGAAGGCGAAGTGGGTGAGCGGCTGGTCCGTGCCCAGCCACAGGTAGGAATTGCGGCCTGCGGCGACATGGGTTCCGAAGTGTTCACGGCCGACCGTGCGGATCCGGCTGCCGGCGCCGTCGGCCGCCACGACGAGATCGGCCTCGGCCAGCTCGCAGGGGTCCAGAATCCGACGACCGTAGTCGAGTTCCACCCCGAGCTCGGACGCGCGCCGGGTCAGCACGTCCAGCAGGGCCGCTCTGCTCACGCTGTACCCATAGCCGCCGAAGAACGCCGTTCCGCCACCGCGCCGGGAGCGGACCTGGATCTGCTGGTCCTGCCACAGCACGGAGCGCGCGCTCACTTCACGGGCGCTTTCCGGGTCATTGCGATAGAGGACGTCCAGTAGATCGTCCCAGTAGACGACACCCCAGCCGTAGCCCGCCCCGGGCGGGTCGCGCTCCAGGACGGTGATCCGGTGCCCGACGTCCCGCAGCTTCGCCGAGATCGCGAAGTAGAGTCCCGCCGGCCCGCCACCCACGCACGCGATCTTCACCCGTTCCCACCTCGGTCATCCGGTGAAAGCAATCGGACAGGGTGCCCGGTTGTCCCGGACACCCCGATTCACATGGGTCCTCCCATGGAGTCGTTCACCGCACTGGATCAGTGGTCACGGCCGTGGTCGCGGTCCTTTCCGTTGTCATGGTCGCGCCCGTTGCCATGGTCCCGTCCGTTGTCGTGGTCACGCCCGTGATCGCGGTCGCGCCCGTTGTCATGGTCGCGCCCGTGATCGCGGTCCTTGCCGTGGTCATGGTCGCGCCCGTGATCGCGGTCCTTGCCGTGGTCGCGGTCGTGCCCGTGATCGCGGTCCTTGCCGTGGTCAACATGACGTCCATGGTCGTGGTCACATCGGTCGTGGCGATCACCCCACCCCCAGCCGTCGTCCTTGCACTCCCCCCAGCCCCAGCCGCTGTCGTGGTGGACCACGGAGGTGGGAGGCGACGAAGTGGCAGCCGCCTGTGCAACGCCGGCTCCAGCGGCAATGGCCAGGAGGGGTGCGGAGCCGATGACAACCGCCGCACGCCGGATCCTGGAGATGTTCACGCGCATTGGGCGCCCCCTTAGGGGGTCGGATATTGGGGCTGTGGGCCCGGCAAGCAGTGACCGGTGCCCGTACGCACCGGGGAATCGCGCGTCACCGGCGCGTGAGGATCCGCCGTCCGGCCGCCCAGGCGGTCGCACAGCACACTGGCTGCTCGGCAGACCTATAGGGCATAACGCCCCATATCGCCAGCATAAGTTCCTAAATGCCCTCACGGGAGGGGCGGCTGGAAATAACACCAATGGATTTAGGGGAAATGGGACGTCGATGTGCCGAACGCGACGGCGATCACGACGGGGACGATCACGGCGAAGATCTTGTTCGGCGAGCCGCGGGGCGGCGGCCTTGCCGTTCTGCGCGTCCCCCTCCGGCTCGGCCGTGCGGCGAGCCGGGCGTCGGCGCCCCACCCGGGTGGCCTCGACGACCACGCCGTCGGTGGCGATCCGCTCGCCGGGCCGTACGAGGAACCGGTCGCCGACGGGCGTACCGGCCGTACCGAAGAACGGCGGCACAGGGGCCGCAGGCCCCACGTCAACTCGCCTCACCCGCAGGGCAATTCAGACAGTTTCCACAGAAGCGAACAGAGAGCGGGCAGATTCGAAGCCAAGTCCCAGCTCACCGTGCGAGATCGGTCGCTGTCGGTTGTACTGTGCTGCGAGTGCCTCGCCACCGGGGCTTCGGATTCCGTCCTGCCCGACCTCCCCTGGAACCGTCTCGATGATCGAATTACCGGACCTGGTCGCCGGCGCGCTCGCCGTCGGCACACTGTCCGCGCTCGCCCTCGGTGGCGAGCTGGTGCGGTCCCGCCGGCAACAGGCCCGGCAACAGGCCGAGATCGCCGCATTGCGCCGCCAACTCGAAGGCACTGTGCACGCGTTCACGGCGGAGGTCGGGCATCTCGCCGCGCAACGCATGCCGGCCACCGCCCGCCGACTGGACCGTCCGCACGTCACCGTGCCCGGCCCACGCCAGCCGCACCTCACCGGCACCCCGCTGGGCGGTGCGCTGGAGGACGTCCTGGCCGCGCTGCGCGTGGAGCTGACCTCGCAGCGCACCCGCATCGACGCGGCCGCGCAGGCCGGGATGCGGGGCGCCACCCGGGAGATCCAGGCGGCCCTGTACCGACTGCAGGACGCCCTGCGGGCGCTGCAACAGCGCTACGACGACCCTGAGTTGGCGCAGACCCTGTTCGAGCTCGACCACGAGAACGAGCAGTCGCTGCGCCGGGCGCAGGTCGCGGCGGTGGTGTGCGGGGCGTGGGTCGGACTGGCCCGCGAGGAGTCCCACCTGGTGGACGCGGTGACGGGTGGCCAGGCCCGGCTCGCGGGTTACCACCGGGTGCGGATGCACAACCATCTTCAGCCGGGCACCGCCCTGGTGTCGCACGCCGTCGAACCGGTCGCGATCATCGCCGCCGAACTGCTGGACAACGCGCTGCGGCACTCCGCGCCGGACACCGACGTGACGGTCAACCTGGAGCATGTGCACCACGGGGTGTGCGTCACGATCGACGACGCCGGGCTCGGCATGACTCAGGAAGAACGGTCCCGCGCCCAGCGGCTGGTGGCCGGGTCCGAGCCGATCCTGCTGACCGACCTCGGTGATCCGCCGCGCATGGGCCTCGCCGCGATCGGCCAGCTCACCCGGCAGTTCGACCTGAGCGTGGATCTCTCCTCGCCTTCCCCGTACGGCGGGGTCCGCGCGGTGCTACTGGTGGACAGCCACCTGTTGAGCCGGATCGACTCCGAGGAGCGGCCGCCCGCGGTCAGCGCCCCGCGCTCGACCCGCCGGGCCGAACCGGACACGCCCGCCCCGGCACACGCGTACGGCACCGAACCGGACGACGCCGCCGGCGCCGTAGCCCCGCACGACGGGCCGCGGGACTCCGGGGGGCTGCCGCAGCGGCGGCGCCGTACCCGGGCCACCACCACCGTCGAGTCCGCGACCCGCGGACCGGCGAGGCGGCCCGAGGAGGCCGCGGCCGCGCTGGGCGCGCTGCAGTCCGGTACGGCGGCGGCACGGGCCGTCGCCCGGGACGACGCGCCCGAGCGGGCCGACGCAGCGGCCGGCGACACCGAACAGACCGACTACGAAGAGACCGACTACGAAGGGGGAGCGGCTCGATGACCAGCCGCGATGCGGGCGACACGGCGTGGGTGCTCGAACCGATCCTGCAGGTACCGCACGTCGTGGCCGCCGTCCTGCTCACCCGGGACGGCCTCGTCACCGGGTACACCGACGCGCTGTCGCGGCCGTCGGCCGAGCGGGTGGCCGCCATCACCAGCACCGTGCAGGGCGCGTGCCGGACGGCCGCGGCGGCGTTCGCCGACCGGGAGCGGGCCGAGGTGCGCCAGGTCGTCATCGAGTCCGACCACGGCTACGTGCTGATCGTGCCGACGGACCACGGCACCGTAGTCGCCGCGTACGGGGACGCCGAGGTGCGTCTGGACCTGCTGGCGCACCGGGTGCACTCGCAGGTGGCGCGGCTCGGCGAGAAGGCGATGGCCGCGGCGCCCCGAGGAGCCGACGGCGGCCCGTCGGCATGACCGGCCGCCCAGGCGGCCGCCCCCTGGTTCCCGCGTATCTGTCGACGGGCGGCGTGGCCCGGCCGAGCCGTCCGCAGCTGGAGCGGCTCTCGGTGCTCACCGGCACCGGCGAGCCGCCGCCCGCCGATCTCCCGGCGGCTCAGCTGGCCCTGCTGGACGAGCTGGCCGACGGCGCGCTGACGGTGGTGGAGGCCGCGGCGCTGCTGCGGCTGCCGGTCTCCGCGGTGCGGGTGCTGGCGGCCGGGCTCGTCGACCGGAACCTGGCGTACGCCCGCGCGCCGATCCCGCCCGCCGAACGGTTCGACCCCGACCTGCTGAAGAGAGTGGCCGATGGCCTCCGCGCCCTCAAGCACAACTAGCGGCATCCACCTGCCCGACAGCGCCCGCGAACTGGTGAAGATCCTGGTCGCGGGCCCGTTCGGGGTGGGCAAGACGACCTTGATCGACTCCGTGTCCGAGATCCGGCCGCTGCACACGGAGGAGCACCTCACCGAGTTGTCCGCGACCGTGGACGACCTGGCCGGGGTGCGGGAGAAGTCGACGACGACCGTCGCGATCGACTTCGGCCGGATCAGCCTGCCCGGCGGGATCGTGCTCTACCTGTTCGGCACACCCGGACAGGAGCGGTTCCGCTCGCTGTGGGACGACATCGCCTACGGGGCGCTGGGCGCGCTCGTGCTGGTGGACAGCCGCCGGATCGACGCCTCGTTCGACGTGCTCGGGCTGGTGGAGGAGAGCGGACTGCCGTACGCGGTCGCCTTCAACGCCTTCCCGGACGCGCCCCGCCACTACACCGAGGAACAGCTGCGCACCGCCCTCGACCTGGATGCGGGCACACCGATGGTGACGTGCGACGCCCGGGACCGCGACTCCTCCATCGACGCGCTGCTCGCCCTGGTCCAGCATCTGATCGACCGCCACCCTCCGGAGCCCCGGTGACGACAAATCCCCCTGCCCAGCAGGCCTTCTCCCGTTCGGTGCCCGTGCGGCTGTGGGAGGACGGCTTCGCGCTGGACCCGTACCGCTACTACGCCGACCTGCGCGCCCAGGGTCCGATCGGCTGGGCCGAACTGGCGCCGGGCGTACCGGCGTACGTCGTCGTCGACCGGCGGGCCGCGCTGGACCTGCTGCACGACACGGAGACGTTCTCGCACGACCCCCGGCCGTGGGAGGCGACCGTCGCCGACGACTCGCCCGTCCTCGGCATGATGCGCTGGCGGCCCAACACCCTGTTCGCCGACGGCGCCGACCACGTGCGCTACCGCACCACGCTCATCGACACGTTCGACCTGGTCGAACCGCACGATCTGCGGGCGCGGGTGCACCGGGCGGTGCATGTGCTGGTGAGCCGGTTCGGGCCGCGCGGCGAGGCCGATCTGGTGGCCGACTTCGCCCGGCCGCTGATGGCGCTGGTGTTCAACAGCCTGTTCGGGCTGCCGGACAGCCAGAGCGAACGGCTCAACGCGGCCCTCGGCAAGATGATGGAGGGCGGTGCCGAGGCCGCCGAGGGTGAGGCGGAGTTCGGCGGTTACGTCCTGGAACTGATCGCGGCCAAGGCCGAGCAGCGCGGCGACGACCTGCCGAGCCGGCTCCTGGACCATCCGGCGGGGCTCACCCCGGAGGAGGTCACCTGGCAGGTGTTCCTCACCCTGGGCGCCGGGCACGAACCGACCGCGAACCTGGTGTCCAACGCGCTGTCGCGGATCCTCGGCAACCCGGACTACTACTCGACGCTCACCAGCGGGGCCCGGCCGGTCATGGACGCGGTGGTGGAGGTGCTGCACCACGAGACGCCGCTCGCCAACTACGGCATCCACTTCGCCCGCAGACCCGTCTCCTTCCACGGTGTGTGGATCAGGGCGGCGGTGCCGGTGGTCGTCTCCTACGGCGCGCTGGCGCACTTCGCCGAGCAGGAGCACGGCGACGCCCGCCGCCCCGGCGACGCCTGGCACCTGTCGTGGTCGGCGGGCCCGCATGCCTGCCCGGTCAAGCAGCACACGCTGCTCATCGCCACCGAGGCGATCGAGCGGCTCACCCAGTGGCTGCCCGACCTCGACCCCGTCCTGCCCCGTGAACGCCTGACCTGGCGGCCGGGTCCCTTCCACCGGTCGCTCACCGCGCTGCCCGTGCGTTTCACCCCCCGCTCCCCCGACCAGCCAGGAGACCGCCCGTGACCCCGACCGACCGCATCGCTCTCGACCCGTTCGGCGCCGACATCCCCGCCGAGAGCGCCCGGCTGCGTGCCCTCGGCCCCGTGGTGCCCGTGGAGCTGCCCGGCGGCATACCCGCCTGGGCGCCCACCGGTTACGACGTGCTCAAGGAACTGATCCTCGACCCGCAGGTCAGCAGGGATCCACGCCTGCACTGGAAACTGTGGCCCGAGATCGGCGAACACCCCTCCTGGGGCTGGATCCTGGGCTGGGTCGGCGTGGTCAACATGCTCTCCACGTACGGTGCCGACCACGCCCGGCTGCGCAAGCTGGTCTCGCCGAGCTTCACCCACCGGCGCACCGAGGCGATGCGCCCGCGCGTCGAGGCGATCACCGCCGAGCTGCTCGCCGAGTTGGAGACGGCCGGGGCAGGCGGTGAAGTGGTGGATGTGAAGGCCGGGTTCGCCCATCCGCTGCCGATGCGGATCATCTGCGATCTGTTCGGCGTGCCGGACGAGATGCGGGACGACACCGGGCGGCTGATCGCGGCGATCATGGACACGTCCGACCCGAGTCCGGAGCACGCGGCGTTCGTGCAGCAGCAGATCGGTACGGTGCTGCCCGCGCTGATCGCCCACCGCAGCGAGCACCCCGGCGACGATCTCACCACCGAGCTGATCCGGGTGCGCGACGAGGACGGCGACCGGCTCAGCGACGAGGAGCTGCTGTACACGCTGCTGCTGGTGATCGGCGCCGGGTTCGAGACGACCGTCAACCTGATCGGCAACGCGGTGGTCGCCCTGCTGCGGCGGCCCGAGCAACTGGCCGCGGTACGGGCCGAGGAGATCGGCTGGGACGCGGTGGTGGACGAGACGCTGCGGGTGCACCCGTCCATCGCCTCGCTGCCGCTGCGGTTCGCGGTCACGGACCTCAAGGTCGGAAACGTCACCATTCCGGCCGGGGACGCCATCATCACGACGTACGCCGCCGCCGGTCTGGACCCCGCGCACTACGGGCCGGACGCGGATGTCTTCGACGCCACGCGCGGCGCGGACGACCATCTGGCGTTCGGGATCGGTGTGCACCGGTGCATCGGCGCGCCGCTGGCCCGGATGGAGGCGCTCACCGCGCTGCCCGCGCTGTTCGACCGCTTCCCGGAGATACGGCTGGCCGAGGGCGAGTTGCGGCAGGTGCCGTCGTTCATCGCGTTCGGCTGGCAGGAAGTGCCGGTGCGGCTGCGGGGGTGAGGCCGGGAACCGCCCGGGGCGCGACCGGTCCCCCGTTCCGGTCGTGCCCCTGCGGCCCGCCTCGAACCTACGTGCACGGTCGGCTCATTGTGAATCGCGTCCGTGCCCGTTCGGGCGCCGGGAGGACTCAACCGTGCACAGGTGCGTCCGGATGGCCCGAATTCGCCCCGTGCAGGGCGGGCTGGTCGAGGTCCCCGAGCGCCAGGTGGGCGAGGACCACCTCGTAGAGGTCGCTGCCCCCGGCGAGGAGCTGCCGTTCGAGGACGGGCTCGGCGCTGCGTACGTGTTCGCGCACGGTCTGCGCGTGCACGCCGAGCAGGTGAGCGGCTCGTTCGGCGTTGCCGCCGGCCGCGATCCAGGTGCGCAGGGTCCGGCGCACGTTCCGGGAGTCGCCGTCCAGGCGGCGCAGGAGTTCACCGGCCCAGGTGTGCACGGCGGGCCCGGCCAGCAGATCGGCCAGCCGGGTGTCCGCGCCGCCCTGACCGTCGGGTTGCTGGGCGAGCCCGGCCTGGGTGTTCAGTGCCAGGTGGACGGCGGCCCGGACGGTGAGGTCGGACAGGTCGGTGCCGAGCAGGCCCTCGACGCGTTCCATGCGGGCGCGGACGGTGTTGCGGCTGACGCCGAGGACCGCGGCCGCGTTGACGGCGGTGAACTCCAGGCCGAGGCGGGTGGTGGCGAGGAGTTCGGCGCGCGTGTGGTGCGCCAGCGCGTCCAGGGGGCGCAGGACACGGGCCGTCCAGCCGCGGAGCGCCGCCGGGTCCATGAGGCGTTCGGGGTGCGTGCGTTCGGCGTACACCGCCGCCTTGTCCGGGCGGAAGTGCGCGACGGCGAGGGCGCTGACCGCCTGGCCGTACGCGGTGGCGGTCTGGGCGAGGCTCTGCCATGCGCTGCCGCCGAGGAAGGTGTGGGGGCGGCCGCCGACCAGCGCGCGCAGTTCCGCGGCGGCGGCCTCGCCGGGCGTCACGACGATCACATGCGCGTCGACGGCCGGGCAGCGTACGACGAGGGCCTGCTCGGAGGTGGCGGCGAGGCACTCCTCGGCGAGCCGGTCGCGGTCCTCGGGGCGGCTCTCGGCGACGTAGACGCAGGCCGTGTCCGTGTCGAGGAGGCCGGGCCAGAGTCCGGCTGCGACCCGGCGGGCGGAGACGGTGTCCTCGACCATGAGCAGTTGCAGGATCGCCAGCCGCAGATCCGAGGTGGCGCGTCGCAGGCGGTGTCCGGCCGCCGCGCTCTCGCGGGCGCGCAGCAGGAGTTCGAGCACGCCGGCGGTGTGGGTGACGATGTCGGCGGTGCGCCGGTCGAAGGGGGCGGGCCGGGAGACGGCCAGGACACCCGCCGTCGCGGGGTGCGGGAGTTCGACCCTGACCAGCCTCAGGTGGCGTCCGTGGTCCTGGAGCGCCGCGGAGGCGATCCGGCCGGTGGTGATGTCGGCGACGAGGGCCTCGTCGAGGGGCGTGCGGGTACCGGCGAGGAGGGTGCCGGCGTCGTCCTGGAGCGCCACGTCGGCGTGCGCGGCGGCGGCGAGCCAGGCGACGACCTTGCGCACGTCACGCCCGGACGGCCGCAGATGGTCGAGCAACTCCTGCGCCCACGTCGCGTCCACGCCGTCCGCCCCGTCAGCGCGACGGCCCTCGCCCTCTCGGCCGGCCACGTCGTCTCCCTGCCTCCCTCGTCTGCCGCGCGCCCGCGTCGGACACATCGGTCGGGGACCTTACCCAAGGTCAGCGGTGGCGGGCCGGGACTTTCGCGGAGTGGACCAGGCGACGCGGGCGGGAAACGGTCGACAAACGGGCAGGTGACCGCCTCCTGGACGGTCCCGGCAACGGCTGCCGCGAAGGCGCCCGCCGTCTGCGGCTGTCCGGGGCGGCGGGCGTGTGCAGCCGGGTGGGGCGGCGAGCGTGTGCAGCCGGGTGGGGCGGCGAGCGTCTACGGCTGTCCGGGACAGCAGGCGTCTACGGCTGCCTGGGGCGGCGAGCGTGTGCAGCCGGGTGGGGCGGCGAGCGTCTACGACTGTCCGGGGCAGCGAGCGTCTACGGCTGCCTGGGACAGCGAGCGTCTACGGCTGTCCGGGGCAGCGAGCGTCCGGGGCCGGGTGGGACGGCGGGCGGATGTGTCAGTGTCGCGCGGCCGGTGAGCGGCGGATGCACGCCGCGCCGCGCCCGTCGGTGGGCGGCGGCGTGCAGGGTGCGCGTCAGCGCGCCGAGGACCGAGCCGAGCGCGTCCATCTCACCGTCGGTGAGGGAGAGCAGCGCCTCACTGAGATTCCCGGACATCCGGCACCACGGCCCCGCCCGTCTGCTCGGCCACCCCCGCTCCCCCGGCATAAGCTCGGCAGATGGCGAAGTACTACGACGTGCACCCCGACAACCCCCAGCCGCGCACCATCGCCCAGATCGCCGACAGTGTCCGGTCGGGGGCGCTCATCGCATACCCCACCGACTCCTGCTACGCGCTCGGCTGCCGCCTGGGCAGCAAGGACGGCATCGACCGGATCCGGTCCATCCGCCGACTGGACGACCGGCACCACTTCACCCTCGTGTGTCAGGACTTCGCGCAGCTCGGCCAGTTCGTTCGGGTCGACAACGACGTGTTCCGCGCGGTCAAGGCGTCCACGCCGGGGAGCTACACCTTCATCCTGCCCGCGACGAAGGAGGTGCCGCGCATGCTCCAACACCCCAAGAAGAAGACGGTCGGCGTGCGCATCCCCGACCACGTGGTCACCCAGGCGCTGCTCACGGAACTCGGTGAGCCGCTGCTGTCCAGCACCCTGCTCCTGCCCGACGAGGAGGAGCCGATGACACAGGGCTGGGAGATCGAGGACCGGCTCGACCATGTGCTGGACGGCGTGGTCGACTCCGGGGACTGCGGGACGGAACCCACGACGGTGATCGACTTCTCTGCGGGCGAGGCCGAGATCGTACGGCGCGGGGCGGGCGACACGACGCGGTTCGAGTAGCCCGGGCAAGCGCCGGGCGAGGCGGCCAACAGGGCTCTTGGAGCCGTTATCCGACGATGGCGACCGGGGCGTCCCAGGCGTTGCGGTCGACGGTGATGGTGTGGCCGCCGCGGGTCTCCTTGCTGTTGACCATGTACTGGTGGGCGCGGCTGTGGTTGGTGTACAGCTTGGGATCCCAGGGCCAGTCGGCGGTGGTGGTGTACTTGTTGTTCCACAGCGCGTACCACAGGTTGCCCGGGAGGTCGGTCCGGTCCTTGGCGGTGGCGATGGCCTTGGCGCTGGAACTGCTGAAGCCGTAGTACCCGGCGCGATACGTCTTCGCCCGCAGGGTCTTGGTGAAGGAGCGCACGTACGTCAGGGTCGCGTCGTTGCACGCCTTGTTCGTGATGTCGTACGACTCCATGTTGAGGTAGATGGCGCTGCCGGGCTTCATGCCGAGTGCGGACGCCTTCGCGATCGCGTCCTTGGCGTTGCTCGCCCCGAGAGACGCTGCCGTGGAGGCGGTGAACCTCTCCGGGTTCCTGCTGGTCTGGCAGGGCGGCTGGGCGCCGACGTAGAGCGGGATCAGCTTCCAGCCGGCGGCGCTGACCGACTTCACCCAGGACGCGGTGAGGTTGGGCTGGGCGCAGCCACGGTTCTTGCCGCCGATGTAGACCGCGGCGGCGCCGTAGAAGCCGTTGTTCCAGGCCTTCATCGCGGCGAGGGAGGGCGCCGTGCAGGTGTCGAACGCCCGGCCCGTGTACGTCTTCTGCGCCGGCCAGCTCGTTGCGGCCATGGAGGTCTGCGCCGCGATCCCGGCGCCGGCGACCACGACGACACCTGTCGTGGCCCACGCGATGTAACGGCCTCTCTTGGACAGCCGGTGACTGCTCATTCCCCACCCCATTCGGATCGCGGCGCGCGGCCGCACCTGGTGCACCGGCAGACACCTGCGAGCACGGTTCAGCTCTGGCAGCCGGAGTGCTCCGCACCCTACCCAAGATCTACACGCCGCCGGCTCTTACCCCCCTCCCACGCCCGCCGTGCTCATCCGCGAGTACTGGAACTACTTCTCCTTGCAACATGAAAGCCCATCAGCCCTGGTCATATAGCCGTCGGGGCTGACCCGGATGGTGTGTTCGTACAATCCGATGCGCACGATCACCCGGTACCAATCATCGGAATCCTTGGTCACCGACGCGGAGACGGATTGATCGGCCGTTGCCGGAACGATCAAGGTGAGCATTCGAAGTTCCTTCCCGCGGCGTTCCATCATGACCGTGCTCGCCGGCAGCCGTTGGCCTTCGACGGGGGAGACCCAGCCCTGGTAGGGATCCTTGGCGCCACGTACGACACGAGTACTTCCAGAGGGCACGGACTGGCCGGGCAGCGGCACCTGGCTGACATACAGCCGACTCATACCGTCGGAACTCAGCGCACGGACGTGGGAGCGTGAGGTCTGTCCGGGTGTGAAGTCGGGGGCGAGGTGCCACAGTGCTCTCCAGGTACGTGGCTGCTGGTCGTGACCACGGTCGTACACGACCAGGAATCCTGGATCCTCGACCAGGAGCACTCCGCGGGTGCGGGAGATTCCGCCGTACGCCCTGTCGGTGGTTTCGTAGAACTGATGTCGCGGACCCACGGTCTTTCGCGTGAGCAGTGTTGGAGCGTTCCACCGATGCCTGACACCAACAGTTTCGACAACGTTGTGGGCGGCGGGTGATCGAAGGTAGTCCCGGTAGGCGTCGGCTCGATACCCATCATGTCCACCGTCAACGATCAGGTCGCGGCCATTTCCGTAGTAGGTGAGTGACATGTGGTCGTTGTGGCCGTGGATGATACGTGCTGGACCGAACCGCAGGGACATGAAGTGCTCGTCCTTCAGCAGACGGCCGGCGGTACCCCAGCCCGTCCGCGCGAAAACGAAGCCCTGGTCATAAGTCGCGGACTTGTCTCGCCCAGGCTTCCCTTCCCGGCCGCCAGAGGTGAGATAGCGCGTGACCGGAGTTCTGACATTCGGAGTGGGAACAGAATGACTGTCGCCGAGCGGCACGATCAGCCCATTCGGTTGCGTGGCGTTCTCCAGGAAGGTCGGCATGAGACGGATGCGTTCAGCCATTACTCGCGGCGGGACGATTGCGCACTCCCGCAGGGCGGTATGGGCAGTTTGCCACAACCCCAACGAATAGCCCTGGTACTCGACTGCCTGCTCATTGCTGACGCCCTGTTCGTCGACCTGCACGTCGATTCCCGAGGTCAGTCTCCGCACTGCGAGGTTCCGTGCGTCGGCGAGTCCGAGCCGGCACCCCGTGACCAGAAGGGCGATGTTCTGCACGGTGCCGTGGTTCCAGTGGCCCGCATAGTCCTCGGCGAGGCGTGCGGCATGGACACGCAGCGCCTGATCCAGCCAGGGCCGGCCACCGATCGCCGCGCGCAGGCAGAGCAGGGCGCTGGTGCGCAATCCGGCCGCATGGTGGCCCCAGACATCCGGGTGGACCGGACCAGCCTCTCCCATGTTGTCTCTCACGAAGTCCTCGGCGATGAGACCGGCGCGCTTCAGCAGCTTCCCGCCGCTGGGCTTCATCCCTTCCGTGACCAATCTCTCGAACCATTTCAGCGAGAACAGGTTCAATCGCGCGGAAGGATGATTCGTCGGGTCGTAACGCCAATTCACGTCGCCCTGTGGCGCAATAAGTTGAGGCTGCCCGTAAACATCCACTTTACCGGCCATCACACCTGGGGATGGATTGCGATTGGATACCCCGTCGGAAAATCGACATGTCCCCGCAGGCCACTCTCCGCTTGCGCTCGCAGCAATGTTCCGCTCGTCCAGGAATATTGGGGTAGTAAAAGCAAGTGCCGCCAAGATCGCGACTGCTAGCATGCGCAGATGCATATGCGGGCCCAAAAAAACCTCCCGTTCACCAGGGATACCGGCCAGGCTTTCAACGGCTACATCGGCGTCACCTCCGCCAAACTTGAGAGACAGTCATACAGTGGGCTTACAGGACCTCTCGGCTCAGAAAGGCAGTCCAGCCATGACCACCGCACAGGGAACGGACGTCGACATCCCCACCGAGGACGGCACCGCCGACGCCTATCTGACCCACCCGGGCGACGGCGGCCCGCGTCCGGCCGTCCTGTTCTACATGGACGCCTTGGGGCTGCGCCCGCAGCTGAAGTCGATGGCCGACCGGCTGGCCGAGGCCGGGTACGTCGTCCTGGTGCCGAACGTCTTCTACCGTCACGGACGCGCCCCGGTCGTGGAGTTGCCCGACTTCATCGACGCCGAGGCCCGCGGCGGGCTGTTCCAGCGGATCATGCCGATGGTGCAGGCGCTGACACCGGAGCTCGCGATGCGCGACGCCGGCGCGTATCTGCGCTGGCTGACCGAGCGCCCCGAGGTGACGGACCGCCCGATCGCGGTGACCGGCTACTGCTTCGGCGCGCGGCTGTCCCTGCTCACCGCCGGCACATATCCCGATCGCGTCGCGGCGGCGGCCGGTTTCCACGGGGCCCAGTTGGCGACCGAGGCGCCGGACAGTGCGCACCTGCTGGCCGACCGGATCACCGCGGAACTGTACTTCGGCCACGCCGACCACGACCCGGCCATGCCGCCCGAGCAGATCGAGCGCCTCGAGGACGCGCTGACGGCGGCGGGAGTACGGCACCGCTGCGAGGTCTACCCGGACGCACCGCACGGTTTCACCCAGGCCGACACCGAGTCGTACCAGGCGGAGGGCGACAAGCGGCACTGGGCGGCACTACTGGACCTCCTGGACCGCACGTTCTGACCGTCCCCTTCTGACGAGCGGCCCCTCCCGAGGACCGACCTCGAAGGGCGGCGCCCCTCAACCGGCGGGCGCCGCCTTTTCGTTGCCGCGCGCATTGACATGCACGCGCCCCGACGCAACCCTGAGAGCGCTCTCAAAAACAGGTACGGACCAACTCCCCCCACACACCGCACGGAGGTGGAGAGTGCTCGCCAGCCTCAAACACCGGCTCCTCACGGCGGCCGCGGCGGCCACCCTGCTCGGCGCCCTGCTCACGTTCGGCTCCTCGCCCCCCGCGGACGCCGCGGTGCCCGCCACCATCCCCCTGAAGATCACCAACAGCTCCGGCCGCGGCGAACCGGTGTACATCTACACACTCGGCACCTCGCTGACGACCGGTCAGCAGGGCTGGGCCGACGCGGGCGGCACCTTCCACGCCTGGCCGGCCGGTGGCAACCCGCCGACCCCGGCACCGGACGCGTCCATCCCCGGCCCGGCCGCCGGGCAGTCCAAGACGATCCAGATCCCCAAGCTATCCGGCCGGATCTACTTCTCGTACGGCCAGAAGCTCGACTTCCGTCTCACCACGGGCGGTCTGGTGCAGCCGGCCGTGCAGAACCCGAGCGATCCGAACCGCAACATCCTCTTCAACTGGTCCGAGTACACGCTCAACGACTCCGGTCTGTGGCTCAACAGCACGCAGGTCGACATGTTCTCGGCGCCCTACTCGGTCGGGGTGCAGCGCGCCGACGGCAGCGTCAGCAGCACCGGCCGACTGAAGTCGGGCGGCTACAGCGCGGTGTTCAACACGCTGCGGGCCCAGTCGGGCGGCTGGGGCGGGCTGATCCAGACCCGGCCGGACGGCACCGTGCTGCGGGCGTTGTCACCGCTGTACGGGGTGGAGACCGGGGCCCTTCCGGCGTCGGTCATGAACGATTACATCGACCGGGTCTGGCAGAAGTACGCCACGACGACGCTCACCGTCACGCCGTTCGGGGACCAGCCGAACACCAAGTACTTCGGGCGGGTCTCCGGCGGCGTCATGAACTTCACCAACAGCTCCGGCGCGGTCGTCACCAGCTTCCACAAGCCCGACGCAAGCAGCGTCTTCGGCTGCCACCGGCTCCTCGACGCCCCCAACGACCAGGTGCGCGGCCCGATCTCCCGCACGCTGTGCGCGGGCTTCAACCGCTCGACGCTGCTCACCAACCCGAACCAGCCGGACACCTCGTCGGCGAACTTCTACAAGGACGCGGTGACCAACCACTACGCCCGGATCATCCATGACCGGATGGCCGACGGAAAGGCGTACGCGTTCGCCTTCGACGACGTCGGCCACCACGAGTCCCTGGTCCACGACGGCAACCCCCAGCAGGCCTCTCTGACGCTGGATCCGTTCGACTGACCCGCGCCAGGGGCTTCACCAGCGTCCCGGCTCGGTGCCGGTGATCGGCTCCGACGGCTTGCCGTCCACGCCGACCGGGACGTCACCGGCGAGCATCACCCGGTGCATGATCCGGGGGTGTGCGAGGTGGGCGTTGTCGCTGGGGGCCAGGTGGATGGTGGCGCGGTTGTCCCAGAAGGCCACGCTGCCCGGCTCCCAGCGGAAACGGACCGTGTACTCGGGGCGGACGGCCTGCTCCAGCAGCATCTCCAGCAGCAGCCTGCTCTCGGCGCGGGAGACGTCGGCGATCTGCTCGACGTAATAGCCGTTGACGTACAGCACCCGCTCGCCCGTCTCCGGGTGGACGCGCACCAGCGGGTGCACCGAGGCGACCTGGTGGTCCAGCAGGTGGCGGAGGTAGGCGTCGTCGCCGGGCCGGGGCTGGTAGCCGACGCCGAGCCGGTGCTCGGCGCGCAGCCCGGCCACGAACTCCCGGACCGGCGCGGACAGTCCGGCGTACGCCGCCGCCAGATTCGACCAGGTGGTGTCTCCGCCGTACGGCGGGACGGTCTGAGCCCGCAGGATGGTCGCGGCGGGCGGGTCGATGCGGGCACCGTGGTCGCAGTGCCAGCCGCGCAGCAGGGTGTGCCGGCGGCGCTGCAGCCACTCGTCGTGCTCCATGCCGAACCGTCCGCCCAGCTCCAGCCGGTCGGCGGTCGTCTCGATCTGAGGGAAGTCGGGCGGCGAGGCGCTGCCCCGCCGCCCCAGCACCACCGGCTCACCGAACCGCCGCGCGAACGCCACGTGCGCGGCGTGGTCCAGCCGCTGCCCCCGGAAGAACACCACCTTCCAGCGCAGCACCGCCTCCCGGATCGCGGCCACCTGGGCGTCGTCCAGCTCACCGGCCAGGTCGACACCCGTGATCTCGGCTCCGATGTGCCCGGCGACGGGGTTCACCTCGACGCCCGCGACCCGCTCCCCCGCCGTGGCCCTGTCCGTCGTCATGCGCGCTCCTGTCCTCGTCGGAGCCGAGAAAGGCTCTGTCGGAGCCGAGAAAGGCTCTTTGGAAGATCGTGACAGCGATCCGCCTCCGTGGCGACAGCGCCTCGCACCGCGCGGCCGAGGTCTCCCCGCCTCAGACCGCGAACTCCCGGATCACCGTGTCCCGGAACACCGCCCGCCCGCCGATCGTGAACAGCGCCAGCCGGTTGTCGATGAGGTAGGGGAAGACCTCCGAGGAGTGCACGTACCGGCCGTCGTCCACGAACATCTCCACCGACGTCCGGTCGACCAGGATCCGCAGCCGCACCCGCCGCCCGGACGGGTCGAACGGGCTCGTGCTCTCCTGCCACCGGCCCGAGGCGTCCGGGTTCACGGTGGTCCGGCGGTTGAGGAACGCGTAGTCGCCGTAGACCCCGGCGTCGATGTGGCGGACCCCGTCCGGTGACCGGCGCAGCTGGAGGCCGGCGCCGGTGAGCGCGTCCCAGGTGATCTCGCAGCTGACCTCGTAGGACAGGCCCCGGTAGTCGAGGAGCCGGGTGCCGTCGACTTCCAGGTCACCCAGACGCACCGTCCGGGAGACGTACGAGTCGAGGGCGGCGACGGGCCGTGAGGCGAGGTGGTACGCGCCGGACGCGGCCCGCTTCAGCGTGACCTCGCGGACGATCGAGTCGGTGCCGTTGAAGCCGTCGCTGTCGATCGTGGGCGTGGTGTTGGGATAGTCCCAGTTGTTCAGCCAGCCGATCGCGTACCGCGTCCCCTCGTCGAGCCGTCCGCCCCGGTCCCGCTTCTCGAAGGTCACCGCCCCGTACCAGTCCCAGCCGTGGTCCAGCCACTGCGGCTCGGACGCGTCGGGCGTGAAGGTGGTGCCGTCGAAGGCGCCGGTCCAGTACGCGTACGTGTTCGGCAGCCCGGAGCCCTTGCCGTTGGCGCTGACGCCGAGCACCCACCTCACGGTCCCGTCGCCGGCCGTGATGCGGAACAGGTCGGGGCACTCCAGCACCCCGATGCCCTCCTTGACGAAACCTCCCACGTACGTCCAGGACCTGAGGTTCGTGGAGTGGTAGAAGCCGACCTTGTACTGCTCGGCGAGCACCAT
Source organism: Streptomyces spinoverrucosus (assembly GCF_015712165.1). Lineage (NCBI taxonomy): Bacteria > Bacillati > Actinomycetota > Actinomycetes > Kitasatosporales > Streptomycetaceae > Streptomyces > Streptomyces spinoverrucosus. The sequence goes on along the minus strand of NZ_JADPZX010000003.1, from coordinate 220,425 downwards.
CACCCACCGGCCGCGTTCCTCGTCGCGGATCACCTTGGGGTCGCGGAAGTCGCGCACGCCGGGGTTGGCCAGCACCGGGTCGGTGCCGTGGTGGGTGAAGGTGTGGCCCCCGTCGGTGGAGTAGTACAGGTACTGGGCCTGGGTGTTGGCGCCCTCCACCGGCTCCATGGTGGCCAGTACGACGACCGCGCCCCTGCCGAACCCGGCCGTGCCCTCCGTGTCGACCACCGCACAGCCCGACCAGACGTCGCCGTTGGGCGTGGTGTCCTTCGGCACGGCGATCCCCCGGTCCCGGAAGCTCACCAGGTCGGTGCTGGTGGCCAGGCGCCAGGCGGTGCCGGCGGTGGTGCCGCCGGTGAAGTAGTCCGGGTTGTACAGGTAGTAGTAGTGGTACTCGCCGTCGATCCAGACCGGGCGCTGCGGGTCGTTCTTCCACTGGTCGGGGACCGTGAAGTGGTACGCCGCGCGGTACCGGGCGCAGGCCGCGGCCCGCGCGGCGGCGGGCGGTGCGGGCAGCAGCGCGGCCGTCGCCCCCACGGCCGTACCGGCGAACAGCGATCTCCTGGACATTCCACGCATCACACATCGTTCCCTCTCGTGCGAAGGGCGGCTCATGTGGACCAGGACTGTAGACCTAACTCGTTAAAGGTCAAGGCGTCGCGTCTCTTGACACCGGCGCGGGGCGGTTCCCATCATCTGGGGCATCAACCCTGATCTAACACGAGTTAGGCCCATCGATGACCGACTCGCATCTCAACCGCCGCGCGCTGTTGCGGTACGGCGCCTACGGCGCGGGAGCCGCCGCGCTGGCCGGTACCGCCGCGAGCTGGGACCGGCTCACCGGAGCCGACATCCCCGGCCGCGACGACGGCTCCCTCGTCGTCGCCACCCTCGGCCCCGCCTACGGCCCGGCCGCGATCCGCACCCTCACCGAGGGCTTCCGGCGGGTGCACCCCGACATCAAGGTCCGGATCAACGCGGTGCAGGCCGTCGACTGGTCGGACTTCTTCGCGAAGATCCTCACCCAGATCGCGGCGGGCACCGCCCCCGACCTCGTCTATGTGGCCACCGAGGGCGTGCAGTTGTTCGCGCGGCGGCTCGGCGTGCCGCTGGACCGGTGGGTGAAGCGGGACGCGGCCGAGCTTCGCGAGTACTTCGCCGACGTCCATCCCGCGCTGGTGGAGTCGATGATGTACGAGGGCAGCCTGTACCAGCTGCCGGTCGAGTTCAACGCCGCCGACATCTACCTCAACAACCAGGTGCTGCGGCGGGCGGGCGCCGGCTTCCCGGCGGCCGACTGGACCCGCGACGACTTCACCGCGCTGCTGCGGGACATGAAGCAGTCCAGCGGCTCCCGGTTCACGCCGTACTTCTGGACCAACCGGCTGTGGGGCGGTGTGGTGCCGTGGCTGTTCGCCAACGACACCAACCTGCTCGCCGAGTCCAAGGCGCCCGGCGGCTCCTGGCTGTGGGACACCTTCTACCCGGCCGACCGGCGGGCCGGACGCGGGGGCGGCTTCCGGTGGACGACTCCGCAGGCCGACCAGCCCCGTGTGGAGGAGGCGTACGACTATCTCGCCTCCCTCATCCAGGAGGGCCTGTGCACCCGGCCCGAGGGCGGCAACGGGCAGAACCTCATCGGCGTGTTCTCCACCGGCCGCGTCGGTGTCACCCCGGCGGGCGGCTTCTGGGCGGGCGGCCTGCATCTGGCGGGCATGCGGCCCGGGACGTTCGACGTGCAGTTCTTCCCGCGTTGGCGCACCCAGCGCATGCAGTTCGGCGCGGCGGGCTACGCGCTGCTGCGCACGTCCAGGAGACAGGACGAGGCCTGGGAGTTCATCAAGTACGCCGCCCGCCGGGACACCCTGACCCGGCTGTTCGAGACCAACCAGACGACCCCGGCCCGCCGCTCGATGCTCACGGCCGACCGCTACGCCGAGTCCGGTCCGGCGCACTGGCGGGTCTTCTACGACACCCTCGACCGGTTCCCCGACACCGCGCCGATCCCGGCGCCGCCGCAGGTCGCCGAGGTCGAGCAGGTGCTGCTCAAGCACACCGGCACCGCGCTGTCCTCGCCGCGCTCGGTGCGCCCCGCGCTGCGCCGGATGCAGGGCGACCTGGAGAAGGCCATGGAGCGTGACGTATGACGAACACCCGGATACCGGCCGTACGACCGCGCCCGGCACCCCCGTCCGCGCCCGCCGATCGGCCCGCCACCCGCGACCGCCGCACCCGGCTGCTGGCCGCCCTGTTCCTGGCCCCGACCGTCGTCGGCATCGTCGTGTTCACGGTCGTCCCGATCGTCGGGTCGGTGGTGCTGAGCCTGTTCCACTGGAACGTGATCGACTCCCCGCGTTTCGCCGGGGCCGCCAACTACCGTGAGCTGGCGGGCGATTCGACCGTCCTGGTGTCCTTCCGCAACACCCTGGTCTTCATGGTGCTCGCGGTCGCGCTGCAACTGCTCGTGGCGCTGGTGCTGGCGCTCGCGGTGAACGGGCGGATGCCGGTGTGGCTGCGGTCGGTGTTCCGCTCGGCGTTCTTCTTCCCGCTGGTGCTGTCCGCCGCGTCCATCTCGGTGGTGATGAAGTACCTGTTCAACCAGGACTTCGGGGTCGTGAACTGGCTGCTCGGGCTGGTCGGCGTCGCCCCGGTGCCATGGCTGACCTCGGAGAACGGGGCGATGGCCACGGTGATCCTGGTCTACGTCTGGCAGCAGTTCGGCTTCTCGTTCCTGCTGTTCGTGGGCGGGCTGAACAACGTCCCCAAGGAGGTCCACGAGGCCGCCGCCCTCGACGGCGCGACCGGTCTGCGCAAGCACCTCCACATCACACTGCCGCTGCTCTCCCCCACGCTGCTGGTCGCGTCGGTGGTCGGCATCATCAACGCGCTCCAGGTCTTCGAGCAGCCGTACGTCCTCACCGACGGCGGGCCCGGTGACTCCACCCGCACGGTCGTGATGGTCATCTACGAGACCGCCTTCGAGCAGCTCCGCTTCGGCACCGCCTCCGCGGTGGGCGTGCTGCTGTTCGTGCTGATCATGGCGGTCACCGCCCTCCAGTTCCGGCTCAGCCGGCGTTTCGTCCACTACCAGTGAGCCGGGAAGTCCCATGAGCCAAGCGACCCTCACCCCCAGCCGCCTGCGGTACTCCCTGGGACCGTGGGCGCGGATCACCGCCCTTGCCGTCTGCGCCCTGCTGACCCTCGGCCCGGTCATCTGGACGGTCTCCACCTCGCTGCGCACCCCCGCCGAGTCCTTCGAGCTGCCGCCGAGGATCATCCCGACGGACCCGACCGCCGAGTCGTACCGCGGGGTCTTCGACCAGATCGACGTATGGCTGCTCGCGCTGAACTCGACGCTGGTGACAGCGCTGATCGCGGTCGGCCAGATGATCACCGCGGGCCTGGCCGGGTACGCCTTCGCGCGCCTGGAGTTCCGGTTCAAGAAGCCGCTGTTCGCGCTGGTCCTGGCGACCATGATGGTGCCGTTGCAGGTCACCATCGTGCCGGTGTTCCTGGTGCTGAAGTCGATGAGCCTCACCGACACCCTGCTCGGGCTGATCGTCCCGGCGTTCCCGACCGCGTTCGGCACCTTCCTGATGCGCCAGTACTTCCTGGGCATGCCCAAGGACCTGGGCGAGGCGGCGATGCTGGACGGGGCCGGGCCGTGGCGGATCTTCCGGTCCGTGTACGCCCCGCTGGCCGCGCCCGGGCTCGCGATCGTCGGCGTACTGGCCTTCAACTACCACTGGAACGAGTTCTTCCGCCCGCTGATCCTGGAGACCTCCAGCCAGAACTACACGCTGCCGCTGGGCCTGGTCTCACTTCAGGGCAATCTCGGCACCGGCTCCATCTCCGTGGTCCTCGCCGGTGTCGTGCTCTCCATGATCCCCGCCGTCGCCGTGTTCGTCGTCGGCCAGCGCCCTCTCCGCGAGGGCATCACCTCCGCAGGAGTCAACCGTTGAGCCTCGCCGCTCCCGTCCAGGATCCCGACGCGCCGCGCTTCCGGGTCCGCCCGCCCGCCAACTGGATCAACGACCCCAACGGCCCGTTCCGTTGGCGGGGCCGCTACCACCTCTTCTACCAGCACAACCCCGACGCGCCCGTGCACGCCGACATCCACTGGGGCCATGTCTCCAGTCCGGACCTCGTCCACTGGGAGCACCATCCGATCGCGCTCACGCCGACGACGGGCGGTCCGGACGAGGCGGGGTGCTGGTCGGGCTGTGTGGTCGACGACGACGGCGTGCCGACCGCCGTGTACACCGGCGTCGACCGCCACCACACCGGCCTCGGCAGCATCTGCCTGGCCAGGGCCACGGACCCTGAGCTGCTGACCGGGTGGCAGCCGCTGCCCACGCCCGTGGTGTCCGGTCCGCCCGCGGGTCTGGACGTGACGATGTTCCGCGACCCGTTCGTCTTCCGGCACGCGGGCCGGCGCTGGGCGCTGGTGGGGGCGGCGCACGCCGACGGTACGCCGTCGGTGCTGCTGTACGACTGCCAGGACCTGGCCGACTGGCGGTTCGCCGGGGTCCTCGTGGACGGCAACGACCCGGTGGCGGTGGACGCGTTCGGCGACAAGGCCGTCGGCTGGGAGTGCCCGCAGCTGTGCGTGACGCCCGGCGGGGAGTGGCTGCTGGTGGTGTCGCTGTGGGACGGAGATCCCTGCTCCACGGGATATCTGACGGGACGTCTGCTTCCCGTCGACGACGACGGCCTGGCGTTCGAGGCCCGCGCCGGTGGCCGGCTCGACCACGGCCGCGACTTCTACGCTCCCGCCCTGCTCCAGGAGGCGGACCGCACTCTCATGTGGGGCTGGTCCTGGGAGGCGCGTGACCCGCGTCCGGCCGGCTGGGCCGGTGTCCTCACCGCGCCGAGGGTCGTCGACGTCCGTCCCGACGGCGCGCTGCGCGTCGTACCCGCCCTGGAGCTCGAACTGCTGCGCGCGGCCGAGCCGTTCGTCACCGCACCGGGCCGGGCGCGGCTGCCGCAGGCGTACGACCTGCTGGTCACGGCGGCCCGAGGGCTGGCGACCGTGAGCGTGTCGGGCGAGCGGCTGACGGTCGGTCTGGACCCGGAGAGCCGCGAGGTGACCGTGCGCTTCGAGGATTCCGCCCCGGTCGCGGTGTCGCTGCCGCACGGCGAGGAACCGACCGTGCGGATCCTCGTCGACGGCTCGCTGTACGAGGTGTTCGTCGGCGACCGGGCCACGATGACCCAGCGTCTCTACCGGCGTCCGGGGGACGTTCCGGAGCTGGTCGTGACGGGCGCCGGGGCGGCCGTCACCGGGTGGGAGCCGGCCCCACCGAAGCACGGCTGACGACCGGACAGGCCAGGCGCCTGGTGGTCGCCGGTGGGGTGCGGCCGGTGTCGATGGCGTCCAGGAGCAGCCGGGCGGCGGCCTCGCCCATCGCGCGGTGCGGCAGGGCGACCGAGGTGAGCGGCGGGGCGAGGAAGGCCGCCATGTGCTCCTGGTCGTCGTAGCCGACCACCGACAGGTCGCCGGGTACGGTGACGCCGAGCCGGGCCGCGGCGTGCAGGACGCCCGCCGCGACCCGGTCGTTGTAGCAGAAGATCCCGGTGGGGCGGCGGTCCGGGGCGACGCCGTCCAGCAGCCGCAGCGCGCCCTCGTAGCCGCCGGAGATCTCGCCCCCGGCGCGTACCAGCCACTCCTTGGGCACGGTGATCCCCTCGGCGCGCAGCGCGTCACGGAAGCCGCGCAGCCGTTCGACCGACGCGATGTCGTCCAGCCCGCCGATGTGCGCGACCCGGCGGTGCCCCTGGTCGAGGAGCAGCCGGGCCGCCGTACGGCCGCCCGCGCGCTCGGCGGGGATGACGGCGGGCAGCGAGTCGTCCTCGGGCAGGCAGTTGGCAAGCACGGAGTGGGTGCGGTGCAGGCCTTCGGGGACGCGGACGCGGCGCAGGGACATGGCCGCGTAGATGATGCCGTCGACGCGCCGGTCGAGGAGTTCGGCGACGGCCGCGTCCTCCTTGGCCGGGTCACCGCCGGAGTCGACGGTGAGGACGAGGTGCTCGTGGTCCCAGGCGGTCTCCATGGCGCCGCGCAGCAGCCGGCCGGCGAACGGCGAGGAGGCGATCTCGTCCGTGACCAGGCCGATGACGGCCGTACGGCGGCGGCGCAGGCCGCGCGCGACGGGGTCGGGCCGGTAGCCCAGCTGGGCAGCGGCCTGGCGGATGCGTTCCTGGGTGGCGGGCGAGAGGTTGCCCTCGGCGCGCCCGTTGAAGACGAAGGAGACGGCGGTGTGCGACACGCCGGCGAGCCGGGCGACGTCCCGTGACGTGGCGCGTCCCGTCGTGTGCTGGTCCTCGGCCCTGGCCATGGCGTCCGCTGCCCTCTTCCCCGCCGGTCCGGTTGATCACTCCTCAGCCTATCCGCGGCGGCGAGCGTGGCCGGGCCCGCCCATACTGTCGGTACGGCACAGTCGAGCGGAAGGGTGGACCGTGAGCGGCAGCATTCCCGCGCACACGCTCAACGACGGCACGACGCTCCCCGCCATCGGCCTGGGCACCTGGCCGCTGGACGACGCGCACGCGGAGCGGGCGGTGCTCACCGCCCTGGATCTGGGCTATCGCCTGATCGACACGGCGACGAACTACCGCAACGAGACGGGTGTGGGCCGCGCGATCGCCCGCAGCGGTGTCCCGCGCGAGGAGATCGTGGTGACGACGAAGCTCCCGGGCCGGGACCACGGCTACGCGGAGACCCTCGCCTCCTTCGAGGAGTCCCGGCGCCGGCTGGGGCTGGAGCGGGTGGACCTGTATCTGATCCACTGGCCGCTCCCCCGCGTCGGCCGGTACGTCGACTCCTGGCGGGCCATGATCAAACTCCGCGAGGACGGCCTGGTGGGGTCGATCGGGGTCTCCAACTTCACGATCGAGCACATCGAGCGGCTGGGGAAGGAAACGGGCGTGCTGCCCGCCGTGAACCAGATCGAGCTGCACCCGCACCTCCCGCAGGAGGAGCTGCGGGCCTTCCACGCCGAGAAGGGCATCGTCACGGAGAGCTGGACACCGCTCGGCCGTGGCACCGGGCTGCTCCAGGACCCGGTCGTGGTCACGATCGCCGAGGCCCACGGGGTGACGCCCGGTCAGGTCGTGCTGCGCTGGCACACCCAGCTGGGCGCGCTGCCCATTCCCAAGTCGGCGGACGCCGAGCGGCAGCGGCAGAACCTCGACATCTTCGGTTTCACCCTGGCTCCCGCGCAGATGCAGGCCATCGCCGACCGCGTGCCGCAGCGCACGGGCGGGGACCCGGAGGTGCACGAGGAGTTCTGATCCCGGCGGGCCGGGGTACCCGGTGTGCCGGGCGCACGGAAGGAGTCGCGGGGTGGGTGACGACGACCGGCTGCGGACCTACCGCGGCAAACGCGATTTCGGGCGGACCGGTGAGCCCGAGGGGCGTGCGGGCACCTCGGGCGACGAACCGCGGTTCGTGGTGCAGATCCATGACGCGAGCACCCTGCACTTCGACTTCCGGTTGCAGGTCGACGACGTACTGAAGTCCTGGTCGGTCCCGAAGGGCCCGTCCGCCGACCCGAAGGACAAGCGGCTCGCCGTGCCGACGGAGGACCACCCGCTGGAGTACGAGGAGTTCGAGGGCGTGATCCCGGCGGGCGAGTACGGGGGCGGCACGGTGATCGTCTGGGATCACGGTACGTACGAGCCGCTGAGCCATGACCGCAAGGGGCGGCCGGTGGACTTCGGGGAGTCGCTGGAGCGCGGGCACGCCACGTTCCGGCTCAACGGGTCGAAGCTGCACGGCGAGTACGCGCTCACCCGGTTCCGTGGCAGTGCGGGCGAGGCTGAGGCCTGGCTGCTGGTGAAGGGCGGGCACAGGCGTGCGGGCCGGAGTACGCCGGATCCGCGCCGGGCGCGCTCGGTACGCAGCGGCCGTACGCTCGCCCAGGTCGCGGCTGACGGCCCGGACTGACCGGCGCCGCGGGCCGTCAGCGCAGATGGCGGTCGAAGAAGTCCATGGTGGTGTCCATGGAGGCCCGCCAGCGGGCGTAGAACGTGTGTCCCTCCCCCGGCTGCTTCACCAGGCGGACGTCCTTGCCCGCCGCCTCGAACGCGGCCGTGGTCCGCTCGGACCACGTCAGGGGCAGGTGTCGTCGGCGGTGCCGTGCTGGATGAGCAGCGGCTCGGTCACCCGGTCGGCGTAGGTGATCGGTGAGACCTCACGCCAGAAGGCCGGGTTCTCCTCGGGGTGCCGTGCTCGGCCTCGATCTCGGCGACGATCGGGTCGCCGTCGGGCCGCTGGAACTGGTCGATGTTCTCCTCGGGACGGGAGCTGACCGGGGCGTAGACGACGGCCGCGTCCACCAGGCCCGGCGCCACCACCAGCGTGTTGTACACGACGCCGCCGCCCATGGAGCGGCCCAGCAGGCCGATCCGGTCGCCGTCGATCTCCGGGCGGCCAAAGGCGCGCAGGGCCTTGACGGCGGCGATGACGTCCTCGGTGTAGCCGAGGCGGAGGTTGACGTCGTTGTCGGGGTCGTCGTCGGAGCCGGCGTGGTTGCGGTAGTCGGTGTGCAGGACGACGTAGCCGTTACGGGCGAGCAGGTCCTGCTCGCGGGCCAGGCCCCGGCCGGTGGTGTAGACGGCGGGGTCGATGTAGCCGTGCGCGAGCACCAGCGCCGGGAAAGGGCCCTTGCCGTCGGGCACGTTCATGATGCCGGAGATGGTGAGGCCGTTGGCCTCGTAGGTGACGGCGTACTGGGTGTAGGCGTCGGTTCGGGTGCGTACGGCGCCCAGGCGGAGGTCGGAGCCTTTGTGCTCGCGGGCGATGAGGCCCGGGAGGGACACGGGTTGGGCGGTTTCGGCGTCGGGGCGGCGGTGCTGGGGCGCTCGGTGCGGGTCGGGGCCGGGGTGGGCGGGTCGGTGCGGGTGGCGTCGCCGTCGCCGTTCGTGCAGCCGATCGCGGCCGTCAGCACCAGACAGACGGTGACGCAGGCCTTGCCTCGCAGCCGCATGGGGTCAGTATCGCGGACGCGGCCGCGTCGGTCAGTGGCTCCCGGGTTCCTGGGCGCGCAGGGCGGCCAGGGCCCGGTCGGCGTGGGTGTTCATGCGCAGTTCGCTGCGGACGACCTCCAGGACGGTGCGGTCCTGGGCGATGACGAAGGTGACCCGCTTGGTGGGCGCCAGCTGGAAGCCCCGCTTCACCCCGAACCGTTCACGGATCGCGCCGTCCACGTCGGACAGCAGGGGCATGCCGAGCGTGTGCCGCCCGACGAACTCCGCCTGCCGCTCGACCGGGTCCCCGCTGATACCGACGGGCTGTGCGCCGACCGCGGCGAACTCCGCGGCCAGGTCACGGAAGTGGCAGGCCTCGGCGGTGCAGCCGGCGGTGAGGGCGGCGGGGTAGAAGAACAGCACCACCGGTCCGTCGGCGAGCAGTTCGGAGAGCCGGCGGGATGTGCCCGTCTCGTCCGGCAGCTCGAAGTCCTCGATCTTGTCGCCGACGAGCGGCTGGGACGGGGCCACGGTTCCTCCTCGAAGTCGCCTGCCGCGCGATCCTACTCGGCGGTACGGCGGGGCGGCACCCAGTGGGTGCCCTGGCTTTCAGGACGCGCCCGCGTGGGCTTTCAGGACGTGCCTGCCTGGGCGGTGGCCCGCTGTTCGGAGTCGTCGTCGATCGCCATCGCGAGGAAGTCGTCGACCATACGGTGGAACAGCGTCGCGAGCTGACCCAGCTCCTCGGGCGACCAGTCGGCCAGGGCCAGCTGCATGCCGCGCGCCCCGACGTCCCGGATCCGCTCGATGGCCCTGCGCCCGGCCTCGGTGAGTTCGATGCGCTGGGCGCGCCGGTCGTCGGGGTCGGGGACGCGGCTGACGTACCCGGCGCGCTGCAACTGCTGCACGGTCCGCGTGACGTGCGAGGCCTCCACGCCGAGGCGGCCCGCGAGCTCCCCGGGGCGCAGCGGCTCGGAGTCCGCGACCTGCCGCAGCAGCGCCACGGCGGCGCGGTCCAGCGGCACCTCGGCCAGGGCCATCAGACGGTCGTGCTGCCGGGCGCGGGTGCTGAGGTAGGTGATTCGGGTCAGGGCCCGCTCGATCTCGACGATCTCGGGGGACACGGGGCCCGTGGGGAGCGGTGGTGTGGGCATGCGACCCACTTTACCATCTTGTTGCCTAACTCAAGTAATTTACACGGCTCGATCCGCGTTGTCCCGTGACACGGGCGGCCGCCGCCCGTCTTTCCCGGGGAGATCGCCCACCATGGGACCAGACCCCCAGGCAAGGGAAGAACGCGCCCATGACCATCCGTGTGCTGCTCGCCGACGACCAGGCCCTGCTGCGGGCCGCCTGCCGGATCCTGATCGACTCCTGCGACGACATGGAGGTGGTGGGCGAGGCCATCGACGGTGCCTGCGCGATCGAGCTCGCCCGGGCCCACCGGCCCGACCTCGTCCTGATGGACATCCGCCTGCCCGGCAGCGACGGCCTGGCCGCCACGTCCGCCATCTGCGCGGATCCGGAACTCTCGGCGACCCGCGTGCTGGTCCTCGCCTCCTCCGAGCTCGACGAGGACGTCGCCGAGGCGCTGCGGGCCGGGGCGAGCGGGTTCCTCGGCAAGGACGTCACCGCCGATGTGCTGCTCGACGGCATCCGGACCGTGGCGGCCGGCGAGTCCCTGCTCTCCCCGCTGGCCACCCGCGCCCTGATCACGCGCTTCCTGGTCACCCCCGCCGAGGGCTCCCGGCTCGCGGCTCCCGAGGACCTCGCCGCGCTGACCGCCCAGGAGCGCGAGGTGATGGGCCGGGTGGCCGAGGGTCACTCCGACGAAGAGATCGCGCAGAAGCTCTCCGTCAGCCCGTCGGCCGTCCGCTCCCACGTCCACGAGGCGATGACGAAGCTGGGGGCCCGGGAGCGGGCCCAACTGGTCGTCGTCGCCTACCAGTCGGGGCTGGTACGGGCCGTGCCGCCGCCGTCCGGGGCCCTCTGATCCCGCCCTCCGTTCAGGGGAAACCTGCGGGCGGGGCGCGTGGCGCCGCCCTGCCCCGTCGACATCTCAAGCCGTGACCCTGCCGCTGATCGCCCCCATGCTCGCCACGCCCGGCACGCTGCCGCCCGCCGCCCAGGACCCGCGGTGGGCGTACGAGACCAAGCAGGACGGCCAGCGCGCGGTGGTGTATCTCCCCGGCGACGGAAGCGTGGTGCTGCGCGCCAGGTCCGGTGACGAGATCACCGCCGCCTACCCGGAACTGCTGCCTCTAGGCGACGCCCTCGGCAGCACGGCCGCGGTGCTGGACGGGGAGGTGCTGGCCCTGGACGAACAGGGGCGTGCCGACTTCCAGTTGCTCCAGTCCCGGATGGGTCTGGCGCACGCGCCGGCGCGGGCGGCGCGCCGGGCGGCCCAGGTGCCGGTCCACCTGGTGGTGTTCGACGTGATGCACCTGGCCGGGCGCTCCCTGATCGGGCAGTCCTACGCCCGCCGGCGTGCCCAGCTGGAGCGACTGGGCCTCGCCGGACCGTTCTGGTCCACGCCGGGTGCGCTGGTGGGCCATGGCGCCCAGGCCCTGCAGGCCACCCTCGACCACGGTCTGGAGGGCCTGATCTGCAAACGGCTGGACTCGGTCTACGAGCCGGGTGTGCGTTCCCGCGCCTGGATCAAGATCCGCAACATGCGCGGCGAGGACGTCGTCGTGGGCGGCTGGCAGCCCGGCAAGGGCCGGCTGACCGGCCTGCCCGGCGCGGTGCTGGTCGGCCAGCACGACGCCGCAGGGCGGCTGCGGTACGTCGGCAGCGTGGGCACCGGCTGGAGCGAGGCCGAACGCACGCAACTCGCGGCGCTGCTGCGGGAGCACGCGAGTGACGTGTGCCCCTTCGATCCGGCGCCGCCGGCGCCGGGGGCGCACTGGGTGCTGCCCCGGCTGGTCGGCGAGGTCCGCTACAGCACCCGGACCCGGGCCGGGCTGCTGCGCCAGCCGTCCTGGCTGCGGCTGCGGCCCGACCTCACGCCCGAGGAGTCCACGGCCCACCTGCCGGACCATCTCGCCTGACGGCATATCAGGCGGGTCGGCAGACAAGTATTGGGCTGTCCTTCACCAACGGGACGCCTGTGACCTCTTGGCCCGGACGGGGATCCCCGGCAAGCTGAACTGCCCTTTCCCCCCACAGCCGTTGGGCTGCGCCCGAACCAGGAGGAGGACGCAGTGTCGTCGCAGAAGTCCGCCCTACACCGCAGGAGATGGCTCACCGGCCTCGGTGGCGCCGTCGCGCTCGTCGTGGCCTTCCCCGCCACCGCCTTCGCCGCCCCGCCGCCCGCGCTGCCGGCCAACGCCGACAGCCTGGAGCGCACGTACCAGCCGGCCTTCGACTACGACACGGACGGCTGCTACTCGACGCCCGCCATCAGCGCCGACGGCACCGTCAACGGCGGCCTCAACCCGACCGGGGCGCTCAACGGCAACTGCCGGGACGCCTCGGACCTGGACAACACCAACAGCTACTCGCGCTACAAGTGCAACAACGGCTGGTGCGGCTTCCTGTACGGCCTGTACTTCGAGAAGGACCAGGCCGTGCCGGGCAGCAGCATCGGCGGGCACCGCCACGACTGGGAGCACGTCGTGGTGTGGGTTCAGGACAACCAGGTCAAGTACGTCTCGACGTCGAACCACGGCTCGTTCACGGTGCACAACGCCTCGGCGATCCGCTTCGACGGCACGCACGCGAAGATCGTGTACCACAAGGACGGCATCAGCACCCACTGCTTCCGTGCGGCGAACGCGAACGACGAGCCGCCGGAGAACCACAAGGGGACCTGGCAGTACCCTCCGCTGGTCGGCTGGAACGGCTACCCGGCGGGCGTGCGGGACAAGCTGACGTCGTACAACTTCGGCAGTGCCAACTTCGGTCTGAAGGACGGCAGCTTCAACTCCCACCTGGCCTCGGCGAAGCCGTCGGGCATCGCGTTCGACCCGAACGCCTGACCGGCGCGTGAGCGGCGGGGGCCGGCGGCGGTCTATCGTGTCCGCATGCCGGTCCCCGAACTGATCCGCGTCGTCTCCCGCGACTCCCCCATGGCGCTCGCCCAAGTCGCCCGGGTACAGGCCGAGTTGGCGGCCCGGTATCCCGGGGTGAGAACCGAGGTCGTGCCGGTGAAGACCACCGGCGACAAGTGGCTCGGCGATCTCGCCAAGGTCGAGGGCAAGGGCGCGTTCACCAAGGAGGTCGACGCGGCGCTGCTGGCCGGTGCGGCCGATCTCGCGGTGCACTGCGTCAAGGACGTGCCCGCCGACCGGCCACTCCCGGCGGGCACGGTGTTCGCGGCGTTCCTGAAGCGGGACGACATCCGTGACGCCCTGGTGCATCCCGGCGGGCTCACCCTCGACGAACTCCCGGCCGGCACCAGGATCGGCACCTCCTCGGTGCGCCGGGTCGCCCAGCTGGCCGCCACTCACCCCCACCTGGAGTGTGTGCCGTTCCGTGGCAATGCCAACCGGCGGCTGGCCAAGCTCGCCGCGGGTGACGCGGACGCGCTGCTGCTGGCCGCCTCCGGTCTGGAGCGCATCGGCCGCCGGGACGTGATCAGCGAGGTCCTCTCCACCGAGGCGATGATGCCGCCCATCGGCGCGGGCATCCTCGCCCTGCAGTGCCGCGAGGGCGACACCGACCTCATCGACGCCGTCAGCGCGCTCGGCGACCCGGACACGCACCGGGAGGCGACCGCGGAGCGGATGTTCCTGCATGTGCTGCAGGGGCACTGCAACAGCCCGATCGCCGGGTTCGCGCGCGTCGACCACGGCGAACTGTCGCTGCGCGCATGCGTGTTCACCCCGGACGGCAAGACGCGCCTCAATGCCCACGAGTGGGCGGGCCGCCTCGACCCGGCCACCCTGGGCACGTCGGTCGCCGTGGCGTTGCTGCGGCAGGGCGCCCGCGAGATCATCGACGGCATCCCGCACTGACCGGCGTCAGGCGGTGCCCTCCTCGGCCTGGTCGCGCAGGAAGTTGCTCACCTGGTGGGCCAGGCTCTCCCGGCCGGCTCCGGCGGGGGCGCAGGCGGTGCCCTCGTGCAGCCCGATGCCGCCCGCCCACAGCCGGCGGTCGGCCCAGTCGTCGTCCACCCGCAGCTGGATCTGGACGTCCACCTGTCCCAGGGCGTCCTCCGGTCCCGCCGCGTACACCACGGCGGTGGCCCGGCGCAGCGGGTAGACGTCGTAGCCCTCGATGAACTGCGAGTTGCGCCAGTCCAGGAACGCGCTCTCCCCGTCGGGGCCGATCCGCACGTCGATCTGGCCGTCCTCCAGGTGGATGCCGAAGCGCCGGTCGCCGCGGTTCTCGACGGTCATCCGCAGCCGGAAGTACGCGAGGCCCTCGGCGGCGTCGTCACGTCCGCGCGGCGGCTCCGCCCGCTCCAGACCGTGGACGCGAACGCGCAGACCGGCATGCTCGTCGTACTCCTGCCAGTCCCCGACCACGTTCGGCTCGTACACGCTCCACCTCTCGACCTCTCGAAGGTGCTTCCTATCCGTGGGGTCAGCGCAGTGTCAAATGAGCGGAATGGGCTGTGGCCAGGGATTTCCCGGACTTGATCGCTGATCAAGCCGTGCGCAGGGAGAATCCGCGCCGACCCCTTCGCGGGCGTGCCGCACATCACGTCCGGGCCGCGATCAACGCGCGAGCCGGCCCAGCAGTGAGGAGGCGGCGGCGACACCGAGCACGGCGGCCACGGCCAGCACCGCGAAGTCCGTCCCGAGACGGGCGGGCGTGCCGAGCAGCAGCCCACGCAGCGCGTCGACCTGATAGCTGAGCGGGTTCACCTTGCTGACCGCCTGCAGCCAGCCCGGCATGACGGACAGCGGGTACAGGGCGTTGGAGCCGAAGAACAGCGGCATGGTGATCGCCTGGCCGAAGCCCATCAGCCGGTCCCGGCTGAGCACGATGCCCGCGATGGTCATCGACAGGCAGGAGAAGAAGGCCGAGCCGAGGACGACGGCGGCCGCGACGCCGAGCAGCCGCAGCGGGTTCCACGTCAGTGCCACGCCCAGCGCGGCCGCGATGACGATCACGACGACGGCCTGGATCAGCGCCTTCACACCGGACGCGAACGCCTTGCCGGTGATCAGGGCCGAGCGTGGCGTGGGGGTGACGAGCAGCTTGTTGAGGACGCCGGCGTCGCGCTCCCAGATGATCTGGATGCCGTAGAAGATCGCGATGAACATCGCCGACTGGGCGATGATGCCGGGCGCCAGATAGTCCACGTAGGGGATGCCACCGGTCGGGATCGCCTTGATGCGGGTGAAGGTCTGGCCGAAGATCAGCAGCCAGAGCGCGGGCTGGACCGCGCGGGTGTACAGCTCGGTGCGGTCGTGGCTGAGCTTTTGCAGTTCGACCGCGCACATCGCCGCGACCCGGGCAGGCAGCACCCGCCAGCCGGGCCTCGCCCCGGGCGGGCGCAGCAGCAGCCCGAGGTCGTGGTCGCTGTCAGCCGACGCGGCGGGCGGTGCGGCGGGTGCTTCGGACATCGCGGAACCCTCCTGACTTCTCGTCGAGGCCGCTGCCGGCCACGGCACGGAAGACGTCCTCCAGCGTGGGCAGCGCGTCGGCCCGCAGCCGCTCCCGGAGGCCTTCGCGCAGCCCGGCCGGCGTGCCGAGGGCCCTGACCCGCCCCCGGTGCATCAGGCCGACCCGGTCGCAGTACTGGTCGGCCTCGTCCATGTAGTGGGTGGTGACCAGCACGGTCATGCCGGTGGCCGCGCGGACGGCGTTGATGTGCTCCCAGACACCCGTACGGGCGATCGGGTCGAGGCCGATCGTCGGCTCGTCGAGTATCAGCAGCCGTGGGGCGCTGACGAGGGCCTGGGCGAGTTCGAGCCGGCGCACCATGCCACCGGAGTAGATGCCGGCCAGTCGGTCGGCGGCGTCGGCGAGACCGACGGCGATCAGTGCCTGCCGGACGCGTTCGGCGCGTTCGCGGCGGGGCACGTCGAAGACGCGGGCGAACAGGGCGACGTTCTGCCGTCCGGTGAGGGCGGCGTCGGCGGACAGCTGCTGCGGGACGTAGCCGAGCAGCCGCCGTACCGCCATCTGTTCCCTGGCCGTGTCACGGCCGAAGACCCGGACCATCCCGGCGGGTACCGGCAGCAGTGTGGTGATGCAGCGGATCGCGGTGGTCTTGCCGGCGCCGTTGGGGCCGAGCAGCCCGAAGACCTCTCCTTCCCGGACCGTGAGGTCGAGTCCGTCGACGGCGTTCGTGTCCCCGAACGCGTAGGTGAGCCCGGTGCAGGTGAGGGCCTCGGCGGCTTCGCCGGTCATGGCTGATCGGCCTCCTCTCGCAGGGTGACGGCCAGCTTCCGCAGGGCCGGGACGGCGGCGTGCAGCGCGGCGCGGTCCGCCTCGTCGAGCAGGGCGAGCTGCCTGCGTACGAGGGCGGCGCGCCGCCGTCGCCACTCGCCGAGCCGGTCCTCGGCCGCGGGGGTGGGCAGCAGGCGGGCGGCCCGGCGGTCGGCGGGGTCGGTCTCGCGGAGCAGATATCCCTGCCGGACCAGCTGGTTGACGAGCGTCGACACCGAGTTGCTCGCCAGACACAGCTCCCTGGCCGCGTCCGAGATGCCGATGCCGGGGCGGGCCGCGACCAGGCGCAGCAGTTCCACCTCCGCGCCGCGCAGGGGCGGCACCGGCATCTCGGCGCGCACCCCGCGCCGGATCAACCGCTGCACTCCGACGAGCGCGTCGGCCAGTTCTTCCGGGAAGGTCTCCTGCTCCACGCGACCGACATTACCTCTGTGTCAGAGCTAAATGCTCCAAGGGATCGTCAAGCTCTGACGCGTAAATAGGTCCAGGTCAGGGGTTGTTTGGGCAGGGCTGAGCGTCCGGTGGCCGCAGGGGCTGCCGGGGCTGCCGGGCGGTCGTGGGGTGGTCAGGCTGTGGTTCCCAGCGGGTTGAGGGTGACGGTGTAGCCGAGCTGGTTGAGGGCGTTGATCGCGCGGCGGGTGGCGCGTTCGGGGTCGCGCTGGGTGAAGTAGGCGCCGCCGAGCTCGCGGTAGGTGACGTGGTCGGTGAGCATGTGCCAGATCGCGGTGATGATCGAGTGCTCGACGGCGACCAGGGCCCTGAGCGGGCCGCGGCGGGCGGTGAGCCGCTTGTAACGGGCTTGCAGGTAGGTGTCTTTGGTTCTCACCGCGCCGAACGCCGCGAGCCCGAGTGCTCCCTTCAGGTAGGGATTGCCGGGGCGGACCTTGGTGTTCTTGGTGCGGCCGGCGGACTCGTGGTGGCCGGGGCAGACCCCGGCCCAGGAGGCGAGGTGCCGGGCGGAGGCGAAGCGGGCCATGTCGCCGCCGGTCTCCGCGACGATCACCTCGGCGACCGCGCGGTTGATCCCGGGGATGGTGTCGAGCAGGTCGAGGGCGCCTCGAAAGGGGGCCATCGCCTCCTCGATCCGCGCATCCAGCTGCCCGACCGCATCCGTGAGCTGGTCGTAGTGGTCCAGGTGCAGCCGGACCAGGAAGGCATGATGGTCGCGGAAGCGGCCGGTCAGGGCCTCGGTGAGTTCGGGAATCTTGTTGCGGAGCTTGCGTTTGGCCAGCTCCGCGAGGGTCTGTGGTTCGCGTTCGCCCGAGACGAGAGCCTCCAGCATGGCCCGGCCGGAGACGCCCATGATGTCGGAGGCAACCGCGGCAAGTTTGATCCCGGTGTCCTCCAGCAGCTTCTCCAGGCGCTGGACGATCTGGCCGCGCTCGCGGGTGAGCTGGGTGCGGGCGCGGGTCAGGTCCCGCAGTTCACGCACGGGCTGGTCGGGCACGAACGACGGCCTGACCAGGCCGTGGGCGCCGAGCTGGGCCAGCCAGGCCGCATCGGAGACGTCGGTCTTGCGGCCGGGCAGGTTCTTGACCTGCCGGGCGTTGACCAGGATCACGGCCAAGTCCTCGGACAGCAGGTAGTAGAACGGCTTCCAGTAGTCGCTGGTTGCCTCGATCACCACCAGGGTGACCTCGGCGGCGAGCAGGTGATCCCGCAGCGCAAGGACCGCGTTCGTCGTCGAACCCCACGTCGTGGTCTCGGTGGTGAACGACCCCCGCCGTTTCGCAGTCGGCGTCCGAACGCACACCTTGGCGTCCTTCTTGCTGATGTCCACACCAGCGCAGCGTTCGTGCAGCACGTCCACAGCTCTGCTCCCTCCCAGCCGGCAACCGGTACACCGTTCCGGGAGGGCCAGGGCGAAACAGGAATTCTGACGCACGTGCTCACAGCAACACTCCACGGTTCCCGTGGACGGCCCTCAGTGCCACGCTGACCTGCGAGCTCACCGGCATCACAGAGACATCGGCTTCGGCCGGAACGAACCCCTCCAGCGTCCCGGACCGGCATCACCCCACGTCAGGGCAGACGGAAGCACCTTCGGCGCACGCCACGGGATTTACCACGCCCCCGGCGCGCACCAAAGGTGCGCTGGTTCGCTGACCTGAAGTGCGTTTCGTACTATTTTGTCTGGGGAATCCCTATGTGAGTGCTTCGGACAGGAGGCACGTCCGTGGGACCAGGTACGCCGACCCCGCACGACTCCTCCGAGCGGTCCGGGCGTGCCACCCACGGTGTCTGTCCACCCGGCACCTGCTGAGGGAGGCGCGCATCATGCGTACCGCCAGCAGAACGAAGCAACACCCCCACGACGACGCCCCCGACACGGCCGCGGACTTCGAACGCCTGCGGCAGCTCCCCGACGGCCCGGAACGCAAGGCTCTGCGCGATGAGCTGGTGCGGGTCTGGTTGCCCATGGCGGAGCGGATCGCGGTGCGGTTCCGGGGCCGCGGAGAGGCTCTGGAGGATCTCTACCAGGTGGCCGCCCTCGGCCTGGTCAAGGCCGTCGACCACTACGACCCCGCACGCGGCCGCGCCTTCGAGGCGTACGCCGTGCCGACCGTCACGGGCGAGATCAAGCGCCACTTCCGTGACCACATGTGGACGCTGCACGTCCCGCGCCGCGTCCAGGACCTGCGCAACCGGGTGCGGCGCGCCGCGAAGGAGCTCGCGCAGACGACGCCCGGACGACCCCCCACCATCGCCGAGATCGCCGCGTACGCGGAGCTGAGCGAGAGCGAGGTGCGCACCGGGATGGAGGCCCTGGAGTGCTTCACCGCGCTGTCGTTGGAGGCGGAGATGCCGGGGACCGACGGCTACGCCCTCGCGGACGCGATCGGCGGCCTCGACCCGCGCTACGACGTGGTCGTCGACCGGGTGGCCGTTGCCCCCTGTCTCCAGGCCCTGCCGGAGCGCGAGCGGACCATCCTCTACCTGCGCTTCTTCCGGGGCATGACGCAGAGCTGCATCGCGCAGCAGCTCGGCATCTCGCAGATGCACGTCTCCCGGCTCCTCAGCGCCTGCTTCGCCCGGCTGCGCGAGGAACTGCTCTCGGGCACCCCACGCTGACGGTCACTCGGGAGGTGCACCGGGGATCTGCGTCGGACCGTAACGGTCGAGGGCGTCCTCCAGTTCGGCGCGGATCTCCGGGGGCATCCTCCCGTCGCGGCCCCAGATGAGAACCAGCTCCGCGATCGTGCGCAGCTTGATGTTCGTGTGCTGGGAGACCTCCTTCAGCACCGCCCACCCCTCGTCCGGGGTCACCCTGCCGAGCGCCACCATCATGCCGATGGCCTGGTCGACCACGGCGTGCGAACTGACGGCCTCCTTGAGCTGGGCGACCTCGTCCTCCAGCGCCCGGAGCCGGTCCGTGTCGCCCGCGGACTCGTGCGGAACTCGTGCCACGCTTACATCCTCCCACCGCGACTGACGCGTGCCACCGGGGTACTCGGCAGGCGCCATGACCGGTTCCGGTTGGACACTGGTGTCGAACCGGTGGCTGCCGGTCGACGAGACCAGGACGACTGCCATGCAACATGACTCGACACCCACGACCCGTACGACGGACGTCGTCTCCGCGCACACCGCCTTCGGTGCGCCCTGCTGGGTGAGCCTCACCAGTCGCGACATGCGGGCCACCGAGGAGTTCTACACCGCCGTACTGGGCTGGGAGTGGCGCACGGGCAAGCTCGGCGACCACTTTCGGG
Organism: Streptomyces spinoverrucosus; assembly: GCF_015712165.1. Lineage (NCBI taxonomy): Bacteria > Bacillati > Actinomycetota > Actinomycetes > Kitasatosporales > Streptomycetaceae > Streptomyces > Streptomyces spinoverrucosus. The sequence continues at coordinate 200,398 of NZ_JADPZX010000003.1, read as the reverse complement.
TCGCGGTGGTGGACGGCACGCCGGTCGCCGGGATCGCCGCGGTCACCGCCATGTGGCAGGTGGCGGTCGCCTGGACGCCGTACTTCGCCGTGCGCAGCGCGGACGAGGCGGCGAGCCGGGTGCAGGAGCGCGGCGGTACGGCGGCGGTCGGGCCGATCTCCCTGCCGCCCGGCCGGGCGGCGCTGCTCGCCGACCGGGACGGAGCGACCTTCGGCATCTGGGAGGGGGAACTGGTCACCGACTGGGAGGCCTGGCGCCGTGCCGCGCCGGCCTTCATCCGGCTGCACACCCGGGACGCCTTCGACGCCGCGATCTTCTACGGCGAGGTCCTGGAGTGGGCCTCGGCGAGCCCCGGTTGCTGCGAGGTCAATTACGAGGGCGAGGAGGTCGTGCTGCGCAGCGGCGGCGAGGTGGTGGCCCGCATCGAGTCCGGCGCCCTGGAGGCGGCACCCGATCCCACCATCCGGCCGCACTGGCAGATCCACTTCTCGGTCCGCGACGTGGAGGCCTGCGCCCGGGCGGCGGAACACCACGGAGGCAGCGTGCTGCGCCTGGACGCGGACGAGGCGATCCTGCGGGATCCCGACGGCGCGCAGTTCACGGTGACGGCGCGCCGGGAGCGGTGAGGGCGTCCCGCGTCGGAGCCGCCACTCGCGTTCCGTTCTCATCTCCCCTTGCCCGACGGCTGGTTCCGTGACGGCCGGGACAGCAGGACGAGGCTGCGTGCCTCCACCGTGAGGCCGGTCCCCGCCTTGTGCTCGGTCTCGTCCGGTGGGCCCTGCGGGTCGGCGGTGTCGATGAGGGTGGTCCAGCGTTCGCCGTACGTGCTGTCCGGCAACCGGAAGTCCACCGGTTCCCAGTAGCTGTTGAGCAGCAGCAGGAAGGAGTCGTCGATGACGCGGCGCCCGTGGGCGTCGGGTTCGGCGATGGCGTCGCCGTTGAGGAAGACGCCCACGGAGTGCGCGTCGGAGCGTTCCCAGTCCTCGTCCGACATCTCGGTCGCGTCCGGCTGCAGCCACACCAGGTCGGGCAGCGGCTGCCCGGCGTGCGTCACGGTCTCGCCCCGGAAGAAGCGCCGGCGGCGCAGCACCGGGTGGGCGGAGCGCAGCGCGATGACGTACCGCGTGAAGTCCCTCAGGTCCCGCTGCGCCTCGGTCAGCCGCCAGTCGACCCAGGAGATCGCGTTGTCCTGGCAGTAGGCGTTGTTGTTGCCGCCCTGGGTGCGGCCGAGTTCGTCGCCGTGGCAGAGCATCGGGATGCCCTGGGACAGCAGCAGGGTGGCGAGGAAGTTGCGCTGCTGGCGGGCGCGCAGCTGAAGCACGGCCGGGTCGTCGGTGTCGCCCTCGGCGCCGCAGTTCCAGGACCGGTTGTCGCTCTCGCCGTCCCGGTTGCCCTCGCCGTTGGCCTCGTTGTGCTTGTCGTTGTACGACACCAGGTCGCGCAGGGTGAATCCGTCGTGCGCGGTGACGAAGTTGACGCTGGCGCGCGGCCGGCGCCGACTGTGCTGGTACAGGTCGGAGGAGCCGGTCAGCCGGGACGCGAACTCGCCCAGCGTGTGTTCCTCGCCGCGCCAGAAGTCCCGTACGGCGTCCCGGTACTTGCCGTTCCACTCCGACCACAGCGGCGGGAAGTTGCCCACCTGGTAGCCGCCCTCCCCGACGTCCCACGGCTCGGCGATGAGTTTGACCCTGCTGATCACGGGGTCCTGCTGGATCAGGTCGAAGAACGCCGACAGCCGGTCCACCTCGTGGAACTGCCGGGCCAGCGTGGCCGCGAGGTCGAAGCGGAAGCCGTCGACGTGCATCTCGGTGACCCAGTACCGCAGCGAGTCCATGATCAGCTGAAGGACGTAGGGATGCCGCATGAGCAGGCTGTTGCCGGTGCCGGTGGTGTCGTAGTAGTGCCTGAAGTCGCCGTCGACCAGGCGGTAGTACGAGGAGTTGTCGATGCCGCGGAAGGAGAGCGTGGGGCCCTTCTCGTTGCCCTCGGCGGTGTGGTTGTAGACCACGTCGAGGATCACTTCGAGCCCGGCCGCGTGCAGCGCCCTGACCATCGACTTGAACTCGGCGACCTGCTCGCCGCGGGTGCCGTGCGCGGCGTAGGCGTTGTGCGGCGCGAAGAAGCCGATCGTGTTGTAGCCCCAGTAGTTGGACAGGCCGCGGTCCTGGAGCACGCCGTCCTGCACGAACTGGTGCACCGGCATCAGCTCGACGGCGGTCACGCCCAGCGACGCGAGGTGGTCGACGACCGCGGGGTGGGCGAGTCCGGCGTAGGTGCCGCGCAGTTCGGGTGGCACGTCCGGGTGCGTACGGCTCAGTCCGCGGACATGCGCCTCGTAGATCACGGTGTCGGCGTACGGCCGTCCGATCGGGCGGTCGTCGCCCCAGTCGAACGCCGGGTCGGTCACCACGCCCAGCATGGTGTGCCCGGCGCTGTCGGCCGGGTCGGGGCCGGACGCCGAGCGCTCGTACAGCGAGGGGTGGTTGTCGATCTGCCCGTCCACGGCGGTGGCGTACGGGTCGAGCAGCAGCTTGGCGGGGTTGCAGCGCTGGCCGGCGGCCGGGTGCCAGGGGCCGTGCACCCGGTAGCCGTAGCGCTGGCCGGGCCCGACGTCGGGCAGGTAGCCGTGCCAGACGAAGCCGTCGACCTCGGTCAGGGGACGTCGCGGTGGCGGCCCCGGTCGTCGACCAGGACGAGTTCGACGCGGTCGGCGACCTCGCTGAACAGCGCGAAGTTCGTGCCCTTGCCGTCGTAGGCGGCGCCCAAGGGGTAGGGGTGCCCGCTCCACGCGGGCACCCCGTCCTTCCGGTTCGGCTGCTTCGTCACCGCGCGTCCTCCAGGGCGCCGTCGGTCGGCTTCGCGGGGGCGGCCAGGGCTGCGACCGGGAGCTCGCGGGGTACCTGCAGTCCCTCGCGCAGGCTGGGCGCGGGGGCCTTCGGCACCAGCGGGACGCGCTGGCCGGCGCGGGCCCGCTGCGAGAACCAGATGACCTTGCTGCCGGTGTCGGTGGCGCAGCAGCCCCAGCCGTCGCTCACCGCGGCGATGTGCTCCAGGCACGCTCGCAGGTCCTGGTCGGGGCGGAGGTCCTGGTCGTTGTCACCGACGGCGGTGATCAGGTGCTGGCCGTTCCACCACATCTCGATCGACGTGTTCTTGTCCGTCGCGTGCTCGTCGATGGCCTTCAGCAGCAGCTCGGCGCTGCGGCAGACCGGCTTGACGAGCGGTTCGAGGTCCCAGTACTTCAGGTGGGCCGCGAGGATACGGCTGACCTGTCCGACGCGTTCCGGGCTCACTTCCACATCGAGGTGGTAGTAGCAGGGCACTGCGGTCTTCATCGTCGTGGCTCCTCACCGGCGAGGCTCTCGCTCCCTCGCCCTAGTGGGCCGACCCCCGAACACGAAGCGTGAGTGACAATCGCTTCTGAGTCACATCAACAGTGCGGGTGCTAGCCCATTCGTGCAACACGAGCGAACCACCGAGGTGGTTGAAGCTCTAACAAGACGCTGAGTCGCAGTGCGTGCACCATGAGTGAAGGCCTCGATCGCCGTAACGGATCCGCGCCCCCTCGCGGGCACGGCCGCCGGCCCGACCGTCGGGAACGTGCCCATCGAGCGCCCGGAAGGTGAACGGCGCCATGCTGCTACCCGCCAGAGCCGAAGTCACCCGGCAGCTGCGGCGGTACCGGGCCTGGGAGCGCGCGATGCTCGCGGCCCCCGCCGACAGCGCGGTGCGGACCGGCTTCGAGGACTCGGGCTACACCCTCTGCGTGCTGATGGGGAAGCGTTGCGCGCGCGAGGCCGCCGAGGCGGCCGAGCGCTATCTGCGCACCACGCTGGCCACCTACCTGCGGGACGAGACCTGCCGTCCGCGTCCGGGCCGCGTCCCCCGGCGCGGACCGCCGAAGAGCCGGCGCTCCCGGGCGGGGCGCTAGCACCCTTCAGGCGGCGCTAGCCCCCTTCAGGTGCGCCAGCCCCCTTCAGGTGCAGGATCCCGAGCCGGGCCGAGGGGCCCGGCTTTGAGTACGACGGAGGTGAGACCCATGAGTACGACTGAGGCCATCGGCCGCATCCCGGTCCGGGACGTCCGTCCGGCGGTGGAGTGCGGCAGGCGCCCGGCGAAGGCCGTCCCTGGAGAGACGTTCCAGGTCACGGCCACTGTGTTCCGCGAGGGCCACGACGCGGTCGCCGCCAATGTCGTACTCAGGGATCCCCAGGGCCGTCCCGGCCCCTGGACACCGATGCGCGAACTCGCCTCCGGCACCGACCGATGGGGCGCCGAGGTCACACCGGACGCCGAAGGCCTGTGGACGTACTCCGTCGAGGCGTGGAGCGACCCGATCACGACCTGGCGGCACATCGCCGGGATCAAGGTGCCGGCGGGCATCGACACCGGCCTGGTCCTCGAAGAGGGCGGAGGGCTGTACGAGCGGGCCGCCGACGACGTACCCGAACGGGCCGCCCGCGAGGTCGTGTTGGCGGCAGCGCGGAGCCTCCGGGACGACTCACTGCCGGTCGCCACCCGCCTCGCGGCGGCGTTGACGCCGGAGGTGGACGCGGTTCTCGCCCGGTATCCGCTGCGGGAGTTGGTGACCGCGTCCGAGCCGTTGCCGCTGCTGGTGGAGCGGGAGCGGGCACTGTTCGGATCCTGGTACGAGTTCTTCCCGCGTTCCGAGGGCACGGCCGAGCGCCCCCACGGCACGTTCCGCACGGCCGCCCGCCGGCTTGCGGACATCGCCGCGATGGGCTTCGACGTGGTCTACCTGCCGCCGATTCACCCGATCGGCACCACCTTCCGCAAGGGCCGCAACAACACCCTGTCCGCCGGCTCCGACGACGTCGGCGTGCCCTGGGCCATCGGCTCCCCCGAGGGCGGCCACGACGCCGTCCACCCCGGCCTGGGCACCCTGGAGGACTTCGACTGGTTCGTTACCCAGGCCGCAGCTCACGGCCTGGAGGTCGCCCTCGACTTCGCCCTGCAGTGCTCCCCGGACCACCCCTGGGTGGACAAGCATCCCCAGTGGTTCCACCACCGCCCCGACGGCACGATCGCCCACGCCGAGAACCCGCCGAAGAAGTACCAGGACATCTACCCCATCGCCTTCGACCGGGACATGGACGGCCTGGTCGCCGAGACCCTGCGGGTGCTGCGGCACTGGATGGCCCACGGCGTGCGCATCTTCCGCGTGGACAACCCGCACACCAAGCCGGTGATGTTCTGGGAGCGGGTCATCGCCGACATCAACCGCACCGACCCGGACGTGATCTTCCTGGCGGAGGCTTTCACCCGTCCCGCGATGATGCACACCCTCGCCCAGATCGGGTTCCAGCAGTCGTACACGTACTTCACCTGGCGCAACACCAAGCAGGAGCTGACGGAGTATCTGACCGAGCTGTCGGGTGAGGCCGCGAGCTACATGCGGCCGAACTTCTTCGTCAACACGCCCGACATCCTGCACGCCTACCTCCAGCGCGGCGGCCGTCCCGCCTTCGAGGCCCGCGCGGTCCTCGCCGCGACCCTCTCCCCCACCTGGGGCGTCTACAGCGGCTACGAGCTGTGCGAGAACACCCCGCTGCGCGAGGGCAGCGAGGAGTACCTCGACTCGGAGAAGTACCAGCTCAAGGCCCGCGACTGGGACAACCCGAACAGCATCGCCCCCCTCATCACTCGGCTGAACACGATCCGGCGCGACCACCCCGCCCTGCGCCGACTCCGCAACCTGCGCTTCCACCACACGGACAACGACGCGCTCATCGCGTACAGCAAACGCACCGGCTCCGACACCGTCCTGGTCGTTGTGAACCTCGACCCCCACCACACCCAGGAGGCCACGGTCTCGTTGGACATGCCGCAACTCGGCCTGGACTGGCACTCCTCCGTGTCCGTGCACGACGAACTGACGGGTGAGACCTATCAGTGGGGCAGCACCAACTACGTGCGCCTGGAGCCCGGCCGGGCCCCCGCCCACGTGCTCCACGTCCAGGGGTCGCCCGTCTCGCCGCAGAACGGAGGGTCAGCAGCGTCATGACCGTCAACGAGCCCGTCCCGGACACCTTCGAGGACACACCCGCCAAGGACCGGGACCCTCAGTGGTTCAAGCGCGCCGTCTTCTACGAGGTCCTCGTCCGGTCCTTCCAGGACAGCGACGGCGACGGCGTCGGCGACCTCAAGGGCCTCACCGCCAAACTCGACTATCTGCAGTGGCTCGGCGTCGACTGCCTCTGGCTCCCGCCCTTCTTCAAGTCCCCGCTGCGCGACGGCGGCTACGACGTCTCCGACTACACCGCCGTCCTGCCGGAATTCGGTGACCTCGCCGACTTCGTGGAGTTCGTCGACGCCGCCCACCAGCGCGGCATGCGCGTCATCATCGACTTCGTCATGAACCACACCAGCGACCAGCACCCGTGGTTCCAGGAGTCGAGACGAGACCCCGACGGCCCCTACGGCGACTACTACATGTGGGCCGACGACGACAAGCAGTACCAGGACGCCCGGATCATCTTCGTCGACACGGAAGTGTCCAACTGGACCTTCGACCCGGTGCGCAAGCAGTACTTCTTCCACCGGTTCTTCTCCCACCAGCCCGACCTCAACTACGAGAACCCGGCCGTCCAGGAGGAGATCCTGGCCGCCCTCCGCTTCTGGCTGGACCTCGGCATCGACGGCTACCGGCTGGACGCCGTGCCCTACCTCTACGCCGAGGAGGAGACCAACTGCGAGAACCTCCCGGCCACGCACGAGTTCCTCAAACGCGTCCGCCGCGAGATCGACGCGCTCTACCCGGACACGGTGCTGCTCGCCGAGGCCAACCAGTGGCCCGAGGACGTCGTCGACTACTTCGGCGACTACACCTCCGGCGGCGACGAATGCCACATGGCGTTCCACTTCCCGGTCATGCCGCGCATCTTCATGGCGGTGCGCAGGGAATCGAGATATCCGGTCTCCGAAATCCTCGCCAAGACCCCGGCCATTCCCTCCGGCTGCCAGTGGGGCATCTTCCTGCGCAACCACGACGAGCTCACCCTCGAAATGGTCACCGACGAAGAGCGCGACTACATGTACGCGGAGTACGCCAAGGACCCGCGCATGCGCGCCAACATCGGCATCCGCCGCAGGCTGGCGCCCCTCCTGGACAACGACCGCCACACGATCGAACTGTTCACCGCCCTGCTGCTGTCCCTCCCCGGCAGCCCGATCCTCTACTACGGCGACGAGATCGGCATGGGCGACAACATCTGGCTCGGCGACCGCGACGCCGTCCGCACCCCCATGCAGTGGACCCCCGACCGCAACGCGGGCTTCTCCACCTGCGACCCCGGCCGGCTCACCCTCCCGACGATCATGGACCCGGTCTACGGCTACCAGGTCACCAACGTCGAGGCCTCCATGGCGTCGCCGTCGTCGCTGCTGCACTGGACCCGCCGGATGATCGAGATCCGCAAGCAGAACCCCGCCTTCGGCCTCGGCTCGTACACCGAACTGCAGTCGTCGAACCCCGCGGTGCTCGCCTTCCTGCGCGCGTACGAGGACGACCTGGTGCTGTGTGTCAGCAACTTCGCCCGGTTCGCCCAGCCGACCGAGCTGGACCTGCGCGAGTTCGCCGGCCGGCATCCGGTCGAGTTGTTCGGCGGGGTCCGCTTCCCCGCCATCGGTGAGCTTCCGTACCTGCTGACCCTGGGGGGTCACGGCTTCTACTGGTTCCGGCTCGTCCGAGTCGCATCTCGTATCGGCCGACGACTGTGAGCGTGCGCCGACGAAAGGAGGCGTCACCATGACGAAGACCGCATCCCTCCTGCCGAGCGAGAGTGGGCTCACCGCGTCCATGGCCTCGCTCGACGGGCTGCTGCGCGAGTGGCTGCCCCGGCAGCGCTGGTTCGCCGGCAAGGACCGGCCCGTCACGGACCTGCGCCTGCTGTCGCTGACGGAGCTGTTCCCGGGCTGTCTGCATCTGCTGGTGCACGCCGGTCACGCGGGCGGCCACAGCGGTCTCGCCGGGGTGCCCTCGCCCTGGGGCACTCCCCCGCCGGGGGACTGCTACCAACTGTTCCTCGGCGTCCGGGAACACCCGTCGCCGCGCCTGGGCCGGGCCCTGATCGGCCAGGCTCAGGACGGCCCGCTGGCGGGGCTGACGGTGTACGACGCCCTCCAGGACCTCCGTTCGGCGCAACTGCTGCTGGAACGTCTGCGGCGCCCGGGCACCGCCGGTCCGCTGCGCTTCGAGGCCGACCCGGGCAAGCCGGTCCCCGCCGGACTGGTGCCGCGGGTGCTGGACGCCGAGCAGTCGAACTCCTCGCTGGTGTACGGCGACGAGTTCATCCTGAAGGTCTTCCGGCGCATCCAGCCCGGCGTCAACCCCGACCTGGAGGTTCCGGACGCGCTGGCCGGACAGGGCTGCGGCCGGGTGCCCGCACCGGTGGCCTGGTTCTGCACGACCCAGCCGCAGGAGGCCACGCTCGGTGTGCTCCAGCCCTTCCTGCGCGACGCCTCCGACGGCTGGACCCTGGCCCTGCACGCGCTGGCCACCGGCAACGACTTCACGGCCGAGGCGCATGCGCTGGGGTGGGCCACGGCCGATGTGCACCTGGCGCTGGCCGCGGCGTTCGCCGCCGGCGGGCGGTGCGAGAACGGGCGTATGGCGGCGGCGATGACGGAGCGCCTGGATGCCGCCGCGCACAGCGTTCCCGCCCTCCGGCCGTTCGTGCCAGGGCTGCGGTCGGCGTTCAGCGCGCTGCTGACGTGCGACGCCGGGCCGCCGGCCCAGCGCATCCACGGCGATCTGCATCTGGGGCAGGTGCTCTGGGCGGGCCGGGAGTGGTTCGTGATCGACTTCGAGGGCGAGCCGTCCCGTCCGCTCGCCGAACGGCGCAGCGCCCAGTCCCCCGTCCGGGACATCGCGGGCATGCTGCGCTCCTTCGACTACGCGGCCCGGCAGCGCCGGCCCTGGCGTCCGCAGTGGGCGCGCCGCTGCCGGGAGGCCTACTGCGCGGGCTATGCGGCCCGCGCGGGCTGGGATCCCCGTAAGAAGCACGGCCTGCTGCGTGCTTATGAGACGGATCGGGCGGTGTACGAGGTGCTGTACGAGGCCAGGCACCGCCCGGACTGGCTCCCCGTACCCATGGCGGCGATCGAACGACTCGCCGTGAGAGGAGACTGAAAAGCCGTGGCGCTGCGCGACATCTCATCCCGGAAAGCCTCCGGCCCGCTCCCGTCGGCTCGAACGCCCGGCGACAGCGCGCCCGAACTGGACCCGGCCGACCGGGAGCGCCTGTTGGCGGGCGCCCATCACGACCCGCACGCGCTGCTCGGCGCGCATCCCGTCCCCGGCGGGATCGCGGTGCGGGCGCTGCGGCCGTTCGCCGACGCGGTCGGCGTGCTGGTCGGCGGGGAGCGCGTGGCGCTCACCTCGGAGGGCGACGGCCTGTTCTCGACCGTACTGCCGACGAGAACGGTCCCCGAGTACACGCTGCTCGTGACGTACGGGGAGGACGAGTACGAGGTCCATGACCCGTACCGCTTCCTGCCCGCCCTCGGTGAGCTCGACCTGCATCTGATCAGGGAGGGCCGGCACGAGCAGCTGTGGCGGGCACTGGGCGCCGAGCCGATGACCCACCAGGGCGTGGCCGGCACCCGGTTCACGGTGTGGGCGCCGAACGCGCGCGGGGTGCGGGTCGCCGCGGACTTCTGCCACTGGGACGGCACGGCGTTCCCGATGCGGTCGATGGGCGCCTCCGGCGTGTGGGAACTGTTCCTGCCGGGGATCGGCGAGGGCACCCGGTACAAGTTCGAGATCACCTCCCAGTACGGCCACCGGTTCCTGAAGGCCGACCCGATGGCGCGCCGCACGGAGGTGCCGCCGGACACGGCGTCGATCGTGACCGCCTCGCACTACGAGTGGGGCGACCAGGAGTGGATGGCGCACCGCGGGGACACACCGGTGCACCAGGCGCCGTTCTCGGTGTACGAGGTCCACCTCCCCTCCTGGCGACCGGGGCTGACGTATCGACAGCTCGCCGAGCAGCTCCCCGCGTATGTGAAGGACCTCGGCTTCACGCACATCGAGCTGATGCCGGTCGCCGAGCACCCCTTCGGCGGCTCCTGGGGCTACCAGGTCACCGGCTTCTACGCGCCCACGGCCCGCCTCGGCACCCCGGACGACTTCCGGTACTTCGTCGACGCCTGCCACCGGGCCGGCCTCGGCGTGATCATGGACTGGGTGCCGGCGCACTTCCCGAAGGACGACTGGGCGCTGGCCCGGTTCGACGGGGACCCGCTGTACGAGCCCGGGAACGCGCAGCGGGCGGAGCATCCGGACTGGGGCACGTACGAGTTCGACTTCGGGCGGACCGAGGTACGCAACTTCCTGGTCGCCAACGCGGTGTACTGGTGCGAGGAGTTCCACATCGACGGCCTGCGCGTGGACGCCGTCGCCTCGATGCTCTACCTCGACTACTCCCGGGACTCCGGCCAGTGGACGCCGAACGCCTTCGGCGGGCGGGAGGACCTGGACGCGATGGCGTTCCTGCAGGAGATGAACGCGACGGTGTACCGGCGGGCGCCCGGCGTGGTGACGATCGCCGAGGAGTCCACGGCCTGGGGCGGGGTGACCCGGCCGACCGACAGCGGCGGCCTCGGGTTCGGGCTGAAGTGGAACATGGGCTGGATGCACGACTCGCTCGAGTACATGAGCAAGGAGCCGATCCACCGCAAGTACCACCACCACGAGATGACCTTCTCGATGATCTACGCGTACAGCGAGAACTACGTGCTGCCCATCTCGCACGACGAGGTCGTCCACGGCAAGCAGGCGCTGGTCACGAAGATGCCCGGCGACTGGTGGCAGCGCCGCGCCAACCACCGCGCGTATCTCGGCTTCATGTGGGCCCACCCGGGCAAGCAGCTGCTGTTCATGGGCCAGGAGTTCGCCCAGGGCGGCGAGTGGTCCGTGGAGCACGGTCCCGAGTGGTGGCTGCTCGACCCCGGCTACTGCGCGGCGGGCGATCACCGCGGGGTGCAGGACCTGGTCCGCGACCTCAACACCCACTACCTGGGCACGCCGGCGCTCTGGCAGCGCGACACCGACCCCGGCGGCTTCCAGTGGGTGGAGTGCGACGCGGCCGACGACAACGTCTTCGCCTTCCTGCGGTACGACGAGCAGGGCACCCCCCTGCTGGCGATCTCCCACTTCTCCCCGGCCGTCCGGCACGACTACCGGCTCGGCGTCCCCGGCGACGTCCCGGCCTGGCAGGAGGTCCTCAACACCGACGCGGCGCGGTACGGCGGCAGCGACATCACCCATCCCGACCCCGTCAAGGCCGAGGCGCAGGAGTCGCACGGCCGTCCCGCCAGTATCCGGCTGACCCTGCCGCCCCTGGCCACGGTCTGGCTGCGCCCGGTCTGACGGCGGCCGCCCGCGGCCTTCAGGTGTCCGAGTGGCGTTCCGGGGGCATTCGGAGACGTACGGCGGGCCCCGCCGTCGTAGAGGGTCGAAGAAAGGCCGCGTGACGTGCGCACCGTCGGAGTGGAGGAGGAACTCCTCCTGGTGGACCCGGAGAGCGGGGACCCGCGGGCGCGGTCGGCCGCCGTGCTGGCGCGTGCCGCGCACGACAAGGCCGACGGTTTTGTCTTCGAGAAGGAACTCCACGAGCAGATGCTGGAGTTCAACACGCATCCGCAGACGGACATGGCGGAACTGGGCGCGGAGATCGTCCGCTGCCGCCGGGAGGCGGCCCGCACCGCCGGGGAGATCGGGTGCTCGGTGGCGGCACTGGCCACGTCACCGCTGCCGGTGAAGCCGGCGGTCGGCGCGCACTACCGCTACCAGTGGATGGCGGAGGAGTACGGGATCGCCACGCAGGAGCAGCTCGTCCTCGGCTGCCATGTCCATGTTGCCGTCGCATCCGACGAGGAGGGCGTCGCGGTCGTCGACCGGGTGCGGCCGTGGCTCGCGGTGCTGTCGGCGCTGAGCGCCAACTCGCCCTTCTGGCAGGGCAAGGACACCAGTTACAGCAGTTACCGCAGCCGGGTGTGGCAGCGCTGGCCGTCGGCCGGACCGACCGAGCTGTTCGGCTCGGCCGAGCGCTATCGCCGACGGGTCGCGGACATGATGGCCACCGGGGCCCTCCTCGACGAGGCCATGGTCTACTTCGACGCCCGGCTGTCCCGGAACTACCCCACGGTCGAGGTCCGGGTCGCCGACGTCTGTCTGCACGCGGACACCGCCGTCCTCATCGCCTCCCTCGTCCGCGGGCTCGTCGAGACGGCCGCGCGCGACTGGCAGGCGGGCCGGGAGCCGGCCGGGCACAGTGTGAGCGTGCTGCGTCTCGCTGCCTGGCGGGCGGCCCGCTCGGGGCTCACTGGGGAGCTGCTGCACCCGGCGGTGATGCGGCCGGCGCCCGCCGAGACGGTCGTACGTGCTCTGCTGGAACACGTCGGCGGCGCGCTCAAGGACAGTGGGGACCTGGACCGGGCGCGGGACTCCTGCGCCGAACTGCTGCGGCGCGGGAACGGGGCGCGGGTGCAGCGGGAGCTGCTGGAGCGGACGGGGAGCCTGCGGGACGTCGTCCTGCAGTGCGCGCGGCACACCCGGGGGTGACGCCGCGCGCCGGGGGTGACGCCAGGTGCTGAGGTGGCGTCACGGGTTCGTGTGCCGCTAGACCATCAACATCAGGCCGTACGCCAGGAAGAAGGCCGCGACCAGCACGGCGAGGACGATGATCAGTGTCAGCGGTGCCTTCGCCCAGCCCTTGGGCGGGTTGTGCGTCTCCCGGGGCAGGGCTCCCGGCATGCTGCTCTCCGCGGGCGGGGTCTCTCCGGGGGGTACTGCGCCGCCCGGTTCCAGCCCTGTCGAGCGGTCGGGTTCGGGATCGGGGTTGGTGTGACTCATGCCGTCCGAGTCCCCCGAACGCGCCGAGATCATCAAGACGGAGGCCAGTTCTCCGTTCCCGGCACGAAACGGTCTGACCTGGGCTAGATTCGACCACCGTCGATAACAGTCCTCGTCGGCGAGGTCACAGCCCGTACACGTCAGGAGCAGCGCATGCGCGACTTCGCCCTCGCTCCCCCCGCCGTCTCGCCCCTGACCGGCGGGCTCGCCGACAGCCTCTTCGAGACGGCGGCGGACAACCCGACCCTGCCGTTGGTCGCGCGCCGCCCCGACCCCTCCTCGACCGAATGGGAGGAGGTCACGGCGATCGAGCTGCGCGACGAGGTGGTCGACGTGGCCAAGGGGCTGGTCGCCTCCGGCATCTCGCCGGGCCACCGCGTGGCGATCATGGCCCGTACCCGCTACGAGTGGACCGTCCTCAGCCACGCGCTGTGGGCGGTGGGCGCGGAGGTCGTGCCGATCTATCCGACGTCCTCACGCGACCAGGTCGAATGGATCCTCCGGGACGCCGCCTGTGTCGCGGTGGTCGTCGAGGACGAGCAGGGTGTGATGACCGTCGGCCCCGTGTGCGCGCGGCTGCCCGCGCTGCGCCATGTCTGGCAGCTGGACGCGGGCGCGCTGCGCGAGCTGGCGGTACGCGGCGACGTCCTCCCGGCGCTCACGGTCGACTCGCTGCGCCGCATCGTGCTGCCCGACTCCACCGCCGTCATCGCCTACACCTCGGGCACGTCCGGCCGCCCCCTGGGCTGCGCGCTGAGCCACCGGGGCCTGGCGAGCCCGTGCGACACCCTGCTGGCGGGCTGGGGCCACACGGCCGCACCGCCCGGCGAGCAGGCCCGGGTCCTCGTCTTCCTGCCCTTCTCCCATGTGTACGGCCTGATGATCCAGGGCCTGTGCATCCGCGGCGGGCTGCTGATGGCCCACGAGCCGGACCCCGGCCAGGAGGCGCTGGCATCGGCGCTGCGCTCCTTCCGCCCAACGTACTTCTACGCCGTGCCGTCGGTCTTCGAGAAGATCTACAAGAACTTCCTGCGGGCGGCCCAGCAGGCGGGCCGCGGCGCCCTGTTCGAGCGGGCCGCCGAGACGGCACGGGCCTTCGCCGCGGCCACCGAGCGGCAGCGGCTCGGCCGGGGGTCCGGGCCCGGGTTCGAGCTGCGGCTGCAACACGCGCTGTACGAGCGGACGGTGTACCGCCGGCTGCGGGCCGCACTGGGCGGTCGGGTCTGCCGGGGCACCTCGGGCGGCTCATCGCTCCACCGCGAGCTGTCCCTCTTCTACGAGGGCATCGGCATCTATGTGCACGACGGCTACGGCCTCACGGAGACCAGCGGTGGCCTGACCATGCAGCCGCTGGGCCGGGAGAAGTCCGGGACGGTCGGGCAGGCCTTGCCGGGCATGGAGATCCGTCTCGCGGAGGACGGGGAGATCCTGGTGCGCGGGCCCGCCGTGTTCCAGGGCTACATCAACGACGAGGGAGCGACGCGGGCCGCGCTGTGGGGTGGCTGGCTCGCCACCGGGGACCTCGGGCGGCTGGACTCCGAGGGCTATCTGACGATCACCGGCCGCAAGAAGGACGTCATCGTCACCAGCAGCGGCAAGAGCGTCGCCCCGGCCGCGCTGGAGCAGCGGCTGCGGATGCATCCGCTGGTCCACCAGGCGGTGGTCGTGGGCGACGACCGGCCCTGCGTGGGGGCGCTGATCACCCTGGACCCGGACTTCCTCACCCACTGGCGGGCGGCGCTGGCGCTGCAGGGTGACGCGCCGCTGCGGGAGGCACGCGAGGAGAACGCGCTGCGCGAGGAGGTCGCGCGGGCGGTCGCCGCGGCCAACAGCGCGGTCTCGCGGCCGGAGTCGATCAGGGTCTTCCGGGTGCTGCCGGAGCCGTTCGACGTGTCGAACGGGTTGCTGACGCCGTCCATGAAGCTGCGGCGGGACGCGATCGTGCGGTACTACGCCGCGGAGATCGACGCCATGTACCAGGCACGCTCGCGCCCGCCCCGGCTCGCCGCATCGGAGGAGCCGGCCGGCTGGGACGACTCGGACAACGTGTTCCGGTGAGGAACGTGCTTCGCGGGGCTCCTTCCGGGGCGTGAATTCTCTTTGCGCTCGCGGTGTCGTCCCCTGCTCCGGGAGGCCGTCCGGGGTTCGCGCAGGCAAGGGCTCGGGCCCGGCGAATCGGGTGCTCCCGGGTGGTGGGACGCGTAGGCCCCACGGGTACGGGAACCCGCAGAGTGCGACCCGAGAGACACAAGCGCAGCCATGCGAACGAGGGGCTGGAAAGGCGACATGGCAACCGAGCCGCGTTGGGACGAGACACTGGCTGGCCAAGGAATCCCGAGCCGGACGGCCGGCTTCGCGGGTGAACCGCACGACGTGACCGGTGCCCGCCTGGCCGCGGAGGGTTTCCTGCGTGACCTGGCCCGCACCGCACCGCCCGCGACACCGGAGTCCTGGCACGACATCCTGCTGGTCGTGACGGAGCTGGCCGCGAACGCGGTCCAGTACGCGCCCGGGCCCTTCCACCTGCGGATTCGGCGGACCTACGACGGGGTGCACATCACCGTGCACGACACCAGCAGCACGCCCCCGGCACCTCGCCCCTTCCATCCGAACACCGGCGGTGGCGGCATCGGGTGGCATCTGATCCAGACGTTGTGCGACCAGGTCAGCGTGGTGAACGACGATCACGGCAAGGACATCCATGTGTTCCTGCCCTGGTGAACCGGGTCACTCGGGCGCCCGGTCCTCCTCGCCCCGCAGGGGGACCAGCACGCGGATCGTCTTGCCGCCCTCGGGTCGCCGCTCGACGCCGATGTCGCGGGCCAGGCGGATGATCAGGGGCCAGCCGTAGCCGCTGCCGTGGTGGCCGCGCGGCAGGTCGCCGGGCCCGAAGGCGGCGGCGGGGACGGCCGTGCTGTGGTCCTGTACGGCCAGGCGCACGCCCTGCGGGGTGGGCATCGCCTCGAAGCCGGCCAGTCCGCCGCCGTGCCGGATGGCGTTGCTGACCAGCTCCGAGACGACCAGTTGCAGATCGATGACGTCCTGCTCGCGCGCGGTACGGGAGGCCGAGTTCCACTCGTCGAGGACCACCGAGCGGGCACACGCCCGCGCCTCGGCCGCGCTGTGCACCGGGGCCGCGACGTCTGTTCGGTCCATACGGTGTCGTCTTTCCTCGGCTCCGCGCCCGCTGCTCGGGGCTGTCGGTCAGGTGGTGGTCGGCTCCCGGGGCGGCAGATTGGTGTAGTAGTCACCGACTGTCGTCAGGTAGTGCGGGTCGAGGGTCTCGCTGTCGGTGCGGAAGCGCGGGGCGTCCTTGACCTCCGACTTGGTGCAGGCGAGCGAGACCGTACGTTGCTCGGTGTCGATCCCGGTGACCAGGCCCACGGGGACCAGGACACTCCTGCCGAACACCCAGACGCCCGTGTCCACGACCAGATGGCTCATGCCGTGCGGGGCGGCCAGCCGGTCCACGTGACCGAGCGTGCCGTCCGTGCCGTCGACGGTGAACCCCGTGAGGTCCTGGCCCTCGACATGGCCGGTGCCCGATGCGTACGACCAGATTCTGTCGATGGTCACGCTGATGGCTCCTCCTTCGCGCCTGTGTTCCACAGCACCAACTACCCCCGTCCCCCGGTGGCATTCGGCGGGCCGCGGGCCGCATGGAAAGGCCGAGCCGGGGGTACACGCGACCCGGATTGATCGACGTAACGGATCAACGACGTCGGCCGGCTCGGTGGGCGTGCATCGAATGCGCCGAGCGGGGTAACCAGCCCGGTCCGTCAGCCTTGTTGGAGGTACTCGTGACTCTTGCCCAGAACCCGCTGTCCGTCGAGGTCAGCCTGCCGCGCGAGGACGTCGCCCTGGTCCGGGTCGAAGGGTATCTGGACGTCGACACCGCTACGGAGTTCCAGCATCACCTGGCCAACCAGCTGCATCACGGCCGGCGTCATTTCGTGCTCGACGTCTCCGAGGTGCCGTTCATGGACTCGTCCGGCATGAACATCATCCTGCGCATCTACCAGGAGACCCGCCGTAGCGGCGGCAGCGTCCACGTCCTGTCCCCCACGCCTCCCGTCCAGCGCGTCCTGGACCTCACCGGGGTCAGCATCACGGTTCCGGTGTCGGGGAGCTTCGACGAGGCGCTGGCCCTGATCGACGAGCAGGCGACGCCGGCCCCGGAGGCCTGAAGCCCGCCTTCCCTTCCGACCGGCGCGGATCCCGGGCGGGGCGTGCATGCTGGTGGTCCACCCGTTTCGTCTGCCTGCCGCGTCCGACTGGCGCAGCGGCTCCGGGCACGGTGGGATCGATGAGGTGCGAAGCCACGATCCCGGGGCACGCGCAAGGCGTCGAGGCAGACCGCCCGGAACCGCGGAAGGGATGGACATCGTGACACGACCCAGGATCCTGGTGGTGGGCGCGGGCTTCGCGGGAGTGGGGTGCGTACGGCGCCTGGAGCGCCGTCTCTCCGCCGACGAGGCCTCGGTCACTCTGGTGACGCCGTACTCCTACCAGCTCTACCTTCCGCTGCTCCCCCAGGTCGCCTCCGGCGTCCTCACGCCCCAGTCGATCGCGCTGTCCCTGCGCCGCAGCCGCCGGTACCGCACGCGGATCATCCCGGGCGGAGCGATCGGCGTGGATCTCAAGGCCAAGGTCTGTGTGATCCGCACGATCACCGACGAGATCGTCAACGAGCGGTACGACTACATCGTGCTGGCGCCGGGGAGCATCACGCGGACCTTCGACATCCCTGGGCTGGTCGACAACGCCTTCGGGTTGAAGACCCTGGCCGAGGCCGCCTACATCCGCGACCACGTCATCTCGCAGCTGGACCTCGCCGACGCCAGCCAGGACCCGGCCGAGCGGGCCTCGCGGCTGCAGTTCGTGGTGGTGGGCGGGGGATACGCGGGCACCGAGACGGCGGCCTGTCTGCAGCGCCTGACGCACAACGCGGTCAAGCGCTACCCCCGGCTGGACCCGCGCCTCATCAGGTGGCATCTGATCGACATCGCGCCCAAGCTGATGCCCGAACTGGGCGAGAAGCTGGGGCGCAGCGCCCAGGAGGTGCTGCGCCGGCGCGGCATCGAGGTCTCGCTCGGCGTGTCCATCGAGAAGGCGGGCCCGCACGAGGTGACCTTCACGGACGGCCGGGTGGTGCCCACGCGCACCCTGATCTGGACGGCCGGCGTCGCCGCCAGCCCGCTCATCGCCACGCTGGGCGCGGAGACGGTGCGGGGGCGGCTCGCGGTCAACGCCGAGATGAACCTGCCGGGCTACGACGGGGTGTTCGCGCTGGGTGACGCCGCGGCGGTGCCCGACCAGGCCAAGGACGAGGAGGGGGCGATCTGCCCGCCGACGGCGCAGCATGCGATGCGGCAGGCCAAGAGGGTCGCCGACAACGTCATCGCGACACTGCGGAACCAGCCGATGCAGCCGTACGTCCACAAGGACCTCGGCCTGGTCGTCGACCTCGGTGGCAAGGACGCGGTCTCCAAGCCACTCGGCATCGAACTGCACGGCCTGCCCGCCCAGGTCGTCGCCCGCGGCTACCACTGGGGGGCGCTGCGCACCAACGTCGCCAAGACCCGCGTCATGACCAACTGGCTGCTCAACGCGGCCGCCGGCGACGATTTCGTCCGCACCGGCTTCCAGGCCCGCCGCCCGGCGAAGCTCAAGGACTTCGAGTACACCGACCATTACCTGACGCCGGAGCAGGTCCGAGCCCATGTGGAGGGGAAGGGACCGGCGACGGGGTGACCGGGGCGGGCCTACCGCCCGACGTGTGGCGCGGGTCCGCCGGTCGAGCGGTGATGCCCGCTGTGTGAGGGTGTCCGACCGGGCCTCGCTTCGGTGCGAGGCCCGGTCGGTGTGGTCGGGGCGTCAGGCCGCTGTGGAGCCGTGCGTGCCGGGGCGGGCCGGGCGGTGGCCGAGGGCCTCGTCGCGGACGCGGGCGCAGCTGCGGCTGATGAGGCGGGAGACGTGCATCTGGGAGATGCCGAGCCGGTCGGCGATACGGCTCTGCGTCATGTCCTCGAAGAAACGCATGTAGAGGATGGCCCGCTCACGTTCCGGCAGGTTGCGCAGGCTCTGCTTGGCGGACTCGCGGTCGACCACGACGTCGTACGAGCCGTCCGGCGCGCCGAGGGTGTCCGCGAGGCTGTATCCGTCGTCGCCGCCGGAGAGCTCGGCGTCCAGGGACAGCGTGCTGAAGCTCTCCAGGGCCTCCACGCCCGTGCTCACCTCGTCCTCGGTCAGCCCCGTGTGCGCGGCGAGCTCGGTGACGGTGGGCTCCGGCGCGCCCGGGTTCTGGGTCAGTTCCCGGCGGGCCAGCCGCACCTTGTTGCGCAGTTCCTGGACCCGCCGCGGCACGCGCAACGCCCACATCCGGTCCCGGAAGTGCCGCTTGACCTCCCCGGTGATGGTGGGCACCGCGTAGCTCTCGAAGGCGCCACGGGAGGGGTCGTACCGGTCGATCGCCTTCACCAGCCCGAGTGCCGCCACCTGCTTGAGGTCCTCCAGGGACTCGCCCCGGTCGCGGAACCGACCGGCGATGCGGTGGGCCATGGGCAGCCAGGCGGTGACGAGTTCGTCCCGCACGGCGTCGCGCTCGGCCCCGTCCGGAAGGGTGTGCAGACGGGCGAAGAGGTCGGCGGTCTCGGGAGCGTCGTCGTGGCGCCGTCGGGCGTGCGCGGGCGCGGCGGAGGTGTCGGGCGTGCCGGAACGGCTTGTCGACATGTCGATGAGCATGCGGAATCGCTCCTGAACTGTCTTTTCAGGGACTTCAGGGACTGTCCGCGGGAAGGGTGCCCGCCCCGATCACCCGGAGGCCCCGGAGCGCATACCGCTCCCCGCTGGCGCGCCTCCGGTCCGAAGCACGGAACTGCGTCTGCCCTGGCCCCGGAGGTACAAACTCCGGGCATCCGAAAGTCACTCAGAAAACGGGCACGGCCGCGGTGATGCGCTTGCCGCCCGTGGGCAGATCGGCCACCCGGACGTCACACGCCAGCCGGCAGACGATCGGCCAGCCGCGTCCCCCGGTCCGCCGTCGCCCCTGCTCGTCGACCGGCGACATGACCACGGGCAGCCGGTCGCTTCGGTCGCTCACGGAGACCCGCACCTCGTGCCCGACGACGTCGACGTCGACGCCGGTGACTCCGCCGCCGTGCAGGATGGCGTTGGTGGTCAGTTCCGAGGCGACGAGGAGCGCGTCCGAGAGTCCCTCCTCGTCGCACGGGGTGCCGGTGGCCCGGCACCGGCACGCCACCGCGTGCCGCACCGCCCGGCGGACATCGGCCGGACGGCACACTCCACTTCGGCCGGGGCGGACCTGGTCGGCCGGTTCGCCTCCGGGCTCGGTCCACTGTTGCGCGCTCACTTCTCAGCTCCCTGTCCGTATCGACTGGCAGAGCAACCACGGAGTGGAAAGAAACGGGTCTGTCCGGCGCTGCCCGTATTAGTCGGCTCACCCCCTTGGGGCACACCAAACCCGCGCCCGGCCATCGATGCCGAACACGGGGGTAGGTGGAGAACATGACCGATGTCGTGGACTCAGACGAGCTGTTGCGGCGCATCCAGCGCGGCCGGGCGTGCGCGGAACAGGAGGAACGCGCGTGGCGGGCCCGCAGTGAGGCCCTGGAGCCGACCGACCCGGCCGGGGCCCGCGAGGCCGCGGTACGGCGGCTGGCCTACGAGGCGGTGCTCAGGGTGCTGGACGAGATCCTGACGCCCGGCCGGCACGCCGAGGTGGGCTGACCGGCTCCCCCGGGCGGCCGGACTGGCGGCCGGGGTGCCGGGAACCCGGCGCCCATGGTCGTCGATCACACCGGAGCACCCGTGCTGGAAGCCCTCCCCAGCAACTCCCGGCTGGACACCGTCCGGGTGGCGGTGCGGCGATGACCTCACAGTGGTGCGGACGGCGAAGTGAAACCGGTCACGTGACCGGCTTACGGGTGGGTAACACACGCCGAGATGGTTTATCGTTCATGCATACGTGGTGACGGGGTCGATGGCCTCCTCCTCCGTACACCACCCCCAACGGCCCTGGCTGGCTTCCCCCGTCCAGCCAGGGCTTTTCCATGCGCCGAGGTGCTCCGTGCGGCCCCAGCCGCTGAAATGGGCATAGGAACAGGACCGGGTCCGACCGCCGGCGAGGAGCTTTGCGCCATGACCAAAGCGACGAAACTGCTGACCGCCCTGCCCCCGCCGCAGCGAGAGCGCCTGATGACGCTGGCGCGGGAGGTGTCGTTCCCCGAGGACAGCCGGATCTTCGAGGCGGGCGGCGCTGCCGACCGCTTCTGGGTGATCCGCTCGGGTGCGGTCTCCCTCGACCAGCAGGTGACGTCCGTCCAGCGGGTGACCGTGGCCAGCCTCGGCGCGGGCGATCTGCTGGGCTGGTCGTGGCTGTTCCCGCCGCACCAGTGGGACTTCGGCGCGGAGGCGTTCAGCCCCGTGCGCGCCTACGAGTTCGAGGCCGAGCCGGTGCTCGCGCTGTGCGAGCAGGATCCGCAGCTCGGCATGTCGCTGGTCCGGATCGTCGCGGAGATCCTCGCGTACCGGCTCGAGATGACCCGCGGCCAGCTGATGGAGCAGTACACGATGCACCGGCGCGGCGGCACCCGCTGAGCGCTCCGCCGGCAGTCCGGTACACCAACTCGGGCGCGTCGTGGCTGGTCCCTCCCCCGGCTCTCGAATCCGCTCGGGCGGAGGACCCCCATTGCCGCGGAGCCGCACATTCCAGGCCGGATCGGCCGTCGGACGCGATAGCGGCGCGGGGTCCGGTACCGCCGCGGCCGTCACACGCGATAGCGCCGCAGGTCCGGTACCGCCGCGGCCGTCACACGCGATAGCGCCGCAGGTCCGGTACCGCCGCTGCCAGGGTCAGCATCGTGGCGATGACCAGTACGCCGCCGCCCACGACCGCCGTGCGCGGGCCGAAGGCCGAGCCGGCCGTGCCGTGCAGGACGTCGGCGAGCCGGGGGCCGCCCGCGACGACGACCGTGAAGACGCCCTGCATCCGGCCGCGCATCTCGTCGGTCGCGGCGGACAGCAGGATCGCGCCCCGGAACACCATCGAGACCATGTCGGCGACACCGGCGGCGGCCAGGAACGCCACCGCGACCCAGAGGCTGGTGCTCAGCCCGAAGCCGGTGATCGCGACGCCCCAGGCGGCGACCGCGCCGATCACCATCCAGCCGTGCCGCCGGGCCCTGGAGAAGGTGCCGGAGAACAGCCCGCCCGCCACCGCGCCGATCGGGATCGCCGCGAACAGCAGACCGAGCGCGAGACCCTCGCCGTACGGGGCGTATGTCTCGGCCGCAAGCTGCGGGAACAGGGCCCGGGGCATGCCGAGGACCATCGCCACGATGTCGGCGAGGAAGGACAGCAGCAGCACCTTGTGCAGCGCGATGTAGCGGAAGCCCGCCACGATCTCCCGCACCCCGGCGCGCCGCGCCACCGTAGCCGCGCTCGGCGGCAGCGCGGGCAGCCGCAGCACCGCCCAGACGGCGACGCACAGGGCCAGGGCGTCGATGAGATACAGCTCGGGCAGGCCGATGACCGGGATGAGGGCACCGGCGAGCAGCGGACCCGCGACCAGGCCGGTCTGCATCACCGTCGAGCCGAGGGCGCTCGCGGCGGACAGTTCGTGGGCAGGGACCAGCCGGGCGATGGAGGCGCTGCGGGCCGGGGCGTTCAGGCCGAAGAAGGCCTGCTGGGCGGCGAGCAGGACCATCAGGACGACGACCGAGTCGAGGCCGGTGGCGGCCTGGAGCCAGAACAGCACCGAGGTGACGGCGATGCCGCTGTTGGTGATCAGCAGCAGCTTGCGCCGGTCCATGCTGTCGGCGACCGCGCCGCCCCACAGCGCGAACACGACCAGCGGCAGCAGACCGGCGAGGCTCGCGTAGCCGACCCAGGCCGAGGAGCCCGTGATGTCGTAGATCTGCTTGGGCACCGCGACGGCGGTCAGCTGGCTGCCGACGGCGGTGACGACGGTCGAGGCCCACAGCCGACGGTAGGCCGGGCGGCGCAGGGGGCGGGTGTCCATCGCCCAGCGCCGCCAGCCGCGCCGGGGCGGCTCGGCGGGGGCGGGATCGTCCGTGGGGTGCTCGGTGCTGCTCTCGCTGGTGTCCACGCGCTTCCCGGTTGCTCGTTACATCTTTTCGGAACCGTGGATCACTATCGCAGCTCCGTTCGAGTGCCTCCGCTCAGCTCCCGGCGATGAGCGTGACACCGAGGACGATCATGGTTGCCGCGACCAGTCCGTCCAGCACCCGCCAGGCGGCCGGTTTGGCCAGCCAGCGGCTGAGCAGCCGGGCGCCGAAGCCGAGCGCTGCGAACCAGCACAGGCTGGCCGTCACGGCACCGATCCCGAACGTCCAGCGCAGCGCGCCCTGGTCGGCGGCGAGCGAGCCCAGCAGGAAGACGGTGTCGAGGTAGACGTGCGGGTTGAGCCAGGTCATCGCCAGACAGGTGAGCACCGCCCGCCGGCGCGACCCGGCGGTCTCCCCCTCGGCGCGCAGCGCCCCCTGGGGTTTCACGACCCGCCGGGCGGCCAGGGCGCCGTAGCAGAGCAGGAAGGCGCCGCCGATCCAGCCCACCACGGTCAGCGCGCCCGGCCAGGCCACCACCACCGCGCCGACCCCGCCGACACCGAGGGCGATCAGGGCGGCGTCGGAGAGCGCGCAGATGCCGACCACGGCGAGGACGGCCTCGCGGCGGATGCCCTGACGCAGGACGAAGGCGTTCTGGGCGCCGATGGCGACGATGAGGGAGAGGCCGGTGCCGAATCCTGCGGCCGCGGCGGAGAGAGCGTGGGACATGCCATTGACGCTACGGAAACGATCAGTGGGCGTACAGCTAAAGATTCTTACGTACCCTTAGCACAACTAATGCGGCGCGGAACGGGGTGCAGTGGTGACGGAGCTTCCTCTCGACCAGGTGCGTACCCTGCTGGCGGTCGTCGACGAGGGCACCTTCGAGGCGGCCGCCGTGGCGCTGCACGTGACGCCCTCGGCGGTCAGTCAGCGGGTCAAGGCCCTGGAGCAGCGCACCGGGCGGATTCTGCTGATGCGGACGAAGCCGGTGCGGCCGACGGAGTCGGGCGAGGTCGTGGTGCGGCTGGCGCGTCAGCTGGCCCGGCTGGAGCTGGACGCGCGCGCCGACCTCGGCATGAGTGGTGCCGGGGAGGCGACCCGGGTGTCCGTCGCGGTGAACTCCGACTCGCTGGCGACCTGGTTCCTTCCGGCGCTCACCCGGGTCCCCGAGGAGCTGCGGCTCTGCTTCGAACTGCGCCGCGAGGACCAGGACCACACGGCTGCGCTGTTGCGCGAGGGCCGGGTGATGGCCGCGGTGACGTCGTCGTCGATGCCCGTGCCGGGCTGCTCGGTGCGTTCGCTCGGCGTCATGCGGTACCTTGCCGCGGCCCGCCCCGACTTCGCCGAGCGGCATCTGGACGGACCGCTGCGCGAGAGGCTCCCGGACGCGCCGGTCGTGGTCTTCGACCGCCGCGACGACCTCCAGGACGCGTTCGTACGCCGGCTGCGGCGCGGCAGTGGCGGTGCGAGCACCGTACGGCACTTCGTGCCCACCTCGGACGGCTTCGTCGAGGCCGTCGCGGCAGGCCTCGGCTGGGGCGTGGTCCCGGAGGTCCAGGCCGAGCCGCTGCTGGCCTCGGGCCGCCTGGTGCACCTGGCGCCCGACCGCGCGGTGGACGTGCCGCTGTATTGGCAGCAGTGGAAGCTGGACTCGCCCGCGCTGGCGGCGGTGGCGCAGGCAGTGACGACGGCGGCCGCGCGGGCACTCCGCCCGGGGTGACCCAGAGGCATCACCAGCCCCTCCCCCGAAACACACCGGCCCAGGCGACCCGCAGCATCACCGCCCCTCCCTCGAAGCACACCCTCCGGTGGGGCCCGCAGCGTCACCGCCACCGCCCCCGAAGCACAACCGCCAGGGACGACCCCGCACCACCACCCCGGCTCGAAGCACAGCCACCGGGCGCGGCCCTCGCAGCATCACCGCCCCCTCCCCCGAAACACAACCGCCGGTGGGGGCCCCGCACCATCACACCCCCGCCCCGAAGCACACCCGCCAGGCGCGACCCCCGCAGCATCACCACCCCCACCCCCAACCACACCCGCCAGGCGCGACCCCGCAGCATCACCACCCCCGCCCCCGAAGCACACCCGCCGGTGGAGCCCCACACCATCACCACCCCCACCCCAACCACACCCGCTGGCGCGACCCCGCAGCATCGCCACCCCACCCCCAACCACACCCGCCGGTGGAGCCCCACACCATCACCACCCCCACCCCCAACCACACCCGCTGGCGCGCCCCCGCACCATCACCACCCCACCCCCAACCACACCCGCCAGGCGCGACCCCGCAGCATCACCACCCCCACCCCGAGGCACTCCGGCCGGGGCACCCCCGGCGTCAGCGCCCCGTCCGCCGTAGTGGGCCCCAGGTGTTTTCCTGGCGTTGCACCTGCGCCCGGGCCTCCTCGATCACCCGGTCCTCCACCCAGCGCAGCGGTCGGACGTCCGCCACCAGCGGCTCGTTGTCCGGCCCGCGGCCCCGCTCCCGCCCCTTGAGCACCCAGGGGCGGACGCCGGGGCCCTTCTCGTGCGGCAGGTGGGCGTAGTCGTACAGCCTGCGTGCCACCCACAGCTCCACCGGCCGCCCCTGCCACCACTCCTCGACGTCCAGCGGGTTGGCCGACAGGCCTGTCATCGGAACGCCGGTGAGGTCGTCGGTGCTGGAGACCGACGGAAGGTCGGTCTCGGGGCCGCGTGACCAGCGGACGTACAGGCCCTGGTGCCGTTCGACCAGCCCGGCGAGCTCGGCGAGGGTGCGTACGACCGGCAGGTCGTCCGGTGCGCTCATGGCGGGGCCTCCCTCCTCGGCGTCCGGCGACCGCAGTACCCCAGTGCGGCAAACGGAATCGGCGCCGGCGTTCAGCGGGCCAGCGAGGCGGCGTCTCCCATGACCACCACGGGGTGCCGGTCGGGGTCCAGCGACCGCAGCAGCTCCCTCATGTGGGCCCGGCCGAGGCTGACGCAGGCCTGGGTGGGCCCGCCGTGGTCGACGTGGAACCAGATGCCGCCGCCGCGTTCGGAGCCGAGCGGCCGGGTCCAGTCGAGGGGCGAGGTGCCGGGTCGGCGGTTGTAGTCGATGGCGACCACGTAGTCGAAGGAGCCGGTTAGCGGCTCGCCCTCGAAACCGGAACCCGTCGCCGTGAACGCGGTCGAGTGGTCGTACGGCATCCGGGTCCCGGGATCGGGAAGCAGCCCGCCGGCGTCGGTGAGGGTGTACACGCCGATGGGTGAGCGCAGGTCACCGAGCCGGTGGTGCTCGGTCCAGCCGTGGAGCGCGTTGTGCGCGGGCCAGCTTCTGCGCATCTGCCAGCCGGCCGGCGTGCGCTCGTACAGGACGGCCTTGGAGTCCGGGGAGTTCCTGTCGTGGCCGGTCACCACGACGGCCTGACGTGCGTCGGCGGGCACCTGGGCCCGGGTGACGGGGCCGAGCCCGGGCAGTTGCCGAGGGCCGGTGCCGAGGGAGTGCTCGGGGCCGGGCCCGGGCGCCTTGGCCTCGGAGGCGACCGGCCCGTTCGCGGGTGCCTTGTCCGTGCCCTGGGCGCCGCACGCGGTGAGGAACAGGGCGGCGGGCAGCAGGAACCAGCAGGTGCGTCTGATCATGTGTCGACCTTGGCCGACACAGGTGAGGAACCCGTCGGGTTCCACGGCTCCGTCCACCCGCCCGGCGTACGCTCCCGTCACACCTCTCCCCATTCGAAAGGCTTCCCGATGAGTGTTCGTGTCCGCCGAGTCTACGAACCCCCGGAATCCGAGGACGGCGTGCGAGTCCTGGTCGACCGGCTGTGGCCGCGCGGCCTGGCCAAGGACGAGGCCCGTGTGGACGAGTGGCCCAAGGAGATCACGCCGTCCACCGAGCTGCGCCGCTGGTACCACGCGGGCGAGGGGTCGCAGGAGGAGTTCGCGCGCCGGTACGAGGCGGAGCTGGCCGAACCCGAGGCGGCCGAACTCCTGGAATACGTAAGGGAGTTGGCGGACAAGGGCACGGTGACGCTGGTGACGGCCTCGAAGAACCTGGAATCCGGCCACGCGACGGTGCTGGCCCGCCTCCTTCAGTCCTGAGGAAGCGGGCCCGCCCTCGGCTGCGCTCAGCCGCTCAGTGCCTCAGCCGCTCTGCCGTGCGGCCGCCCGCCCCGCCGCACGCCCGGAGAAGAGGCAGCCGCCGAGGAAGGTGCCCTCCAGGGCGTTGTAGCCGTGCACGCCGCCCCCGCCGAAGCCGGCCACCTCGCCCGCCGCGTACAGCCCGTCGACGGGCTGCCCGTCGACGCCGAGGGCTCGCGAGTCGAGGTCGGTCTGGATGCCGCCGAGCGTCTTGCGGGTCAGGACGTGCAGCTTGACGCCGATCAGGGGCCCGGCCGCCGGGTCGAGGATGCGGTGCGGGGTGGCGACGCGGCCGAGGCGGTCGCCGATGTAGCGGCGGGCGTTGCGAATGCCCTGCACCTGGGCGTCCTTGCTGTAGGGGTTGACGATCTGCAGGTCGCGGCCCTCGATCTGGCGTCGGATCACCTCGGCGTCGAGGAGCGGCTTGTCGGTCAGGCCGTTCATCTTCTCGACGAGTTGTTCGAGGGTGGGGGCGGTCACGAAGTCGGCGCCGTTGCGCAGGAAGGCCGCCACCGGGCCGGGCGCGCCCTTGCCGAGGACGCGTTCACGCAGGAACGCCTTGCGGTCCTTGGCGGTGATGTCGGGGTTCTGCTCGGAGCCCGACAGCGCGAACTCCTTCTCGATGATCCGCTGGGTGAGGATGAACCAGGAGTGGTCGTGGCCGGCGATGTCCTCGGTGGCGCGCAGGTGCTTGAGCGTGTTGAGGGTGTCGTAGCCGGGCAGGCAGGGGTCGGGCAGCCGGCGGCCGAGGGCGTCGAACCACATCGAGGACGGGCCGGGCAGGATGCGGATGCCGTGGCCGGGCCAGATCGGGTCCCAGTTGCGCAGGCCCTCGGTGTAGTGCCACATGCGGTCGCGGTTGACCAGCCGTACCCCCGCCTCGGCGCTGATGTCGAGCATGCGGCCGTCGACGTACGCCGGGACGCCCGTGACCATCTCGGCGGGCGGGGTGCCGAGCCGTTCGGGCCAGTAGCGGCGGACGATCTCGTGGTTGGCGCCGATGCCGCCGGTGGTGACGATCACCGCCTGGGCGGTGAGTTCGAAGTCTCCGATCGGGTCGCGGTTGGAGGCGACGCCGCGCGGGGAGTTGTCGTCGGCCAGCACTGTGCCGCCCACGCCGCGGGCGGTGCCGTCCTCGATGACGAGCCGGTCGACCCGATGGCGGTGGTGGAAGGTCAGCAGCCCGTCGCGGGCGGCCTGTCTGGCGTACCGCACGAACGGCTCCACGACTCCCGTGCCCGTGCCCCAGGCGATGTGGAAGCGGGGCACGGAGTTTCCGTGCCCGTGGGCGCGCAGGTCGCCGCGCTCGGCCCAGCCGACCGTGGGCAGGAACTTGATGCCGTGCCCCTCCAGCCAGGACCGCTTCTCCCCGGCCGCGAACTCGACGTAGGCGCGCGCCCAGCGCACCGCCCAGGAGTCCTCGTCGTCCAGCCGGTCGAACCCGGCGCTGCCCTGCCAGTCGTTCCAGGCGAGGTCGAGGGAGTCCTTCACGCCGAGGCGCCGCTGCTCCGGCGAGTCGACGAGGAACAGCCCGCCGAAGGACCAGAAGGCCTGCCCGCCGAGGTTGGCGGCGTTCTCCTGGTCGACCAGTGCGACGCGGCGGCCCCGGCTGGTGAGTTCGTGCGCGGCGACCAGTCCGGCCAGGCCCGCTCCGACGACGATGACGTCGGCATCCATGGCGATCGTCCCTTCCTCACTCATTCGGGGGTGCGGCTGCCGTCGGTCAGCAGCGCGGTGAGCAGTTGCTTGAGCCACACGCGCGCGTGCTCGACGTCCTTGTCCAGCAGCAGTTGGGTGGTGACTCCGTCGTACGCGGCGACCACCGCGTGGGCGGCGGCGTCGATGTCGCCCAGTACGGCGGGCAGTTCGGTGCGGCTCGGGACTGCCCGGGCGAGCCGTTCGGCGATCGCGCCGCGCAGCCGGGCCCGGTGTTCCAGCAGGGTCTGCGCCACCGCCGGGTCGCGGGCGGCGTGCACCAGGAAGTCGGTCTTGACCAACAGCCAGTCCAGGTCGAGGAGCAGCACCTCGGTGACCCGGTCGACGGCGGCGGGCACGTCGAGGTCCGGTCCGTCCTGGGCGAGCGCCCCGGAGACCTGCTCGGCGATCAGCTCGGCCCGCTGCCGGTAGAGGGCGAAGAACAGCTCGTCCAGGCTGGCGAAGTTGGAGTAGAAGGCGCCCCGGCTGTACCCGGCGGCCTCGCAGACCTCCTCGATCGACACCCGCCCGAAGCCCTTGGCCGCGAACACCTCGAACGCGGCGTCCAGGAGGTTGGCGCGGGTGCGGACCCGGCGCCTGGTCACCCGCCCGGCTGTTCGCTCCATGTCCGGCCCTCCGTTCGATACGCGAATGTATCCGATACAGCAATGTATCCAAAGGGCCGTGACACATCGGATGCCGGCGACTCGACCATCACATGGAACACATATTCGAATGAGCGTTACGCTGAGGGCATGACCACGCACCTCCAGGGCTCGCTCTTCGACCAGACCGACGAGGTCCGGCTCGGCCCGCTGGACGGGCTGCGCCGCACCGCGCTCGGCTCCGGCGCCTGGATCGACGTACTGCCGGGGTGGCTGAGCGGGTCCGACGCGCTGTTCGAACAGCTGGCGGCCGAGGTGCCGTGGCGGGCCGAGCGCCGCAAGATGTACGACCACGTCGTCGACGTGCCTCGGCTGCTGGCGTACTACCACGCGGACGACCCGCTGCCGCACCCGGTGCTGGCCGAGGCGCGGGACGCGCTGTCCGCGCACTACGCCAAGGAGTTGGGCGAGCCGTTCGCCACGGCGGGGCTGTGCTACTACCGCGACGGACGGGACAGCGTCGCCTGGCACGGCGACCGGATCGGGCGCGGCGCCCGCGAGGACACGATGGTCGCGATCCTCTCCGTCGGCGCACCCCGTTACCTGCTGCTGCGTCCGATGCACGGCGGCGGCGAGACCGTCCGCCGCCCGCTCGGGCACGGCGACCTGATCGTGATGGGCGGCTCCTGCCAGCGGACGTGGGAGCACTGCGTACCGAAGTCCACGCGGGCGGCGGGGCCACGGATCAGCATCCAGTTCCGCCCGCACGGCGTGAACTGAGCCCGCGGAACCATGTCGTCCCCGCGCGGCCTCCCCCCACACTGGGGCGGGGGTCTCGATGGCCACGACGGAATCGGAACGGCCGCGGCGCGGTGAGCTGGACATCCTGCGGGCGCTCGTCGTGCTCGGCCTGGTGTTCTTCCACGCCGCGCTGGTCTTCTCCCCCGACGACGACTTCTACGTCAAGAACGCGCGGACCACCGACGTCGTGACCGTCGTCGCCGGGTTCGGCGTGGTGTGGGCGATGCCCATGCTGTTCCTGGTCGCGGGGCTCGGCGCCCGGCACTCCATCCGCCGGCGCGGCCCCGGCGGCTTCGCCCGCGAACGTCTGGTCCGCCTCGGCGTGCCGCTGGTCTTCGCGACCCTGGCGCTCGTCCCGGTCCCGCAGTGGCTGCGGCTGCGCGCCGCCGACCCCGGTTACGACGAGTCGTACTGGCACTTCTGGCCGCGCTTCTTCGACGTCCGTCCCGATCCCGCCGACTTCCCCTTCGTCCTGGAGGGCGAGCACTTCGAGACCGGCCACCTGTGGTTCGTGGTCCTGCTGCTCGTCTTCTGCCTGCTCCTCGCCCCGGTCGCCGCGCCGTTCGCGGCGAGCGCCGATCGGGCGGGGGCGGCGGTGGCGCGCCGGCCGCTGATGCTGCTGTTGCCCGCCCTGCCGCTCGCCGCGATCAACGCCCTGCTCGGCATGGAGGAGAGCTTCGCGGGCTGGCACCGATGGGCCTATCTGCTGTTCTTCCTCTACGGCTTCGCCCTCGCCGACGACGAGCGGGCCCGCGCGGCGACGCGCCGTCTCGCCGTGCCGGTCGGCGTGCTCGGGTTGGCGCTGTTCGCGGGGACCGCGCCGGGGTTCGTCACGATCGACGACCCGTTCACCGCGTGGACCCCGTTCGCGCTGTTCACGCGGGCGCTGTTCGGGGCGGCGGGGTGGTGCTGGGTGGTGGCGATCCTGGGGCTGCTGGACCGGCCCCGCAAGCGTGCGGCGCGGTCCGGCCGCGGGTCCGGGGCGTGGGCGTACTTCGCCTTCGCCGCGCTGCCGCTGTACGTGCTGCACCAGCCGGTCGTGGTCGCCTTCGCGTACGGCGTGGTGGGGTGGGACGCGCCGATGGCGGTCAAGTACGTCGTGATCGTGGCCGCCTCGCTCGCGGTGATCCTGCTGGTGTACGAGTTCGGGGTGCGGCGGACGCGGGTGACACGGTTCCTGTTCGGAATGCGGACGGCCCTTCCGGTGAAACCGGTTTCCTGATCTGCTGTGCTGACCCACGTCGGGCGCGGACCTCACCATGCGGGACGATCATGCGGGCAGATGTGCAGCAAGTCGCCGACGGCGCCTATCTGGTGCACGGCAGCAACACCAACTGGGTGATCCTCAAGGACGGGGACGCCGTCACACTGGTCGACACCGGCTATCTCGGGGACCGGCGGCAGCTCCTCGACTCCCTCGCGGCGGTGGGGAGTTCGCCGGAGGCGGTCGCGGCGGTGCTGATCACCCACGCCCACAACGATCACCTCGGCTCGGCGGAGTACCTGCGCGAGACGTACGGCACGCCGGTGTACCTGCACGAGGCGGAAGTGCCGCACGCGCGCCGGGAGTTCCTGCACCAGGTGTCCGTGGGCCG
This sequence comes from Streptomyces spinoverrucosus, assembly GCF_015712165.1. Classification (NCBI taxonomy): domain Bacteria; kingdom Bacillati; phylum Actinomycetota; class Actinomycetes; order Kitasatosporales; family Streptomycetaceae; genus Streptomyces; species Streptomyces spinoverrucosus. The sequence goes on along the minus strand of NZ_JADPZX010000003.1, from coordinate 168,630 downwards.
GGTACTGCGCAACGGCTGGCGTCCGGGTGTGCTGCCGTGGGCGGTGCACGCCATCCGGTCGGGCGGCACCGCGCACGTGCCGGTGACCTCGCCCGAGCCGTTCCCGGCGGCGGGGCCGCTGGATCTGCCGGGGCGTCCGGTGCCCGTGCACACCCCCGGCCACACCGCCGGGCACTCGGTGTTCCATCTGCCTCGGGCCGGGGTCGTGATCTCCGGTGACGCACTGGTCAGCGGGCACGCGACGTCGCGGATCAAGGGCCCGCAGCTGCTGCCCGAGATGTTCCACCACGAGCGCGCCCGGGCCCTGGCCTCGCTGCGGCTGATCGAGGAGCTGGCGGCAGACGTCCTGCTGCCCGGGCACGGGCCGGTCCACCGGGGTTCCGTGCCCGACGCCGCCCGCCAGGCGCGGGAACGGGCCCTCTAGGCTCACCGCCATGGCTTTGCAGATCAGCGCCACCAACCCGGAACACCCCACGCTCCTGCTGGAGCTGCCCTGGGACGTGCCGCTGGAGAAGTGGCCCGAGGAGCACCTCGTGCCGCTGCCCCGCGGTATCTCCCGGCACGTGGTGCGCTACGCCCGCGCGGGCGGCGAGGTCGTCGCCGTCAAGGAGCTCGCGCAGCGGCCCGCCCTGCGCGAGTACGAGCTGCTGCGCGACCTGGACCGGCTCGGCATCCCCGCGGTGGACGCCCTCGCCGTGGTCACCGGCCGCACGGACGCGGACGGCGGCCCGCTGGAGTCGGTGCTGATCACCCGGCATCTGGGCGGCTCGATGCCGTACCGGTCGATGTTCGAGACGACCATGCGCCCGACGACCATGCACCGGCTGATGGACGCGCTGGCGGTGCTGCTGGTGCGGCTGCACCTGGCCGGGTTCGCGTGGGGCGACTGCTCGCTGTCCAACACCCTGTTCCGCCGGGACGCCGGCGCCTACGCCGCCTACCTCGTCGACGCCGAGACCGGTGAGCTGCACTCCCGCCTCAGCGACGGCCAGCGCGACTACGACCTCGACCTCGCCCGCGTCAACATCAGCGGGGAGCTGCTCGACCTGGAGGCGTCCGGCGCGCTGCACCCGTCGGTCGACCCGATCGAGTTCGGCACGGAGATCTGCGCCCGCTACCACGACCTGTGGCAGGAGCTGACCCGCACCTCGGTCTACCCGGCGGGCAAGTACCACTACATAGAGCGCCGGATACGCCGCCTGAACGACCTCGGTTTCGACGTGGCCGAGATGCAGATCCAGCACTCCTCGAACGGCGACACCGTCACCTTTGTGCCGAAGGTCGTCGACGCGGGCCACCACCAGCGGCAGTTGCTGCGGCTGACCGGGCTGGACACCGAGGAGAACCAGGCCCGGCGGCTGCTGAACGACCTGGAGAGCTGGATGGCCACCCAGGACGACTACGCGCCGGGCGACCCCCTCGCCGCCCGCCCGGAGGTGCTCGCGCACCGCTGGGTGCGGGAGGTGTTCCGGCCGACCGTGCGCGCCGTGCCACCGGAGCTGCGCGGCGCGATGGACCCGGCCGAGATCTACCACCAGCTCCTCGAACACCGCTGGTACCTGTCCGAGCGGGCGCAGCACGACATCGGTCTCGACACGGCTGTCACGGACTACGTCGAGAACATCCTGCCCCGGGCGCGGGAGACTCTGCAGGCACCGGTGTCCGACTGACTCACGCGGGCGGTACGACCGCCACCGGGCACTCCGCGTGATGCAGCACGCCGTGCGCCACCGACCCGATCCGCGCGCCCACGGCCGTACGGCGGGCCCGGCGGCCGACGACCATCAGCTGGGCCCGCCCGGACACCGACAGCAGCACCTGCCCCGCGCTGCCCATCTCCACCTGCTCGACCACCGGCACGTCCGGGAACCGCTCCCGCCACGGCTGCAACGCGTCGGCCAGCGCCTTCTTCTCGTACGGCTCAGGCCCGCCCGCCTCGTCGAGCAGCTTCAGCGAGCCGGGGCTGTAGGCGAACACCGGCGGCAGCGTCCAGGCCCGCACCGCCCGCACGGTCGCCCCGCGCGCGGCGGCCGTCTCGAACGCGAACCCCAGCGCGGCCGCGCTGTCCTCCGCCTCGCCCTCCTGCCCGACGACGATCTCGCGGCCGTCCACCTCGGTCGCGGCGCGGTCCCCGGACCGCACCAGGACGACCGGGCGCGCGGTCTCGGCGATCACCTGCTGACCCACCGAGCCGAGCAGAAAGCCCACGACCCGGCCGTGCCCGCGCGAGCCCAGCACCAGCATCTCGGACTCGGCCGCCGCAGCGGTGAGGGTGTCGACGACGTCGCCCTCCACGATGTCGGTGGTCACCTCAAGGTCGGCGTACCGCCCGCTGACGGTCCGCACGCCCGCGTCCACGGCGTCCCGCACCCACCCGGCCTGCGTCTGGCGGTCGCCCTCGACGGCCTCGTGCGGCTCGTACCGCCAGGCGTGCACCACCCGCAGCGCCCGTCCGCGCCGGACGGCCTCGCGGCCCGCCCAGGCCAGCGCGGCGAGGCTCTCCTGCGATCCGTCGACCCCTGCGGTGATCGGGCGCGTCATCCGGCTGCCTCCTCGTGTCGCGTCACATCCGTCACCGATCAGTCTTCCCTACCCTGCTGACATGAGCCTCGAATGGGAGCAAGTAGTCATGGACGCCGCCGATCCGGTCGCCCTGGGGAACTGGTGGGCGGAGGCGCTCGGCTGGGTCGTGATCAACGAGACGACCGAGGACTTCGAGATCCGGCCGGCCGCGGACCGGCTGCCGGGGATGATCTTCGAACCGGTGCCGGAGGGCAAGTCCGGCAAGAACCGCCTCCACCTCGACTTCCGCCCCGACGACCAGGAGGCCGAGGTCACCCGCCTCCTCGCCCTCGGCGCGCGGTACGCGGACATCGGCCAGGGCGAGCAGACGTGGGTGGTGCTCGCGGATCCGGAGGGCAACGAGTTCTGCGTCCTGCGGTCGCGGCACCACTGAACCGTGCTGCTCATCCGCCTCACCTGAGCGAAACGGGGCGAACGAACATACGATGGCCGGACCGGCGCGGTGACGACGGGGCCGCCGTGCCCTGACACCGACCGCTCGGGGTGGGAGACGTATGGCACAGGCCGCCGAGGCAGCGCGGACCGTCATCATGACCGTGGACGACGATCCGGGAGTCTCCCGTGCCGTCGCCCGGGACCTCAGGCGGCGCTACGGCGCGTCGTACCGGATCGTGCGCGCGGAGTCCGGCGAGTCCGCGCTCGAGGCGCTGCGTGAGCTGAAGCTGCGCGGCGACCTGGTGGCGGTGGTCCTGGCCGACTACCGCATGCCGCAGATGAACGGCATCGAGTTCCTGGAGCAGGCCCTGGACGTGTATCCGGGCGCCCGGCGGGTGCTGCTGACCGCGTACGCGGACACCAACGCGGCGATCGACGCGATCAACGTCGTCGATCTCGACCACTACCTCCTCAAGCCGTGGGACCCGCCCGAGGAGAAGCTCTACCCGGTCCTCGACGACCTGCTGGACGCGTGGCGGCGCAGCGACTACCGGCCCGTGCCCAGCACCAAGGTCGTGGGGCACCGCTGGTCGGCGCGCTCCACGGACGTACGGGAGTTCCTGGCCCGCAACCAGGTGCCGTACCGCTGGTACTCGGCGGACGAGCCCGAGGGCCGACGCCTGCTGGCCGCGGCCGGAGCCGACGGGCAGCGGCTGCCGCTGTTGATCACCCCGGACGGCACGCCCCTGGTCGAGCCGGACGCCCCCGAACTCGCCGCGCACGTGGGACTGGCGACGACGCCGAACGCCGACTTCTACGACCTGGTCGTCATCGGCGGCGGCCCGGCCGGGCTCGGCGCGGCCGTGTACGGGGCGTCGGAGGGGCTGCGGACGGTGCTGGTGGAGCGGTCGGCGACCGGCGGGCAGGCCGGGCAGAGCTCGCGGATCGAGAACTACCTGGGCTTCCCGGACGGCGTGTCGGGCGCGCAGCTCACCGACCGGGCGCGGCGGCAGGCCACGAAGTTCGGCGCCGAGATCCTCACCGCGCGCGAGGTGACGGCACTGGAGATCAACGGGGCGGCGCGGGTCGTACGGTTCTCGGACGGCTCGGCGATCGCCGCGCACAGCGTGATCCTGGCGACCGGCGTGCAGTACCGGCAGCTGGCCGCCCAGGGCTGCGACGAACTGAACGGCTGCGGGGTGTACTACGGCTCGTCGCTGACCGAGGCGTCGGCCTGCCAGGGCCACGACGTGTACATCGTGGGCGGCGCCAACTCGGCCGGGCAGGCGGCGATGTACCTGGCCCGGGGCGCGAAGTCGGTCACCCTGCTGGTGCGCGGGGCTTCGCTGTCCGCGTCGATGTCCTACTACCTCATCCAGCAGATCGAGCAGGCTCCCAACATCTCGGTGCGCTGCGGCACGGTCGTGGAGGCCGCGCACGGCTCCGACCACCTGGAGCAGCTGACGCTGCGCGACGCGGCGAGCGGGCACACCGAACTGGTCGACGCGCAGTGGCTGTTCGTGTTCATCGGCGCGGCCCCGCTGACCGACTGGCTGGACGGCACGGTGCTGCGCGACGAGCGCGGGTTCATCCTGGCCGGGCCCGACCTCACGCCCGACGGGCGGCCACCGGCGGACTGGGAGCTGGACCGGCCGCCGTACCACCTGGAGACCAACGTTCCCGGCGTGTTCGTGGCGGGCGACGCGCGCGCGGAGTCGGCCAAGCGGGTCGCGTCCGCCGTCGGGGAGGGAGCCATGGCCGTCATGCTCGTCCACCGTTATCTGGAGCAGTCATGAGCGGTCGGCAGATGCCGTGCAACCCGGAGGAGATCGGCTCCCTGTTCCTGTTCGAGAAGCTCGCACCCGAGCAGCTCGGACGGCTGTGCGCGGAGGGGCGGGTGGAGCGGTTCGAGCCCGGGCCGGTGTACACCGAGGGCGATCCCGCCACCTGCTTCTACGTGCTGGTCGAGGGCACGGTCGCGCTGTACCGGCGGGTCGGCGCGGACGACGTGGAGGTCACCCGCACCTCGCAGCGCGGCGTGTACGCCGGGGCCATGCAGGCGTACATCGGCGACCGGGTCCGGCAGGTCTACAACAACTCGATGCGGGTCACCGAGCCGACCCGGTTCTTCGTGCTGCCCGCCGACACGTTCGCGAGCATCATGCGGGAGTGGTTCCCGATGGCGGTCCACCTGCTGGAGGGGCTGTTCTTCGGTTCGAAGGCCACCCAGCGGATGATCGGCCAGCGCGAACGGCTGCTGGCGCTCGGTTCGTTGTCGGCCGGGCTCACGCACGAGCTGAACAACCCGGCGGCCGCGGCCGTACGGGCGACCGCGTCGCTGCGTGAGCGCGTGGCGAAGATGCGGCACAAGCTCAGCATCATCTCCGCGGGCACGTTCACCCGTGAGGCCCTGGCGGAGCTGATCGAGATCCAGGAGCGCACGGCCGAACGCGTCGCCAAGGCGCCCGCGTTGAGCCCGCTGGAGGCCTCGGACCGAGAGGACGCCGTCAGCGACTGGCTCGACGACCACGGCATCTCCGACGGCTGGCGGCTCGCGCCGACCTTCGTGCAGGCCGGTCTCGACCCCGACTGGCTGGACCAGGTCGCGGCGGCCGTGGACGAGGAGATTCTGGCGAGCGCCATCGGCTGGCTCAACTACACGGTCGAGACCGAGCTGTTGATGGACGAGATCCAGGACTCCACGATCCGGATCTCGCACCTGGTGGACGCGGCGAAGCAGTACTCGCAGCTCGACCGCGCCCCCTACCGGATGGCCGACGTGCACGAACTCCTCGACAGCACGCTGCTGATGCTGTCGGGCAAGATCGGACCGCGGATCGAGGTCGTCAAGGACTACGACCGTACGATCCCGAAGATCCCCGCCTACCCGGCGGAGCTCAACCAGGTGTGGACCAACCTGATCGACAACGCGGTCGCCGCGATCAACAGCGCGGGCGGCGAGGGGGCGTTGACGGTTCGGACGGGACTCGACCACGACCGGCTGCTGGTGGAGTTCCGCGACACCGGTCCCGGGGTGGCACCGGAGATCCGGGACCGTATCTTCGACCCCTTCTTCACCACCAAGCCGGTGGGCGAGGGCACCGGGCTCGGCCTGGACATCTCCTGGCGGATCGTGGTCAACAAGCATCACGGCAGCCTCCTGGTGGAGTCCGTGCCGGGCGACACGCGGTTCCAGGTGCTGCTTCCGCTCACCGCCACCGAGGACGAGACGGCCCCCGAGGAGTCGGCATGACCAGCGACATCAGCGGCATCGACCCGAGCGTCCCGCCCAGCGGCACCGGATGCGCGGAGTGCGACGAGGTCGGGGGGTGGTGGTTCCACCTGCGCCGCTGCGCCCAGTGCGGGCACATCGGCTGCTGCGACTCCTCCCCCGCCCAGCACGCCACCGCGCACTACGAGGCCACGGGGCATCCGGTGATGCGGAGTTTCGAGCCGGGCGAGGAGTGGTTCTGGAACTTCGCCACACAGCAGACGTACCGGTCGGGGCCCGAGCTCGCGCCACCGGTGAGCCATCCCACCGACCAGCCGTCGCCGGGGCCGGCCGGGCGGGTGCCCGAGGATTGGGCTCGGACGCTGCGACGCTGAGAGCGCGTGTCCAGTGGGTCCGGGTCGTGCCAAGGGCCGGGGTCCGGGTCTGAGTCTGGGTCTGGGTCGGGGTCGGGGAACCGCCGCTCGCCGGTGCGCGTTGTCCGGTCAACACCCCGGATCTCCGACCACGACGACCACACCGGCAGGGCGGCACCATGAGCGAGTTGCTCCCCGGCGGCAATCTGCCGCTCCCGGGCGGCGCCCTGACCGTGCGGGTTCCCGGCCCTTTCGACATGTCCGCGCTCATCACCGACGACGACGGCAAGGTGCGCGGCGACAGCGACTTCGTGTTCTACAACCAGCCGTCCGCGCCGGGAGCCGTCCTGCGCGGGGACACGCTCACCGTCGACCCGACGCGACTGCGCGCCGGAGCCACCCGTGTCACGGTCGTCGTCAGCCCCGCCGACCCCGGCACGCCCCTGGGCCGACTGCCCGTGCCCACGCTGTTCGTCACCGATCCCGGCGGTCGCCACCTCGCCCGGTTCACTCCCCCGCGTCCCGGCCAGGAGACGGTCCTGCTGCTCGCCGAGCTGTACCGGCGCGGCGCGGGCTGGAAGGTGCGCGCCCTGGGGCAGGGGTACGCCGACGGACTGGCGGGCCTGGCGCGCGACTTCGGCGTGGACGTCCTGGACGACGACACACCGCCCGGCGGCCCGGTCGGCACCCACACGGCCACGGCCCGCACCTCGGCCACCGGACGGGTGAACGCCACACCCCCCACCGCCACGCCTGCCCCCGACACCCACGGCTACCTCCCCCTCATCAACCCCGCCCGCGCCCAAGCCGGTTCCCCACCCGTCTCGCTCGACCCCCGCCTCACCACCGCCGCCCATCAGCACGCCTCCGCCATGGCCGCCGCAGGCCAACTCGGCGTGGAGAGCCGGGACGGCGTCGCCGTGTACCAGCGCGTCACCGCCACCGGGTTCACATACATCACCATCGGCGAACACCTGGTCTCCGGACCGCGCACGCCCACCGAGTTCATCGACTACTGCCTGCGCTCGGACGGCCCCCGCCGCACTCTCCTCGACCCGGCCTTCACACACGCCGGACTCGCGCACGCCAACGGCGGCCGCTCCGGGGACGTCTACTGGACCGCGGTGTGGGCCAGACCGCTCGCCCCTGCCGACCTCACCCGCACCGCCGCCGACGTCATCGACCTCACCAACCGCGAGCGCACCCGCGCCGGACTGCCGCCGCTGTCCTCCGATCCGGCGCTGGCCAGGGCCGCGCAGGCGCACAGCGCCGACATGGTGGCCCGCGACTTCTACTCCCACACCGCCCCCGACGGCAGCCAACCCTGGGACCGGGCCGCCGCCGCGGGTTCCACCCGCCGCTCGATCGGCGAGAACATAGCCTGCGGCCAGCGCTCCCCCGCCGAGGTCGTCACCGGCTGGATGAACAGCCCCGGCCATCGCGCCAACATCCTCAAGCCCGGCTTCACACACATCGGCATCGGCTTCGCCGGCGGCGGCCGGGCGGGGACGTACTGGACCCAGCTCTTCGGCGGCGGATGAACGGCACCGATGAACGGCACTGATGAGCGGCGGATGAACGGCGACGAATCCGGCACACCGCCCACGGTTCGTCAGGCAATGTTGGCAGAACGCCATACACCGGACAGGATGCCCGCATGAAGGGTGACCTCTTTTCCAGCGAGCACATGGTCCAGCCCGCCCAGGCGCCGGGCATGACGATCGAGAACGCCAAGTGCATCAAGTACGCGGTCAACGGCGAGATGCTGGCCCGGCAGGGCGCGATGATCGCCTACCGCGGCAGCCTCGCGTTCGAACGCAAGGGCCAGGGGGTGGGCGGCCTGCTCAAGCGCGCGGTCACGGGCGAGGGCCTGCCCCTGATGGCGGTGCGCGGCCAGGGCGAGGCCTGGTTCGCGCACGAGGCGCAGAACTGCTTCGTCGTCGACGTCGACCCGGGCGAGGAGTTCACGGTCAACGGCCGCAACGTCCTGTGTTTCGACGCCTCGTTGTCGTACCGGATCGCCACGGTGAAGGGGGCGGGCATCACCGGCGGCGGGCTGTTCAACAGTGTCTTCAGCGGACAGGGCAGGCTCGGGCTGGTGTGTGACGGCAATCCGCTGGTCATCCCGGTCTCGGCGCAGTATCCGGTGTACGTCGACACGGACGCGGTCGTCGGCTGGACCGCCGGCCTGCAGACGTCCCTGCATCGCTCGCAGTCCCTCGGCTCGATGCTGCGCGGTGGGTCCGGGGAGGCCGTCCAACTCATGTTCCAGGGTGAGGGACACGTCGTCGTACGGCCGAGCGAGGCGACCCCGCAGAGAGCCCAGCAGCGCTGAGCGCACGGTGCCGCCGAGCACCTTCGTGAAGTGATCTACGCCGCACGAGCAACCCCGCGGACCATACCGACGTCTTGATCGACAACAGTGACGCCCTGGCCCCTCGGGTGGCCAGGGCGGGTTTTCGGGGTGCTATACACGCCATGTATACGCACCATGTATACATGAAGGGCATACATGTACGGCAAGGCAGTCGCCCCGGAGTACCAGGGCGCCCTCACCACCCTGTCCGTGAACTCCTCGCTGGTCGACGTACTGGCCACCGGCACCGAGCAGTTGAAGGCCGCCGAACGGGCCGGGCAGCCCGGCGAGGCGGCTCGCTGCGGGCTCGCCGTCGCCGAGGCGCACCGGCGACTGGGGCAGGTGCGCGAGGCGGAGCAGGCGTGGAAGGCGAGTTACCGAGCGGCCCGGGACGCCGGCGACACGGCCGCGATGGCGTGGGCACTGTGGAGCGGCGGCACGCTGGCCCGGCAGCGCGGCTCGTTCGCCCTGGCCCGGCGGCTGCTGGGGCTCGCCGCCGAACTCGGCGAACGCGGCGGCGACATCGTCGTGCGCGGCTACTCGCTGGCGGGCCTGGCCGAGACCGGCCGCATCCAGGGCGACTACGAGGCCGTCGGCAGGCTGCACGAGCAACTGCTGGCCGAGGCCCGCCGGCGCGGCGAGGCGCGGCACACGGTGTGGGCGCTGGAGGGCATCGCGCAGATGCACCGCAACACCGGGTCGTACGACCGGGCGTACGCCCTGTTCGAGGAGGCGGCCGGGATCGCGGCGCGCGCCGACGACCGGCGCGGTCACGCCTGGGCGCTGCGCGGCCTCGCCGACGTCGTCTCCGTCCGCGACGGCGACACGGACCGGGCGCTCGCCCTGCTGAGCGAGGCGGAGGCCACGTGCCGGGCGATGAACCTGACGAGCGCGCTGGCCTACAACCACAAGATGCGCGGCAACGTCCTCTACCGCGCCGGTCGCTACGCGCAGGCCCGCGACCTCTACGAGCAGGCGCTGGCGGAGTTCCGCGGCATGAGCGAACCGCGCGGCGAGGCACTCGCCCGGCTCGGTCTGGCCAAGTCGCGCGCCCAGCTGGGCCGCGACCGCGCCGAGACCGCCGCCGAGCTGGACGAACTGGCCCGGGAGCTGGATCGCATAGGGCTGCGGCACGCGCGGGAGATGGTGGCACGGGCGCAGCGGGAGTTCGGTCTCGACACGGAGCGGGCCATGGAGGTCGTACGGTGACGGCGCTGGACTCGGGCGTCCGGGCCCCGGCAGCCACCCCCGAAGCCCCGAGCCCGGCCTGCGCCGACCAGGCCCTGCCCCCGGCCGGCGCTCCCGACGTGCTCGTCCGCTGCCGGGAGTTGGTGCGGCCCGCGCTCCGGGAGGCCGTCGCGGGGATGCACCCCTGGGTTGGTGAGATGGCCGCGTACTCCTTCGGCTGGTGCGAGGTCGGCGGCGGACCGGCCGTCGCACCGGGTGGCAAGGGGGTCCGGCAGGCGCTGGCCGTGCTCGGCGCGGAGGCGGCCGGCGCGCCCGGTCGGAGTGGCGTACCGGCGGCGGTCGCGGTGGAGTTGGTGCACGCCTTCTCCCTCCTGCACGACGACATCATGGACGGCGACCCGACCCGGCGCCGCCGCCCCACCGTGTGGAAGGCCTACGGCACGGGTCCGGCCGTCCTGGCGGGCGACGCGCTGTTCGCGCTGGCCGTCGGCACCCTCGCCGGGGCGGGACCGGACGCCGTACGGCTGCTGTCCGTGGCGCTGGGCGACCTGGTGTGCGGGCAGGCCGACGACCTGCTGTTCGCCACCCGGCCCTGGAGCGGCCCGGAGCGCGTCCGGCCCGAGGAGTACCGGGCGATGGCCGAGCACAAGACGGGCTCGCTGCTCGGCGCCGCGCTCGCCCTGGGCGCCCTGCTCGGCGGCGCTCCCCCGGCCACGGTCACCGCCCTCGACCGCGCCGGACGTCATCTCGGCGTCGCCTTCCAGGTCGTCGACGACGTACTCGGCATCTGGGGCGAGCCGGCCGTGACCGGCAAGCCCGTCCTCGCCGATCTGCGGGAGCGGAAGAAGACGTTCCCGGTGCTGCTCGCACTGGACTCCGCCGACCCGGCCGCCCGACGCCTCGCCGAACTCCTAAAGTCCGTCGGCGACCCGGCCGAGGCCGCGGCGCTGGTCGCGGCGGCGGGAGGACGTACGGCGGCGCTGGCCGAGGCGCGTCGGCAGATCGACGCGGGGCGGGCCGCGCTCGCGGGCGTCCCACTCGACGCCCGGGCGGACGCGGAGCTGAGGTCGCTGCTGGACTTCCTGGTGCGGCGGGACCTGTGACGGCCGCGGACAATCCATGACGACCCGGGCGAGGCGCATCGCGGCGCACTGACGGAACGTCAAAACTGCGGTGTCTCGCGAATATGCGCCCCGCTCGTTGAACACACTCCGTGGCGCCCCGCGTACCTCTGGGAAAGGTGAGAGCCAGGCGTTCAGCGAGGGATGACCATGAGCAAGACGTACGTCTCCGCACACGAGTTGGTCGCCGGGCGGTACCGGCTCCTTGAGGTCGTCCATCGCGAAACGAACCGCGTCTGCTGGTACGGGGAGGACGTCGAGGCCGGGCGCCCCTGTCTGCTGACCCAGGTCGGGCTGCCGGGCGAGCCGGACGGGGACGCCGCGCGCCGGACCGTCGGCCGCATCATGCGCGCTTCGGAGACGATGGGACGGCTGTGCCCCGGCCGGGTCGCGACCGTCGTCGACGCGGTCGCGGAGGAGGGCGCGCTGTGGACGGTCACCGAGTGGATCGGCGGTACGCCGCTCGGGGAACTCCTTGCGGAACACGGTTCGTTCAACTACGTGCGGGCGGCCAGGATCGGCCTGGAGCTGCTCGACGTGCTGGAGGCCGCGCACGGCCAGGGCATCACGCACGGCGAGCTCAGTCCCGGCCAGGTCCTCGTCCGCGAGGACGGTCCGGTCGTGGTGTCGGGCTTCGGGCTGGCGGGCGCGACCCTGGCCCCAAGGCTGACGGCACTGTCGTACGCCTCCCCGGAGCAGGCCCGCGACGAGCGCATCGGCCCCGCCGCCGACCTGTGGGCGCTGGGCGCGATGCTCTACGCGATGGTCGAGGGGCGCCCGCCGTTCCGGGACCGGGACCGGCCCGAGGCCACGCTGAAGGGCGTGGACCGGCTCCCGCTGCGCACGCCGCTGCGCGCCGGACCGCTCACCCAGGTCGTTCAGGGGCTGCTGCGCAAGGACTGCCGGGAGCGCCTCACCCGGCCCGTGGTCCGCGAGGCGCTCACCCGCGTGGTCAACGAGGACCCCGAGGCGGCCCTGCCCAGCGCACCGGTCCCCCGGCTGCGCCGCGCGTACGCCACCGCCCTGCACGCCGCCGACCCGGGGTGGAGCAGACGAACCATGATCGCCGGGACGGCCCTGGCCGTGGTCACGGTCGCGGTGGCCGTCCTCGCGGTGACACGTGAGCTGCCTGGTACGAGCACCTCCGCGTCCGGCACCGAGCCCCGCCCGTCGGCCTCCGCCGGGACGCCGGAACCGGACCGCCCGACCACCCCCGCGCCGACTCCGACATCACCGGCCCCGACCACTCCGAGCGCCCCGCCCACCAGCGCGCCCCCGTCCCCCTCGGCCCCCGCTCTGCCGCCGGGCTTCCGCACCTACCGCTCCCCCGAGGGCTTCTCCATCGCCCTCCCCGAGGGCTGGAAGCCACTGAGCACGACACGCGCGGCCGACCTGGCGTACCGCGTGGTGCTCGGCGCGCCCGGTGATTCGCGCACGCTGGCGGTGACGTACAGCGAACGCGTCGGACCGGACCCGGTCGCCGTCTGGCGCGACGACGTCGAACCGGGACTGAAGCAGGCCGCCGACGATTACCGGCGGCTCGGGGAGATCCAGGCGACGACCTACCGGGGGCAGCAGGCCGCCGACATGGAGTGGCTCGCCGACGTCGACGGCACCCGGATCCGCACCCTCGGCCGTGGCTTCCTCATCGGCGGCGGCCGCGGCTACTCACTGCGCTGGACGACCCCGGCCGTGGACTGGGACGACGCCGAGAACCGCCAGGCCCTGAACGCCTTCCTGCGCACCTTCCGGCCCGCCGAGGACTGACAGTCGCCGACCCCGTGATCCGCATCGCTCGTCGCTGTGTCGTTTCCGCTCGCCCCACACGGAAACTCGCCCCCTATGGCGCAAATCGGATACACGATGATGACCGAACAGGCCGGCCCCCGTGATCTCGTGGACCACGTGGTGCGGGCCGAGGAAGCCGGATTCGACTTCTCCGTGGCCTCGGACCACTACTTTCCGTGGCTGCGCTCCCAGGGTCACTCCCCGTACGTGTGGAGTGTGCTGGGCGCGGCGGCGCAGGCGACGGACCGCATCCCGCTGATGACCTACGTGACCTGTCCGACCTTCCGCTATCACCCGGCGGTGGTGGCGCAGAAGGCGGCGACCATGCAGCTGCTGTCGCAGGGCCGCTTCCGGCTGGGCCTCGGGTCCGGCGAGAACCTCAACGAGCATGTGGTGGGCGGCGGTTGGCCGTCCGTCGACGTGCGGCACGAGATGCTGGAGGAAGCGGTCGAGATCATCCGGGCGCTGTTCGCGGGCGGTCATGTGAACCACCGCGGCACGCACTTCGACGTGGAGTCGGCCCGGCTGTGGGACCTGCCCGACGAGCCGCCGCAGATCGGCATCGCCGTCTCCGGCGAGCGCTCCTGCAAGCTGGCGGGGCGGCTCGCCGACCTCGTCATCGCGACGGAGCCGAAACCGGGCCTGCTGGAGGCCTTCGACCGGCACGGCGGTACGGGCAAGCCACGTGTGGGCCAGCTGCCGGTCTGCTACGACACCGACCGCGAGGCGGCGGTGAAGCGGGCGCACGCGCAGTTCCGCTGGTTCGGCAGCGGCTGGAAGGTCAACTCCGAGCTGCCGCACCCTGATTCCTTCGAGTCGGCCACCCAGTACGTGTCCCAGGACGACGTCGCCGAGTCGATTCCGTGCGGCGACGACCCGGAGGACTTCGTGGCGGCCGTACGCCCGTACGCCGAGGCCGGGTTCACGGAGATCGCCCTGGTGCAGATCGGCGGCGAGTCGCAGCCGGAGTACCTGGACTGGTCGGCGAAGACCCTGCTGCCGGCGCTGCGCGACGCCCTCGGCTGACCACCTGCCTCACGGCGTCGCGCGGGACACCGGAGAATCACTCTCAAGGCTGAGCATCACGCGCACGACCGGGGTACTAGAGGTCTCTACGACCGTTCTCCTCGGAGGCCCTCTCGTGAACCCCAACGTGCACAAGACCTTGGTCATGCAGCTCCAGGCGGGCGCCACGGACCGCTTCCCCGTGCTCGCCCACCTCGGCTACGACGCCGACGACCCGTTCGCCGTCACCGCGGTGTTCAGTCACGACGGCCATGTGCTGGCCCGGTGGCGGCTGGACCGGGAGATGCTTCTCGACGGGCTGCGGCGGCCCGTCGGCGTGGGCGATGTGCGGTTCCGCCCGGTGTCGACGGGCGTGTGGGAGGAGCTGCGCATGGAGTTCCTCGGCGACGCCCGGTCCGACGGCGAACGTCATCACGCGGTGGTGTTCGCCTGGGCCCCGGCCGTCGAGTCGTTCCTGCGCCGGACCCACGAGATCGTCGCGCCCGGGCAGGAACGGATCCAGGTGGACGACTTCCTGGCCGAGGTCATCGCCGAGGGCTGAGCTACCCGGGTCCGTGTGGCGGGAGTTGAGTAGCCGTACTCATGTCGCGGTGACGGCGCGCCGACACGATGGGGCTCCCACGAAGAGGAGTGCGCCCATGTCCGCTGTCAGTCCCGACCCACGCCCGATGCCGGCCCTGTCCGCCGCCCGCACCGGCAGGCGCCTGCCCCTGCTGCTCGCCGGGCTGGTGGCCGTGGCGCTGGCGGTCTCCGCCTGGGAGCCGCACGACCGGGCGACCTGGTTCCTGGAGACGGTGTGGGTGATCGTCGGACTGCCGCTGCTGTTCCTGACCTGGCGGCGGTTCCCGATGACCGGCCTGCTGTGCATCCTGCTGGCCGCACACGCGCTCGTCCTGGTGCTGGGCGGCCACTACACGTACGCGCAGGTCCCCCTCGGCGACTGGGTGCGCGACACCTTCGGCCTGGACCGCAACCCGTACGACCGCTTCGGTCACCTCATGCAGGGCTTCGTACCGGCCATCCTGGTACGGGAGTTGCTCGTGCGCACCTCACCGCTGCGCGGCAGCCGCTGGCTGGCGCCGCTGACCGTGTGCGCGTGCCTCGCCTTCAGCGCGGTCTTCGAGATGCTGGAGTGGGCGGCGGCCGTGATCGGAGGCGAGGCGGCGGACGCGTTCCTGGCCACGCAGGGCGACGTCTGGGACACACAGTGGGACATGTTCTGTGCCCTCATCGGCGCCACCGCCTCGCTGCTGCTCCTCAGCCGGATCCACGACCGGCAGCTGAACGATCTGCCCCGCTACTGACTCGTGTGGCGGCGCCGCGTCCACAGCGGCAGCGCGAACCAGCACAGCACGTACCAGACGACGACTCCGGCCACCAGGTACGGCACATAGGGGTCGTGGGTCGCCACGCGCAGGATCAGCAGCAGCGCGCAGATCATGGTGGCGAGCAGCAGGATCAGGCCCACGAAGGTGAGCCGGGAGGCCCAGGTCACCGCCTGCGGCTTCACACGGCGGCCGGACACCAGGCGGTGCAGCGACACCGGACCTATCAGCGCGCCGGTGGCCGCGGCGCCGATGACCACGGTCACGATGTACAGCCTCCGGTCCGTGTCGGAGAGGTCCGCGAAGGTCGGGGTGAAGACGACGGTCAGCAGGAAGCCGAACAGGATCTGGACGCCCATCTGCGCGACACGGACCTCCTGGATGAGCTCGCCCCACATGCGGTCGGCTCTCTCCTCCTCGGTCTCGTTGCGTCCCCTGGGCCTGTGCACACTGCCTTCCGCGGTCGACACGGTTCCTCCCGGTTGAGAAGGTCCAAAAAGTCTTCCCAACCGGGTTCCCCGTGAGCGGCACCGCTACCAGCGAGCTTCCACCTGGTCCTTGATACGCCCGTGGTAGAGGTCCTGGATCGCGGTGAGGGTGGCGTCGGGCAGGGCGGGCAGCCGGGCCGCGGCCGCGTTGGCGCGGGCCTGCTCCGCGGAGCGGGCGCCGGGGATCACGGTGGTGACGCCGGGCTGCTGGATGATCCAGCGCAGGGCGAGCTGGGCCGGGGTGTACCCCTCGGGGGCGAGTGCGGCGAACTCGGCGGCGGCCTCGACGCCGGTGGTGTAGTCGACGCCGGAGAAGGTCTCGCCCTGGTCGAACGCCTCGCCGTGCCGGTTGTAGGTGCGGTGGTCGTTCTCGGGAAAGACGGTGTCCTTGGTGTACTTGCCGGACAGCAGGCCCGAGGCCAGCGGCACCCGGGCGATGATGCCGACGCCGGCCTCGCGGGCGGCGGGCAGCACCTCGCGCAGCGGCTTCATCCGGAACGGGTTGAGGATGATCTGCACACTGGCCACGTTCGGCCGGGCGATCGCGGTGAGCGCCTCGGCGCAGGTCTCCACGCTGACGCCGTACGCGGCGATCCGCTCCTCCTCGACCAGCGTGTCGAGGGCGTCGAAGACCTCGTCGGAGGAGTAGACGGGCGTGGGCGGGCAGTGCAGCTGCACCAGGTCGATGCGGTCGACGCCGAGGTTGCGGCGGGACCGGTCGTTCCAGGCGCGGAAGTTGTCCAGCACGTAGTTCGCGGGGATCTGCTCGACCCGGCGGCCCATCTTGGTCGCGACCAGCACATGCAGGTCCGGTCGGCTGCTCAGGAACGTGGCGATGGTCTGCTCGCTGCGCCCGTCGCCGTAGACGTCGGCGGTGTCGAAGAAGGTCACCCCCGACTCGGCCGCCGCCTCCAGCACCGTGAGGGCTTCCTTGTCGTCGACGTCTCCCCAGTCGGCGCCCAGTTGCCAGGTGCCGAGACCGACGACCGACGCATGCTGACCCGACCTGCCGAATTCGCGCTCTTCCATGGTCGCCAGTCTGTCACCTGTCACCGGCGTGCGCGGAAGCGGTCGCCACGTCCCGGAAGCTGCGCGTTGCTCACTCACGCGAGTGAGCGAACGCGGCGGCGAACGGATTCCGGCCGAGCCGCCCCTAGCGTGAGCGCATGACCGACGGTATGGCCGAAGAGCCCACTCCCCGGACCCGCCGCGGCTTCCTGCGCACGGCCGCCGCCCTGGCCGCCGTACCCGCCGTGCTGGTGCCCGATCCGGCGGCCGCCGCTCAGGAGCTGCCCGACTTCCCCGCCGACGTCGACCTGTACCGGACGGCGTACCGGAACTGGACCGGCGCGATCACCGCCACCGGCCTGTGGGCCTGCGCTCCGGCGGACCCGCGGCAGGTGGTCGCCGTCGTCAACTGGGCCCGGCGACACGGCTGGACGGTCCGCGCCCGGGGCGCCTCGCACGGCTGGTCCCCGCTGACGATCCCGGAGGGGACGCGCCCCGACTCCCCCGTCCTCCTCGTCGACACCACCCGGCACCTCACCGGCCTCGCCCTCGACGGCCGCTCGGCGGTCCGCGCCGGTACCGGTGTGACGATGGAGGCCCTGCTGACGTACCTGGAGGAACACGGCCTCGGTCTCACCGCCGTGCCCGCTCCCGGCAACCTCACGCTGGGCGGCGCCCTGGCCGTCGACGGGCACGGCACGGCCGTACCGGCACGGGGCGAACGGCGGCTGCCGGGGCGCACGTACGGCTCGCTGAGCAATCTGGTGCTGTCGCTCACCGCCGTCGTGTGGGACGAGAGCAGCGACGCCTATGTGCTGCGCACGTTCCGGCGCGACGAGGCCGACTGCGCGGCGCTGCTCACGCATCTCGGGCGGGCGCTGGTGACGGAGGTGGTACTGCGGGTGGGGGCGAACACCAATCTGCGGTGCGTCAGCCGCGTCGACATTCCGGCGGGCGAGTTGTTCGCGGCGCCCGGCTCCGGCGGGCGGACGTTCGAGAGCTTCCTCGACGCGTCCGGGCGGGTGGAGGCGATCTGGTTCGCCTTCACCGAGCATCCGTGGCTGAAGGTGTGGAGCGTGTCACCGACGCGGCCGCCGGCCTCGCGGCGAGTGTCGTCGCCGTACAACTACCCGTTCTCCGACAGCGTTCCGACGCCGGTCGCGGATCTGGTCGGGCGGATCGTGGCGGAGGGCGCGTGGTCGCTGGCGCCGGTGCTGGGGAATCTCCAGTACGACGTGGCGGCTCTCGGGCTAGTGGCGACGCTGTCCGGCGACATCTGGGGGCCGTCGAAGAACACGCTGCTGTATCTGCGGCCGACCACGCTGCGGGTGCACGCCAACGGGTACGCGGTGCTCACCTCGCGGGGGCAGGTGCAGCGGGTGATCAGTGAGTTCACCGGTTTCTACCGGGAGCGGCTGACGGCGTACGCCGCCCGGGCCGGTTCCCGGTCAACGGCTCCGTGGAGATCCGGGTGACCGGCCTCGACCACCCCGCCGACGCCGAACTGGCCGGCGCGCACGCCCCGTTGCTGTCGGCGGTGCGGCCGGTCGAGGGCCGCCCCGAGTGGGACTCGGCGGTGTGGCTGGACGTGCTGACGCTGCCCGGGACGCCGTACGCGGAGGCGTTCCTGCGCGAGCTGGAGCGGTTCCTGCTCGGGCGGTACGACGGCGGGTACGACGGCGGGTACGCGCTCGCCCGGGTCGAGTGGTCCAAGGGCTGGGCGTACACGGACTCGGACGTGTGGCGCGACGAGGACGTCATCGGCACGACGGTGCCCGCCTCGTTCGGCGACGGAGTGTGGGGGCGGGCGGCCGACGCGCTGAACCGGCTCGACCCGCACCATGTGTTCAGCAACGCGTTTCTACGGCGGTTGCTGGGCTGAGCCGACGTTACTTCAGTGTGCGCCCCTGGGCCGTGCGGGCGAGTTTCGGGCCCAGCCAGCGCTTCAGCCGGCGCAGCCCCTCCAGTTGTCCGGCCGCGCGGTCGAGCCGGTAGTAGAGCTGCGGCGGGACATACGGCAGCAGGGGTGAGTGGCGCTGGCCCAGCAGGGCGAACATGCGCTCGGGGGGCAGGTGGATGTAGCGGGGCAGGTTCTCGTACCACTGGGCGCTGTAGCGGGCGGCGCTCTGCGTGGGCAGCAGGGCCGACCTGCGTTCCTGCTCGTAGCGGGCGAGGGCCTGCGGGAGGGCCGTGTGCTCGCGAAGGGCGGCCGCCAGGGCGATGGCGTCCTCCAGGGCGAGGGTGGTGCCGGCGCCGATGGAGTAGTGCGTGGTGTGGGCGGCGTCGCCGATGAGGACGAGGTTGTCGCGGTACCAGGTGCGGTTGGTGAGGGTGCGGAAGTTCAGCCATTGGGCGCTGCCCTGGGCCGAGGAGCGGCCGATCAGCCGTTGACCGTCCAGGACGACGGCGAAGAGCTTCTCCAACAGGGTCAGTCCGTCGGCCTCGCCCGCGCGGTCGAGGCCGAGGCCGGTCCAGGTCTCGGGGGCGCACTCGACGACACAGGTACTGCGCTCGCCGTCGAAGGGGTAGCCGTAGCACCAGATCCAGCCGTGCTCGGTCTCGACGAAGGCGAAGGTGAAGGAGTCGAAGACCTTGGTGGTGCCGAGCCAGATGTAGAAGTTCCGGCCCGCCCTGAACTCCGTGCCGAAGTGGTCGGCGTGCCGGGTGCGCAGGGCGCTGTGGACTCCGTCGGCGGCCACGACGAGCTCGGCGTCGGGCAGCCGGCCGGGGCCGATCTCGTGCTCGTACTCCACGCGGACGCCGAGGGCGCGGGCACGGTCGGCGAGGATTTCCAGGAGCCGGTGGCGGCCGATGCCGAAGCCCTGGTCGCCGCGGTGGCGGGTGGTCAGATCCCGGACGTGCGCGACGCCCTCGTTCCAGCGGACGGAGTGCGCGTCGAGGGCGCGGGCCGACTCGGGGTCGTGCTCGTGGAGTCGGTCGAGCAGTCCGCGCCAGTACGTCACGCCCCAGCCGTAGGTCGAGCCCTCCGGGTTGCGTTCGTGGACGGTGATGTGATGGACGGGTCCTGCCGCTTGAGCAGGATCGAGAGATACAGGCCGGCGGGCCCGCCACCGACGCAGGCGACCTTCACGCACACCCCTAGGAATCACTCCAAGCGATCATTTCGCCACGCAGAGTAGCAGGCCGGGGGTCGCCGCAACCGACCTCTCAAATCGCGTCAGTTTCAGGGAGTGAGCCAGGCCACGGGGGTCACGGCGGTCGGCGAAGGATCACCGGAGAGATCGCTCCCAGAGGAAGGAATTCCCCCTTCCGGGGTCCGCCCGGCTGCCAGGTCGACAAGATCATCCTGGTTCAACCTTGCACGACATGTGGGCACTTGTCCGGATCGCAGCCAACCGCGCACGGGCGATTTCTCCCGCTCTCCACCGGACCGATAGGCATGCCAGGTCGTCAATCGAACGACCTGCCGAAAGCAGCGTCCACTGAACCTGGAGGTCCGCATGCCGGAACTCAGCCGTCGCCGTGCGCTCACCGCCGCGGCCGCCCTCGCCGCGACCGCCGGCGCCGCCACTGTCGTCGCCTCCGGCGCGGCGGCCGACGCCAACGCCGCATCCGTCGCGGCCACTACGCCGGACGCGGCCGGGCACGACCACGGTCACGCCTCCCCCGCACCGTTCGACGAGGTCTACAAGGGCCGCCGCATACAGGGCCGCCCGGTCACCGGGGGCGGTCACCAGCATCACGGCGGCGGATACGCCGTGTTCGTCGACGGCGCGGAGCTGCACGTGATGCGCAACGCCGACGGCACCTGGATCAGCGTGGTCACCCACTACGACCCGGTGGCCACGCCGCGTGCCGCCGCGCGTGCCGCGGTCGACGAGCTGCAGGGCGCCAAGCTCGTCCCCTTCGCCGCCAACTGACCTTCCCCGCACCACACTTGGAGCTTTCGCACATGACTGTCCGCAAGAACCAGGCGAGCCTGACCACCGACGAGAAGCGGCGTTTCGTCGCCGCGCTCCTGGAGCTCAAGCGCAGCGGCCGTTACGACGAGTTCGTCACGACGCACAACGCCTTCATCCTCGGTGACACCGACAACGGCGAACGCACCGGGCACCGTTCACCGTCCTTCCTGCCCTGGCATCGCAGATTCCTGCTGGAGTTCGAGCGGGCGTTGCAGTCGGTGGACGCGTCGGTGGCGCTGCCGTACTGGGACTGGACCGCCGACCGCTCGGTGCGGTCCTCGCTGTGGGGTCCGGACTTCCTCGGCGGCAACGGGCGGGCTCGGGACGGGCGGGTGTCGGACGGGGCGTTCTCCGAGGCGAGCGGCAACTGGCCGATCAACGTGCGGGTCGACGGGCGGACGTTCCTGCGCCGGTCGCTGGGCAGCGCGGCGCGGGAGCTGCCGACGCGGGCCGAGGTGGACTCCGTGCTCGCCATGGCGACGTACGACATGGCGCCCTGGAACAGCGCCTCGGAGGGCTTCCGCAACCATCTGGAGGGCTGGCGCGGGGTCAACCTGCACAACCGGGTGCATGTCTGGGTCGGCGGCCAGATGGCCACCGGGGTCTCCCCCAACGACCCGGTGTTCTGGCTGCACCACGCCTTCATCGACAAGCTGTGGGCCGAGTGGCGGCGCCGGCACCCGGACTCCGGCTATGTCCCGGCGGCGGGTACGCCGAACGTGGTGGACCTGAACGAGACGATGAAGCCGTGGAACGACATGGCTCCGGCGGACCTGCTGGACCACACCGCCCACTACACGTTCGACACCGACGCCTAGGCGTGCTGTCCGGCGGATCAGTCTGACGGCGTTCCCGCCGTGGTGGACACGTCCACCACGTCCACGTCGTCGACGCGGACGTACGCGAGCCGGTGGCCGAACTGGATCTCGTAGAACTCGTCGTCGCCCTGCACCACCCGGAAGGTGCCGTCGGTGCCCGACTTGTCGACGAAGGACCCGACGACCCGGTCCTGTGTCACATAGCGCTGGCCCGCGCGGAAGGTGTACGGGAGCGGCGACTCGTCCTTCACCGGAATGTCGTCCGGATAGGCGTCCGACTCGGGGAGGGCACGCCCGTACACCGCGATCTCGCTCAGGCCCTCCTTCGGGGTCACCATCCGGCCGGTCGTGCCGACGGCCGTCGGGCGGACCTTGGGGTTCTTGAACCACGCCTTGCTGCCCTGGTACCAGATCGCCGTCCAGTCGCCGCTGCGCCCGGCGACCGCGAAGACCTGGCCGGCGGAGACTCTCGACCCCAGGTCGTTGACGTCCTCCGTGGAGGGATCGCCCTCCGGGCGGCGGCCCGGGTCCTGGATCAGCGGGGCGTCGTCGCGCGGCTCGGTGTGCAGGCGGACGGCGCTGGAGCCGTGCGGCGTGCACGGCACACCGCTGGTCCTGCACCCGGTGAAGAGCGGCTTGTGAGTGGTGTAGTCGGGCAGCATCATCACCATCTCGCTGTGCCGTCCGGCCGTGCCGCGCAGCGGCGCGCCGAGCAGGTCGAAGTAGTGCTCCCAGTCCCAGAAGGGGCCGGGATCGTCGTGCATGTGGGGAATGGTCACGCCCATCGGGGACGGCACGTTGTCGTGGCCGAAGATGTGCTGCCGGTCGAGCGGGATGTCGTACTTCTTGGCCAGGTAGCGCACCAGGCGGGCCGAGGCCTGGTACATCTGCTCGGTGTACCAGGTGTCGGGCTGGCTGAGGATCCCTTCGTGCTCGATGCCGATCGAGCGGGCGTTGATGTACTGGCTGCCGGAGTGCCGGGCCGCGTCCTTCGTCCTGACGTGCTGGGTGACGTGGCCGTCGCTGGAGCGGATCGAGTAGTGCCACGACACCTCGTTCGGGTCCTGGACCGTCTGGAACATGGACGGCAGGGGCCCCTCGGTGTCGTGGATGACGATGTACTCGATCTTCTGGTCCTTCGGCCGGTCGGCCGGGTCGTAGTTGCCGTACTCGCCGTCGCCGATCTCCACGTACGGGGCCCTGATCCAGGAGCAGGACAGCTCCGGCGGACACTCGATGTCCTTCGGCCGCAGGGAGTCGCGCGGCTGGGCGCGCACCCCGGGGTTGGCGGGAAGGGTGATGTGCTGCCCCGCGTCGGTGGTGCGGTGGGCGCCACGCCGGATCACGTTGAAGACGTCGTTCGCGTACGTGTTCGCCGACACGGTGTCACTCATGCCCGGGAAACGCGCCACCGCCTCCCACCAGTCGGCGGGGTCGGCGCTGAGGGGCTTGCCGAGCTCCCGTTGCGTCGCCGCCAGGAGGGCCGCGCCGCCGCGCACGTTGGCGGCGGGGTCGGTTCGCAGCTGCTCGACCGGGACACCGATGAGGCGGGCGGCGCGCTGCAGGTCGGCCGGCTGCGCGGAGCGGGTGCCCAGGGAGTTCCCCTGGCGCGGCGAGGTGTGCGGACCCGCGAGCGGCTGAGTACCCGCGCCGGGCAGCATCCCCTGGGCATAAGGCACGTCCACGAGATGCATCGGCCCGTAGCCGCCCACGACGCTCGGCTTCCCCCGATGGGAGTCCCATCGGGACTGCTGGTAGGACACGCCCATGAGCACGCTGCGCGGTACGCCGTACTCGGCCGCGGCGGCCGTGAAGACATCCTCCAGGCGCCGCTCGTCAGCGGCGCTGCTCTCGGCCGCCGGGCCGTTCTGGGCAGGTGGCACGTTCAGCAGTGTGACCAGCAGCGGGACCTGGAGCGCCAGCGACGCGGTCACGCAGACGACCCGGCGGCGGCGCCGGCGTACGGCATCGGGGACACGGGGGGCGGCGGGATCTGTCATTGCAAGGGCCTCCGGCGATGCTCGGCGCAACAAGGACAGCAGAGCTGCCCTCCACGTCACCCCTCGTACGCTTCCGTGCCCGCAGCGCCACGTCGCGCCAAGCGTCACCGGGCTGGACCAGCCGCCCGCCACAGGCCACCCGGTCAGCGGCAGTACATCCGCCCGGGCGGGAGTCCTCCTCGGTTGCCCTTACCGACCGGTATGTTCCGGTTCCGGCTCAGCCCTCGACCGGCTCCACCTCCCAGTCGGGATGCCCCGGCATGGGCGGGGTCCGCTCCCCGTACAGCCACGGAGTCAGAAACGGCGTCAGGTCCTCACCGGCCACCTCGGACGCGAGCCGGACGAAGTCCCGGGTGCCGGCCACCCGGCCCCGGTACCGCGTCACCCAGGACCGCTCGATCCTGTCGAAGGTCTCCTCGCCGACCTTCTCCCGCAGGGCGTAGAGCACCAGCGCCGAGCCGTCGTACCGCATCCGCTTGAACAGGGTCGGCTCGGTGGGTTCGGCGGGCGCCCCGTCGTCGTGCCGCCACTGGTCGTGCTGCTCGTACGCCGCCCGCATCGCGTCCTCGATGCCGACGCCGCCGTGCGCGTCGGAGTAGAGCCGCTCGTAGAAGCGGGCATGCCCCTCGCTCAGCCACAGGTCGGACCACCGCCGGATGGCGACGCTGTTGCCGGCCCACTGGTGCGTCAGCTCGTGCACGAGGTCGCGCTCGGCCTGGACCCGGTCACCCAGCAGGATGGCCCTGGGCACCACGGACAGTGACTGCGTCTCCAGCGCGACCGGCAGGTCGGTGTCCCCGACCAGTACGCCGTAGCGGCGGAAGGGGTACGGGCCGAGCCGGCGTTCCAGCCAGGTCAGGTGCTCGGAGGTGAGCGAGCGATGGGCCTCGGTGTCGGTGACCAGGTCGTCCGGGACCACGTCACGGACGGGCAGCCCGCGCGGGCCGGTGCCGTCGACGAACGTGAACTTCCCGATGGCCAGCTGGATCAGCTGGGCCGCGACCGGATGCTCGGAGTCGTACGTCCACCGGACCCGTCCGTCGGGTCGCCGGACGCGTTCGACGAGCCGGCCGTTGGCCACCGCGCTGAGGCCCGGTGGCGTGGTGATGCGGAAGGTGATCGGGGACCGCAGGCTGGGGTGGTCGTTCACCGGGAAGATCATCTTGGCGCCGTTGGGCTGCGCGCAGACCACGGTCCCGTCGGGTGTGGGCACCCAGCCGTACGTCTGGATCGCGTCGTCGCGCTCTCGCTGCTGGGTCGGATCGGCGGTGTAGGAGACCCGCACGGTGAAGGCTCTGCCCTGGGGGATCGGCTTCGCGGGGGTGACCACGAGTTCGTCGCCGTCGCGTACGGCGGTCGCCGGGGCGCCTGCGACGGTGACCTCGCGCAGGGTGTTGCCCGCGAAGTCGAGGTTGAAGCGGGACAGCGGCTGCGTGGCGGTGGCGCTGATGGTGGCGCGGGCGGCGAAGGGCGTGCGCGGGGCGCGCCAGTCGAAGTCGAGCGCGTAACGGCGGACCGTGTAGCCGCCGTTGCCGTCGAGCGGCAGCAACGGGTCGCCGATGCCCCGGGCGCCGGGGGACGGGGCCGGGCCGGGAGCGGCGCCGGACGGGCCGGAGGCGGGGGCACCGAGGCGTCCGGTGGGCCGGGGGTCCATGATGATCAACGTGCCGGTGAGGACAGCGGCGCCAGTGAGGACGGCGGCAGCGGCGAGAGCGAGGGCACGCGCTCTGCGGCGGGGGCGCTGCTGCTCAGCCGGTTCTTCCGGGGGGCGCGTGGATGGCGCCTTCATCGGAGCAACCGGTGGGGGGCTCGGCGGCCGGCAGTCGTGATCATCATGGCCGCACTATGCCAGCAAGATGTCCGTAAATCGGCTTATATGCGCGCCGCTTCCATCCGTGCGGGCTACACCTCCGTCGAAAAAGGTTGCAGCGGCCCACAGTGACATCCATCACGCACCTGTGAGGCATCAACGTGGCTCGGTAGTACTTGACGCCTGGGCGATAAAGCCCGAATTGCCACCTGGAACCAGACAAACGACGCGCCCGATCCGGCGGCATGCGACCGACTTGCGCCCTTCTCTCCACTGACCCGGCGCACGCGAACCATTGACGGGGCGTCAGGCGTTGCCCCGATTCCGGCGAGCCGGGTGTGCACACCCACGCGCCCGCTTCAAGGGCCTTCGGCGACTACGAGGCCGGGTAGTAGTGGTCCTCGTTGCCCCCTACTCACGCCCCTTTTAACAATGACGACCCCAGAATGCGTCACCGCAGGTCAGGCACGGCGTCCATGCTGTGCCGACCCCGGAGGCGACCCGCTACGACCGAGCGAGGTCCCATGAGGAAGCACCGCAGGAAGACGCGCCATCGGCACATAGCCGTCGCCGCCGTCGCCCTCACTGCGCTGGCAGTACCGTCCGCCGCCATGGCCTGTCTGAACGACGACGGCGCCGAGGCCACCGAGGCCGCCCGGCCCTACGGCCAGTGGCAGAACTGGATGAACGCGTCCGATTCGCAGCAGACCACCGTTCCACCGGGCACCACCGTGCCGAACTCGCCGGCAGCCCCTGACAGCGGCGCGCCCGCCGCCACCTCACCGGGCACCTCCGACGCGCCCGCCGCCACCTCACCGGGCACCTCCGCCCCGTCAGCCTCGGCGTCCAGCGCCACGAAGCGCGTCGTGGACCTGGTGAACAGTGAGCGCGGCAAGGCCGGTTGCTCCCCCGTGAAGCTGAACGCCAAGCTCACGGCAGCCGCCCAGGACCACAGCGCCGACATGGCGAGCCACCGGAACATGTCCCACACGGGCTCCGACGGTTCGAACCCGGGCCAGCGGATCACGAAGGCCGGGTACCAGTGGCGGACGTACGGCGAGAACGTCGCCTACGGATACCGCACCCCCGAGCAGGTCATGGCTGGCTGGATGTCCAGCCCCGGCCACAAGCGCAACATTCTGAACTGCGCCTTCAAGGAAATAGGTGTCGGCCTGGCACAGCCCGGCAACTACTGGACACAGGACTTCGGCACCGCCCGCTGAAGCACCGACCCCACCATCCGCTGCCGCCTCAGGGACTCGTCCCCGGGGCGGCAGCGGCATGAGGAACCACCCTTTGTGCCACTTCGGGCACTGACCGCACTCGGACCGTCCGACCCGGACGGCGAGGCCGACTCGCCACCTCGTCCGACATGCCGTCAGGCCGGTAAATGCAGCCTGATACAGGGACTTGTACGGGTATGCAGTCAATTTCAACAATTTCTGAAATCAGCCTGTTTCAAGATGCCGCGTCAGGCCTGCGGGACTAACGTCTAGTGATGAAAGCCGCAAACCGGGGCACGCCCCGGCCGGCAAGGTTCCTGCACAGCGAGGACCGCGACCGTACTCGCCCGCGTGACACAACGCGGCTGACAAGTGGCGTCGGCGGCCGAGAGGTGCTTCTCAATTCTTGCGGCGACGCCCAAGACCGCGCCGCACTCTCACCAGCTGCGGCTGCGGCCATCCATCTCGTGCGGGGGAAATCGCGCGAGACGATGGAAGGATAGGTATTGCCATGCGATCACTTCGCGCGAGGCGTCTCATCGCCGCGTCTGCGACCACCGTTCTGATGGCGGGAGGTGCGGCGATCGGCACAGCGGGCACGGCCTCGGCCGGTGTCCCGACCGGCCACGACAAGAGTTACAGCAACAGCGACTACCGCGGCCACCACGACCGCGATGACGACGACGACCACGACGGTTGGGGCAACGGTTACGACAAGGACTACGACAACGGTCATGACAACGGTCATGACAACGGCCACGACGGTTGGGGCGGCAACGGCCACGGCAACGGCCACGGCAATGGCCACGGCAATGGCGGCCACGGCAACGGTGGCGGCGGCCACGGCAACGGTGGCGGCGGCCACGGCAACGGTGGTGGCGGCCACGGTGGCGGCGGCGGTGGCGGCGGCCACTGACAGTCGCAGCGATCACCACGCGATGCGCGACTCCCGCACGGGAGCCGCGCATTGCGGCGTTCCGGGCCGACGGCTCGGCGGAAGCTCGCGCTCTGCGGCGGGCCTCAGCCTCGCCCGGAGTCGATCACTCGGAGTGGATCACTTGGAGTCGACGGTTCGACACTCCGGGTGACCCCAGCCCTGGGCGTTCTTGGCGATAGGGTCGCCGGCCGCGTAGGGGCGGCCGCACACGCAACGGCCGGGGAACTTCGCCTTGATCGTGCGGGCGGACCCGCCGCCCTTCCGGGCCGGTTTGGCCGTGGCCGCCCTGCGGCGCGGGGCGGTCGGCGGGGTGTCCGGGGCGGGCGGCGGCTCCGGTGAGCCGAGGTCGCTGCCCGCGGACTGCTGGACGAAGGCGGCCTGGCTGGCGGCGCGGTCGGCGAAGTCGTTCAGCGGGTCGCCGTCGACCTGGTGGGCGGGGACGTAGCGGAACTCGACGGTGCGGCCGTCGAGCAGCTCGTCGATGCGCACGACCAGGTCCTGGTTGGCGACCGGCTTGCCGGCGGAGGTCTTCCAGCCGTTGCGCTTCCAGCCGGGCAACCAGGTGGTGACGGCCTTGATGGCGTACTGCGAGTCCATCCGGATCTCCAGCGGCACGCCCGGGTCCGTCGCCGCCAACAGTCGCTCCAGGGCGGTGAGTTCGGCGACGTTGTTGGTGGCCGTGCCCAGCGGGCCGGCCTCCCACCGGGTGGGGGTCTCGCCCTCGTCGGCGACGACCCAGGCCCAGCCCGCCGGTCCGGGGTTTCCCTTCGAAGCCCCGTCGCACGCGGCCACCACACGTTCACGCATGTGTCCGATCATGCCATGAACGGGCCGGGCCCCTGATCGCGGAGCCGGTCGATCACCGGCCTCGGCCGGTCAGGACACGTCGCTCAGGCTCGGCATCTCGCCCACGGTGGTCGTGGTGTCGATCACCGAGAAGTTCGCGCCCTGCGGGTCGCTGATCGCGGCGAACCGC
This sequence comes from Streptomyces spinoverrucosus, assembly GCF_015712165.1. Taxonomy (NCBI): domain Bacteria; kingdom Bacillati; phylum Actinomycetota; class Actinomycetes; order Kitasatosporales; family Streptomycetaceae; genus Streptomyces; species Streptomyces spinoverrucosus. The sequence continues at coordinate 140,100 of NZ_JADPZX010000003.1, read as the reverse complement.
CCGAAGGGGCTGTCCATAGGCCCGAACCGCAGCACGCCGCCCAGCTTGGTGGCACGCGCGACGGCGTCGTCGCAGTTGGCGACGCTGAAGTAGACGTTGATGTAGTGCGGCACGTCGGGCGGGAACTCGTCGGTCATCTTCATCCGGCCCAGGACGGGATTGCCCTCCAGGTTGAAGATCCGGAAGTCGATGTCGTCGTCCTCCATCTGCTGTGCCGTGTACGGGAACACGGCGGAGAAGAAGGTGTCCGACTTCTCGGGCTCGCGGGTGAAGACCTCGGCCCAGCAGTAGGCGCCCGGCTGGTCCATGGGCGCCTCGAACCCCCGGTGGGTGCCGGGCTGCCAGACGCCGAAGACGACCCCGCTCGGGTCGCTGGCCAGGCACATGCTGCCGAAGTCGCCGACCTCCATCGGCTCCATCAGCACCTGGCCGCCGTTCTCGCGGATCCTCACGGCGGTGGCGGCCGCGTCCCGGGACGCGAAGTACAGACACCACTGCGACTGGCCCTCCTGACCGGGCATCGGCGGTACGACGGCGGCGACCGCCTTGCCGCTCGAGTAGGCCTGGGTGTAGTTGCCGAACTCCGACGACGCCTCGCCGAAGGTCCAACCGAGGACGTCGCCGTAGAACGTCTTGGCCCCCTCGACGTCGCCGAACATCGCGTCGGCCCAAATGGGGGTTCCCTCTGGTTGCACAGCCATGGCCGCGGCCCTTCCCGATCGGTGGGGTTGTCCGATTCCTCACGCTAGTCATCCGGAAGGCCGCCCGCGCGCCGAACGCGCGGTTGCGACCCAGACTGGAAGGGGATCCGGGCGCACGGGGTCGGATACGGCGGACGCGAGGGCTCGTCGGGGAAAGCGGGGCGCGCCATGGCGGTGCCGGACGGGACGATGCGGGCGTGGTCGGTGGCGACGCCGGGGTTGGTGGAGGCGGGCGGGCTGCGGCTGGTGGACAAGCCGGTGCCGGTGCCCGGCGAGGACGAGTTGCTGGTGCGGGTGCGGGCGTGCGGGGTGTGCCGTACCGACCTGCATGTCGCCGAGGGGGACCTGCCCGTGCACCGGGTCGGGGTCACGCCGGGGCACGAGGTGGTGGGCGTGGTGGCCGGGTTCGGGGCGGCGGTGCGCGGCTTCGTGGCCGGCGAACGGGTGGGCGTGGCCTGGCTGCGCCGCACCGACGGCAGCTGCGCCTACTGCGCGCGCGGCGCCGAGAACCTGTGCCCGGCATCGCGGTACACGGGCTGGGACGCCGACGGCGGATACGCCGAGTACACGACCGTACCGGCGGCGTTCGCGCACCGGCTGCCGGCCGGTCTCGACGACGTTGCGGTGGCGCCGCTGCTGTGCGCCGGGATCATCGGCTACCGGGCCCTGAAGCGGGCTTCGCTGCCGCCGGGCGGGCGGCTCGGTCTGTACGGCTTCGGCGGCAGCGCCCATCTGTGTGCGCAGGTCGCGCTCGCCGAGGGGGCCAGGGTGCATGTCCTGACCCGGGGTGCGGCGGCGCGGCGGCTGGCGCTGGAGCTGGGGGCGGCGTCGGCGCGGGACGTGCTGGAGATGCCGCCGGAGCCGCTGGACAGCGCGATCCTGTTCGCCCCGGCCGGGGAGCTGGTCCCGGTGGCGCTGCGGGCGCTGGATCGGGGCGGGGTGCTGTCCATCGCCGGTATCCATCTGACCGACGTCCCGCCGCTGCGCTACGCGAGCGAGCTGTTCTACGAGAAGGAGGTGCGCAGCGTCACCTCCAACACGCGCGAGGACGCGCGGGAGTTCCTGGCGCTGGCCGCGCGGCACGGCGTACGGGCGACGACGCACCCGTATCCGATGGCGGGGGCGGCCCGGGCGCTGGCGGATCTGAAGGCGGGGCGGTTCGACGGGGCGGCGGTGCTGGTGAACGACTGGTAGACCGGCCGCGCGGGGCGACCGGTCCGGGCCGGGCGTGGGTCAGCGCAACGCGCGCCGGTCGGCGTGCAGGCGGTCCGTCAGCCGGATGGTGATGAACTCGTTGTTGTCGGCCTTGCCCGGCGTACGGCCGGACGAGAACGGGAAGTTGTTGTCGTTCAGCACGGCCAGGGTCCGGTCGTCGAGCAGGACGACGTCCTCGATCGTGGTGAACGGGAAGCGGAAGGTCTCGCCGAAGCCGCCGAGGCCCTTGGGGTTGGCGATGTCCAGCAGGTCGGCGACCAGCGTCTTGTCCATCACGCCGTCGTCGTCGCGGTCGCGGGTGTCGGCGAGGTAGATCCGCTTGAACTTCGCGTCGTCGCCCTGGCCGCCGTCGCGCTCGATGACCAGGAAGCGGTGCCGGTCGACGGCGATGGCGTCGCCGATGGCGTTCGCGGTCGACTCCAGGCGGTAGACGAACCGCTTGCCAGTGTAGGCCCGCCCCCGCAGGTCGAACTCGCTGAACCGCAGGTCGCCCGGCGTGTCACCGGTGACGGTGCCTTCCAGCAGCGGGTAGAGGCGGCGGCCGTCGACGGAGCGGACCAGGCCCTCGAAGCCCTTGCTGCCGCCGATGGTCGGCTGGGCCCCGTCGAGGTAGGGGTTCTCCGGCGCCTGTACGCCGTCCAGCGCGATGGGGGCCTCCAGGAGCTGTCCCCTGGCGTCGAAGTGCAGCAGGAACGGGCCGAACTCGTCGCCCATCCAGTACGTGCCGTCGGCGACCCGCACGATCGACTCGACGTCGAAGTCGGCGCCGGTCAGCATCCGGTCGGCGCGGGTGAGCGCGAACGGCACCTTGCGGTAGGGGTCGCTCAGGTTGAATCCGCCGAGCACCCGGACCTTGCCGGTCCGCACGTCCGGCTTGATGCGGTGGACGCGAAGCAGGTAGTCGGCGCTGTTGGCCTTGTTGCCGTACCCGTTGTCGGACAGCACGTCGAAGGTGCCGTCGTGGCGGTTGACGATGCCGCTGAAGCCCTGGACGGGCTGGTCGGCGAAGGGTGCCGCGATGCCGTTGAACGGGCCGGCGCCGATGAGCGCGCCGGACGGCTCGCTGTCCGGCACGAACGTCTCGGCCGGCAGGGAGGCGAATCCGGTGAGCGTGGCACGACCGAAGTCGCTGTCCCTGGAGCCGTTTCCGGCCACAGCGGGAGAGGCCAGCGCCACGGTCAGAACGGCGGCGCTGAGCAAGATCGAAGGTCTTCTCATGGCGGGCACCGTAGGGACACCGTATGACCAACACGCCAACACGGGAAGACAAAACCGGACGCGTGTGCGGTCACGGCTTCCGTGTCCGACGCGTGTCTTCCCCCGGCCGTCGGGCTGTGCTTGCCTGGGTGGCCTTGTCGGTGGTGGGGCGGGAGTTGCCGTATGGGCAGGCGGTCAGTGGTCGGGGTACTGCTGGCCGGAGCCGTGCTGCTCGGCGGCTGCGGGGATCCGGCGTCCGGGCCGGAGGCGGCGCCGCCCGCGCCCAGCGTCCCCGAGGCGTCGGCGGCCACCACCCAGCAGCGGGCGCCGCGCCTCCCCGCGAAGGCGCCGACTGTCCTCTACATCGGCGACTCGCTGGCGATGGAGAACCAGAAAGTCCTCGGCGAGGAACTCCGCCGGGACCTGCGGGCCACGTACACGAGCGCCCCCTATTCCGGCACCACCCTGTGCGACTACCTGGAGGGCACCGGCAAGCGGTCGCTCGTGCCGGACGCGGACAAGGCGGCGGCCCTGGTGCGGTCGGTGCGGCCGGACTTCGTGGTGCTGCAGTTCTGGGGAAATGCCTGGGGCTACACGCCGTGCATGGACGGCATCACGTACGACGCCTCTCGGACCCGCTATCTGGAACGGTACGCCGCCGACGCGCGACGCCTCGCCGAGCAGATCGACGCGGCGGGGCGCGAGCGGCGGCCGCGCATCGTGTGGGTGCTGCAGGGCCCGGACCCGATCAGCCCCGACCGGGTGCGGCGCGTGAACGCCGTCTACGAGGAGCGGGCCGCGGCCACCGGCGACCTGGTCGCCGACGCGGGCCGGGCGGTGAGTCCCGAAGGGGCTCGCTACACCTGGACCCAGTTCCTGCCCTGCACCGCGTACGAGCGCGCCCACCCCGACTACTGCACCCAGCCGGGCAGCGACCGCACCGCGCTCCACCGCGACGACGACTACCTGCACTTCTGTCTGGCGCCCACCACGTCCACCCCCAAGCCGTGCCCGGTGCGCTCGCCGGGGATCCTGCGGATCGCGCGGGAGATCACACGGGTGGTCGGTGCGACGGCCGGGTCCGACTGACGAGGCGTCACCCGGCTGACGTCTCCTCAAAATCGTTCGACAGGGCGCAGGCCGTTCCACTGGGATGGCCCCATGTGTGCCGTCAAGATGCATGCGGACGAAGTCGACCTGGACGCCCAGCTGGTGCGGCGGCTGATCGCCGGGCAGTTCCCGCAGTGGGCGGAGCTGCCCGTGCGCCGGCTGGAGTCGTCGGGGACCGAGAACGCGATGTTCCGGCTGGGGGGCGAACTGGTGGTGCGGCTGCCTCGGCATCCCGGGGCCGTCGGGGACGTGGAGCACGAGCTGCGGTGGCTGCCCGAGCTGGGGCCACGGTTGCCCCTGGACACACCGCGGCCGGTCGGGCGGGGCGAGCCGGGTGCGGGGTTCCCGTTTCCCTGGTCGGTGTACGGGTGGCTGGAGGGGAGCAATCCCGTCGCCGGGGCGCTCGACGAGCCGGAGCGGCTGGCCGAGGACCTGGCGGAGTTCGTCGTCGCACTGCGCCGGGTCGACGCCGACGGCGGTCCGCCGAACCACCGGGGCGTGCCGCCGGCCACCCGGGACGAGCCGACGCGGGAGGCCATCGCGCAGTTGGAGGGCCGGGTGGACACGGACGCGATGACGGCGCTGTGGGAGGAGGCCCTGCGGGCACCGGAGTACGCCGGGCCCGCCGTGTGGGCGCACGGAGACCTCTCTCCCGGGAACGTGCTGGTCAGCGAAGGACGACTGACCGGTGTGATCGACTTCGGCGTGGCGGGGGTGGGGGATCCCGCCGTCGACCTGATCGTCGCGTGGAACCTGCTGCCCGCCGGGGCACGGGAGACCTTCCGTCAGGCCGTGGGCGCGGACGACGCCGAGTGGGCGCGCGGGCGCGCCTGGGCGTTGTCGATCTCGCTGATCCAGCTGCCGTACTACTGGGAGACCAATCCGCCGCTGGCGGCGAACTCCCGGCATGTCATCGGGGAGATCCTGGCCGAGGCCGGATAGCGGCAGGGCCGGCCGCGGGGCCGGCCCTGCTCCGGCGGTGCGTCACTCCCCCGCGTACGCCTTCTTCAGGGCGGCGATGTCGAGCTTGTGCATCGACAGCATCGCCTGCATCGCGCGTGCCGCCTTCGCCGGGTCCGGGTCGCTGACCATGTCGTCGAGGTCGGTGGGCGTGACCTGCCAGGACACCCCGTACTTGTCCTTCAGCCAGCCGCAGGGGCCGGGCTCGCCGCCGTTCTCGGTGAGCTTGGTCCAGTAGTAGTCGATCTCCTCCTGGTTCTCGCAGTAGATCACCAAGGAGATCGCCTCGTTGAACTTGAACTCGGGGCCGCCGTTGAGCGCGAGGAACTTCTGGCCGTTGGCCGTGAACTCCACGGTCATCACGGTGCCGGCCGGGCGGGGGGCGTCCTCGGGGTAGCGGGCGACCCTGCCGATGCTGGAGTTCTTGAAGATCGAGACGTAGTAGTGGGCGGCTTCCTCTGCCTCGTTGTCGAACCAGAGACACGTGGTGAATCCGTCGGTCGCCATGGGCACCTCCTGCGGCGTGGAACGCGGTCATCTGTATCGACCGGCGGGGCCCGCGAAACTCATCGGCCGCGTCCGGAATCCATCCGGGGGCGGCCGCCGGAACTAGGGCCTGTTGCGAAAGTGGCCTCGTCGCCCGGAGGGCGGCCGCGCGGCGTCCGGTGCGTGCTCTCGGCGTGCCGCCCGGAAGCCCTCGTACTGGGGTACTCGGGCTTTCGGGCGGTGCGCCGAGAGTGCGTGCCGGGCGTCGCGCGGCAGAGGCCACTTTCGCAACAGGCCCTAGCATCGCGACCATGACGACGTCACCGCCCGCCGACGGCATCCGGCCCTTCCGCCTCGACATCCCGCGGCGCGACCTCGACGACCTGTACGACCGCCTCGACCGGACCCGCTGGCCGGACGAGCTGCCCGGCGTCGGGTGGGCGTACGGCGTACCCGGCGACTACCTGCGCGAGCTCGTGCGGTACTGGCGGCACTCGTACGACTGGCGTGCGGCCGAGGCACGGCTCAATGAGTGGCCGCAGTTCACCACCACGATCGACGGGGCGAACGTGCACTTCGCGCACGTCCGCTCCCCCGAACCGGACGCCACCCCGCTGGTCGTCACGCACGGCTGGCCCGGATCGATCGTGGAGTTCCTCGACGTGGTGGGGCCGTTGACCGACCCGGCCGCGCACGGCGGGGATCCGGCCGACGCGTTCCACGTCGTGCTGCCGAGCATCCCCGGCTTCGGGCTGTCCGGGCCGACGCCGGACACCGGCTGGGAGGCGGGGCGGGTCGCCGACGCGTGGGCCGAGCTGATGAGCCGGCTCGGCTACGAGCGGTTCGGGGCACAGGGCGGTGACTGGGGCGCGGCGATCTCCCGCGAGCTGGGCCGCGCCCATCCCGGCCGGGTGATCGGCGTCCATCTGAACCTGCTGCCGGGCGCGCAGGCGGCCACCGAGCCGACCGGTGAGGAGCTGGCGGGGCTGAGCTCCGAGGAGCGGGAGCGGACGCTCGCCTCGTGGCGTGGGTGGAGCGCGTGGTCGCGGGAGGGCACGGGGTACGCCGTGCTGCAGTCGACCCGGCCGCAGACCCTGTCGTACGCGCTGACCGACTCGCCTGTTGGGCAACTCGCCTGGATCGTCGAGAAGTTCAGGGAGTGGACGGACTCCGAGGAGCTGCCCGAGGAGGCCGTCGACCGGGACCGGCTGCTGACCAACGTGATGCTGTACTGGCTGACCGGGACCGCCGGTTCGTCAGCCCGGATCTACTTCGAGCGGGCGCACGCCTCCGGCCGGATCGCCCGGCCCCAGGAGCCGTCGGCCACGCCCACCGCCGTGGCCCTGTTCCCGGCGGAGCTGCAGATTCCGCTGCGGCACAAGGCCGAGCGCACCGAGAACATCGTGCGCTGGACGGAGTTCGACCGGGGCGGGCACTTCGCGGCGATGGAGGAGCCGGACCTTCTGGTGGGGGATGTGCGGGCGTTCTTCCGGCAGTTGCGGGAGAAGCGGGGCGGGTGACCCCACGGGTTCGCCGCCCGTGCGGCAGGCGGCGGGCCGCGCGTGCTCTGCCCTTGGCGAATCTGCCGCGGGCAGAGGGTTCCGCCACGGGCGGGGTCCCGGGCCGAGAGTGGACATCGCGATCGCACCACCCGCTTCCACTCCCACGACCCGAGGAGCCCGCATGTCTCCACGCACCGCCCTGTTGCCTCGCGCCGAGGAGGGCGACACCCCGCCCACCCGGTTCGACGACCACCTGGCAGCCCAGCTGCTCGGACAGCGGATCGTCCTGCTGGGCACCCAGGTCGACGAGGTCTCCGCCAACCGGGTCTGCACCCAGTTGCTGATCCTGTCGGCGGAGGACCCCCGCACCGACATCAGCCTGTTCATCAACAGCCCCGGCGGCTCGGTGCACGCGGGGCTCGCCATCTACGACACCATGCGGCTGATCCCCAACGACGTCTCCACGCTCGCGATGGGGTTCGCCGCCAGCATGGGCCAGTTCCTGCTGAGCGTGGGCGCGCCGGGCAAGCGGTACTCGCTGCCCAACGCGCGGATCATGATGCACCAGCCGTCCGCCGGGATCGGCGGCACGACCGCCGATATCGAAATCCAGGCGGACAACCTGGAGTTCACCAAGCGGACCATCGAGCGGATCACCGCGGAGCACACCGGGCAGAGCCCGGAGACCATCTCCCGGGACGGCGACCGGGACCGCTGGTTCACGGCCGAGCAGGCCAGGGAGTACGGCATGGTGGACCGGGTGGTGGAGTCGTTCGCCGACGTCCGCCCGGCCGCCGCACGGCGACGGATGGGGCTGTAGTCATGGGGACGTACACGATTCCGAACGTGGTCGAGCGCACCCCGCAGGGCGAGCGGTCGTACGACGTGTTCAGCCGGCTGCTGTCGGAGCGGATCATCTTCCTCGGCACCGAGATCGACGACGGCGTGGCCAATGTCGTCATCGCGCAACTGCTGCATCTGGAGTCGGCGGCGCCGGAGAACGAGATCGCGATCTACATCAACTCCCCCGGCGGATCCTTCACCTCGCTGATGGCGATCTACGACACGATGACGTTCGTGCAGGCGCCGATCTCGACGTTCTGTGTCGGGCAGGCGGCGTCCACGGCGGCCGTGCTGCTGGCGGGCGGGGATCCGGGGCGGCGGTTCGTGCTGGAGCACGCGCGCGTGCTGCTCGGGCAGCCCGCCAGCGGTGGGCGGCAGGGCACGGTCTCCGATCTGGCCCTCCAGGCCAAGGAGATGGTGCGGATCCGCTCCCAGGTCGAGGAGGTGCTGGCCCGGCACACCCACCACGACATCGCGACCCTGCGCGCCGACATGGACCGCGACAAGGTGTTCACCGCTCGGGAGGCGATGGCGTACGGGCTGGCCGACGAGGTGCTGAGCCGGCGCCTCGGTAAGGTCTGAGTGCAGGTCTGAGGCGCCGGCGCGTGGTCAGGCGGCCAGGCAGAGCCCGTTGTGTGGCGCGGTGGACATGGCGCGGCCGCGTGCGTGCGTGTGCCGGGTGAGGTCACTGTGCGCCCGCGCCAGCAGATCGCCGAGGCCGAGGCCCAGGGCGTGGGCGGCGGCCGCGAGCACCTCCGAGGAGGCCTCCTTGCGGCCGCGCTCCACCTCCGACAGATACGGCATCGAGATCCGAGCGGCGTCGGCGACGTCCTTCAACGTCCGCTCCTGTGCGAGCCGTTCCCGCCGCAGCACGTCCCCCACGAGGTCCCGCCAGAGCGGCTCCTTGACGGCGGGTTGGGACGGCACAGCGGCGGGCCGGTCGGACACCGGGCGGGCCGTCCCGGGGCGCGCGGGCTGCGGACGCAACGGGATGACACGGGCCTCATTGGGCGTCATCTGCGTGTTCGGCGCTTGGTTGCTCACCTCTTCAGCCTAGGTTCGCGAGCCGTCAGGGGAAGGCCGCGACGTTCCGCCCTCGGTGGAATCGGACGAAACGCCCTGGCGACCCGGCCGGTGAACTCGTAGCCCGAAGTACCCAATTCGGGCCACCCCGCAACAGGAGGGCATGTGATGGCGAGGGCCGGGTACCCGCACCAGTACGCCGTCAGGTTCCGGTGGCCCGGGACGTGACGCCGTCAGGACCGAGGACAACAGAGGCCGAAGAGGCAGACGTCGCGCCATGACATTCGTGGGAGAGGTAATGGACACCGCCGTGACCGGGTCGGAGGCAGAGGTCGTCAAGGACAGCCCCGTGGCCAGGACGGGTCAGGGGCCAACACCGGACGTCGGGGATCCCCGGACCGTGGCTCCGCGCGACGCGCGCGAGTTGTCCCGCCAGTTCTTCGCACGCATGACCGAACTCGAGGAAGGCACGCACGAGTACCAGTACGCGCGCAACACCCTCATCGAGATGAACATGTCGTTGGTGCGGTTCGCCGCCGGCCGGTTCCGCAACCGCGGGGACGACATGGAGGACATCGTCCAGACCGGGATGATCGGCCTCATCAAGGCCATCGACCGGTTCGAACTCTCCCGCGAGGTCGAGTTCACGTCGTTCGCGCTGCCCTACATCGTCGGTGAGATCAAGCGGTTCTTCCGCGACACCACCTGGGCCGTACACGTCCCCCGCCGTCTTCAGGAACTCCGCGTCGAACTGGCCAAGGCCCGCGAGGAACTGGCCAGCCGGCTGGACCGGGATCCCACGGTCGCGGAACTCGCCACGCTGATGAACATCTCGGAGAACGAGGTGACGGAGGCCCAGATCGCCGCCAACGGCTACAACTCCGCCTCCCTGGACGCCGCCCTCACCGGAGACGGCCCGGAGAACGGCGAGGCGGTCCTCGCGGACTTCATCGGCGTCGAGGAGCAAGGACTGCGGCTCGTCGAGGACTTCCAGTCGCTCGCCCCGCTCATGGCCGAACTCGACGAACGCGACCGGCAGATCCTGCATCTGAGGTTCGTGGAGGAGGCCACCCAGGCCGAGATCGGCGAACGGCTCGGCTGCTCGCAGATGCATGTGTCCCGACTGCTCAAGCGGATCATCGTACGGCTCCGCAAGGGCATGCTCGGGGAACTGGGCTGCGCCTGACGGCACAGCAGCGCACCACAAGCCCACAAGGTGAGCCCCCGGAATCTCCAGGGGGCTCACTCCCCGTCCAGCCGCACCACCGCACGCACCCGCTTGCCCACCGGAACCCGCTCGACGGTCACGTCGGTCGCGAGCGCGTACACGATCTCCAGACCGTGCCGGCCGATGCGGGCCGGGTCGCGCGGGAACCGCCTGGGCAGGGCGGCACTGCTGTCGTAGACGGACACCGCGAGGGCGCTGTCCGTTCCCTCCAGCTCCAGGATGTACGGCCCGTTGCTGTGCCGGTCCGCGTTGGTGACTAGTTCCCTCACCACGAGGAGCACCGCTCCCTCGGTGCGGGCGTCGATCTCGGCGCACCACTCGTTCCTGAGCTGTTCGAGGAAGAACGCGGCCAGGGAGCGCGCCTCGGCGATGCATCCCGGCTCGCCCGTGTAGTGCGCCGCCCGCCGCAGTGGTTCCACGGGCACGTCGAAACCAGTCGGTACGACGGCCCCGTCCCCGTGCTCGATCATGCGTGTCTCTCTCCGAAGCCGGCCATGCCGGACGCTGCTGCACCAGTCCTCGTACCCCGAGCCGGGCGCCGCAGTCCATAGTGCCGGACTCGTCACATTGCCGGAGCGTTTGTGGACGATTCCGGGGCGGTGTACGCGGAGGACGAACGGTGCGCGTCCACAGCGGCAGATGGTTGCCCCTCAGCCGATCTGCTTGTCCTTCTCTCCCGTGTCGCCCCGGGACCGGTAGATCCAGACGTCGTGGTCGGAGTCGTAGAGGACGAAGGCGTCGATGTCCCGCCGCGCCTCCTTCACCGCGACGACATGGGAGAAGCGGAACCCCGGCCAGGCCTCGCCGGTCGGCTTCGGTGTGGTGCGCCGGGCGACCGGCGGGGTCAGCGGGTTGCCGCAGGCGCAGCGGACGCGGGGCAGTCCCCGCCCGTCGACCAGGACGGCCGTACCGGCCTGGAGGATGGCCTGGTAGCCGGTGGCGGCGCCGTCGCGGAAGCCGTGGTTGGTGACGCGGGTGTCCACGCGGAGCTGTACGGGGGTCAGGGAGCGCAGGTACGCGGGGACGCCGGACGGCTCGACCTCGGCGACGGACGCGAACGCCCGGTTCCTCGCCTCCGCCTCCCCCAGCAAGCGGATCTGCTTCTCCACATCGCAGTCGGCGACGTTGCGCGTGCCGCCGTAGAGGCCGGGCGCGCTGCCGCTCACGCCCCGTACGGTGTGCGGCGGCACCGACCCGGTCGGGGTGGGCGTGACGGAAGGGGCGGAGCCGGCCCTCGCCGTGGACTCGGTGAAGGGGTTGGGCCCGGTGGCGTTCACGGCCTGAAGCAGGACGTTCCCGTCCTCGGCGTCGGAGGCGTCGTCGCGGCCGATCCGGGTGAGGACGACAGCCGCCACCGCGGCCGCGACGACCGCGGCGAGGACCGCGATGCCGAGTACGGACCGCCACCACGGTCGACCTCCTTCCGGCGGGCCCGGCGGCGGTTGCGGGGGTGGTGGCAGGGGGCCGGAGGGGGGTCCGGCGGGGCCGGAGGGAGGGCTGGCGGGAGAGGTGGCAGGGCCTGCGGGGGCGGTGGGAGGGCCCGCGGGGCGGCGGCCTGAGCCTGGACCGGTGGGACCGGGGGGTGGGCCGGTGGGACCGGGGGGTGGGCCGGTGGGACCGGGGGGTGGGTCTGTGGGGCCGGGGGGTGGGTCTGTGGGGCGGCCGGTCGAATCCACCTTGGCCCTCACATCCCGTTGCCGCTTTCCCGTTATTTCCGCAATGTGCTCATTGTGTGCCCGGGTTCCGCACGGCCCGCAAGCGGACGCGGACGGACCTCTCGGCGCGCGCCCGGTGCCGGTGCTGCTTAGCGTGGCAGCGTGAGCGCGCGGTCCCCCTCCGACCAGGCACTGTCCCGCCCCGGCTGGGTACAGGCCCTGGTTACGGTGCTGGCCGCGCTGGTCGCCATGGGGGGCACCGCCGCGCTGGGCCTGTGGGCGGCCGGGGCGGCGGAGCTGCCGGACGGGGCGTTTCCCCGGGTGGTCGCGGCGACCGTCGTCACCTCGGTGGGCGGTGTCGTCGAGATGTCCGGGGCTGCCGGAGGCCTCGCCGAGACAGCGGCGGAGCTGACCGTGATCCCGCTGTCCGTGACGCTGGTCGGTGCGCTGGTGATCGCCGCGGGTTTCCTGCGTCCGCTCCGACGCCGGGCGGTGGCCGATGCCGGGGAGCTGGGCGCGTGGGCCGGCAAGGTGGCCGTCCTGTGGCTGCTGGGGCTGCTCGGTCCGGCTCTCTGGGCCCGGCAGACCTTCCGGATCTCGCTCGATGATGACGCGATCAGCGACATCACCGATCTGTTCGGTGTCACGCCGGAGATCGGCTTCACCACGGACGTGCCGCTGTCGCTGTTCTTCGGTCTGCTGTGGCTGGCGGGTGTGCTGGTGCTGGCCCTGCTCGTCTCGCGGGACGCCCCGCTGCCGGGTCGGCTGTCGCGCTTTCAGGAGTCGGTGCGCCCGGCCGCGTACGCGATGGTCGCCCTGCTGCTCGCGTCTGTCGTGGTGGGGTTGGCCATCGGCCTGGACATCGCGGCGAACCGTGAGCATCCCGCCGACACCTTCGCCGCGCTGCTGCTCGGGCTGCCGAACCTGGCGTGGCTCGGGCTCACCCTCGGCCTGGGCGCCACCTGGGACGGACGCGTGGAGGGGCCGTTCCAGCTGCCGATGCCGCACGCGCTCGACCAGGTGCTGCGCTCCCAGGACGTCGAGGCCCTGAACGTCGGCACGCTCACCGAGCACGACGGCCGGTGGTGGTGGCTGGTCGTCGCGGCGGCGGTGCTGGTGCTCGGGGCCGCGTTCGTGATGGCGGCGCGTTCACCGGCCCAGGTGCGGCTCTGGCAGCACGCGGTGCGCATGGCCGTCGCGCTGACGCTCACCGTGCTCATGATCTGCCTGCTCGGCCGCGTCTCCGCGTCCTACGGCCTGTCCGTCCTCGGCATCGGCGACCTGGGCGGCGACCTCGCCGGTGAACTGTTGCTGCGGCCGCGTATCTGGGGCGCGCTGGGGCTCGCCGTGTTGTGGGGGCTGGTGACGGGCTTCCTCGGCGGCCTGCTGGCGAAGGGCGTACGGCGACGCCGCACGACGTCCTAGCCCGGTCCCCGATCAGCCCAGTTTCCGGCAGTAGAGCGCGTCCGGTGTCCGCGACGAACCCACGCGCCCTGTGTACGCGATCCCGGCCGCGTACTCGTCGTCCGCGCACTGCCCCTTGTAGTGGCCGACCGCGAAGTCGCCGCCCTTGGGCGCGGTTCCCCGGTTGTCGCCGCGGTCGAACCAGACGGTACGGCCGCTGGTGCCGAGCTCACCCGCCGGGGCGGCCGCGCACAGGGCGGCGGAGACGGCGGAGCCGCGGACGCTGTAGCCGGTCAGGTGGTGGCCGGGCGCGCACTGGAGCTTGGTGTAACCGTTCGCCCAGTCGTGGCCCGCCGTGACGTGCCGCTCGTCGACGACCACCTCGTGTCCGTGGACCGGGGCCCAGGAGGCGGACACGTCCGAGCACAGGCCCCGGTTGCCGGTGTGGCTGAGGCCCAGCAGCCGCTGGCCGTCGGGGCAGACGGCCTTGCGGGCGCCGGGGTCCCAGTCGGGCAGGGCGCGTATCCGCCGCGACTGGACGAAGTCGCCGTGGTCAGGGCTGAGCATGGACCATTCCGTCACCGGCGTGACCGGACCGGTGCGGCCGGCGGCGTCGACGAGCCGCGTCCAGGCGGCCGCCCGCCAGTCGTCACCGTCGTACACCCCCATGCGGCTCCCCGCGGTGTCCCAGTGCAACAGCGCCCAGCCGTTGCCCTTGCGGTCGTCGTGCCAGCCGACGAGCGGCCAGTACGCGAAGTCGGCGTCGGTGCGGATCAGATGGTCGACGAAGTTCTCGAACCAGGCCCGTTGCTTGGCGCCGGTCTCGTCGCGGCCGCCGATGCCGAACTCGCTGATCCAGACGGGGGCGGTGAAGTGCCGGTCCTGTTCGGCGGTGACGTGGAAGGCTTGGCGGTTCAGTACGTCGACCAGTTCGGTCGGGCTCAGGTCGCGGTAGCGGGGGTCGCTGGTCTCGCCCGTTCCGGTGGCGCCGCTGTGGTGGGGGCCGGTGTAGTCGTAGAAGTGGGCCGAGTACACGAGTTTGCCGGAGTCGACGAGGGTGTGCGAGAGGCGGCGTACGGGCTCCAGGGTGGGGCGTTCGTGCGGGAGGCCGTCGACGGGGATGCCGGTCCAGTTGATGCCCTCGACGATGATCAGGAGGTCTGGGTTGGCCTCCGTGAGGATGCGGTCACCGACGTGCTGCGAGGCGGCGAACCAGTCGTGGTTGTCGCCGAGGCCCCAGTTGGGGTCGTCCCAGACGTTGCGCCGCACCTCGTTGTACAGGTCGGCGCCGACGACCCGCTTGTTGTCCTTGTAGCGGCGGGCCATGAGCAGCCAGTCGTTCTCCCAGGTTTCGGTGGACCGGCTCGCGTTCCAGCGTTCGTTGCCGTCGACTCCGCAGCACCAACGGGTGGTGTTGGTGTGGTTGTTGAGGATCACCGCGAGTCCGGCGGCGGTGAGTTCGCGGACCACGACGTCGTACACCTGGAGCGGGGTCATGCCGCGCAGGGCGGGATTGGCGGCGACGGCGTCGTCCGTGACGGGAACGGTGTCGTGGATCATCTCGTTGGAGAAGGGCAGCCGGATGCTGTTGATCCCGATCTCCCGGAATCCGGCGATGATCTCGGCCATGGGGGCGCGGTCCAGGCCGAGCGGGATCCGGCCGGAGTTCTCGCCGGCGTGGTGGTTCGCGTCGTCGGCCGTGCTCCCGGAGCCGTTCCAGGTGCCGCTGGCGCCGTGCCAGTTGCCGGAGCGCAGCTTGAAGCGGTCGCCGTCGGCGTCGACGATCCAACGGCCCCGCGTGCTGAGCGGCGCCGTCCAGTCGGCGGCGGCCTCGGCCCGGGCGGCGGCCTGAGGGGCGTGCACCAGCGGCAGCAGGAGGAGTACGGCGGCCAGTGTGGCCCTGACGAAGGCTGCGCGCACGGTCACCATCCCTGGGTTTGTCATGCCAGCGTCATCATGGGGGACGGCGTGCCACTGGTCCAGTCCTGAACGGCGTCGGGTTCATCGGCGGGCGGTGTCCAGCGCGGAGACGACCTACGCGGCGATCCGCCCGGCCGCGGCGGGCGGCGACGGGGCATGCCGGGTCCGGCAGCCCGGAGCGCTGCCCGAGGGTGTCATGGGGGGCGAGGCCGGCGGCAAGCAGCCTGAGCGCGGACCGGCGGCGGAGAAGAGGGTGATGTCGGCCGCCATCACGCTCCGCTCGGGCCGCGGCGGGCGGCAGACGGCGGGCGGCAGGCGGCAGACGGCGGGCGGCAGACGGCAGACGGCAGACGGCAGACGGCAGACGGAGGACGGAGGACGGAGGACGGAGCATGCCGGGTCCAGCAGCCCGGAGCGCTGCCCGAGGGAGCGTGATGGCGGCCGCCATCAGGGTTCGCACTCCGGGGACACGACGGCGCAGGGCCGGCGCGGCCGGGATCCGGCGTGGCGGGGCGGGGGCGACGGTCGCCGGAGCGGGTCGTCCTCGGTGGGTGGGTCCTGCCGTCCGCGCCGACGGCCGTCGGCGCGGACGGGCCAGCCGTTGGAGCGCGGGTCGGGCCCCGGTCGCCGCGCGCTCGGCGAGTGGAACCGCCGGCGGCGGGCCGGGGGTCGCCAGGGCGGTGTGGCGCCTACTTCCGCATCACGACCGGCTCGCGGTGGCGCAGCAGCCGGTGGACGACGTACCCGTAGACCAGCGACAGCACGACGAGCATGCCGATGTCGAGCAGCCACACACCGGCCGTGTGGCCGAACAGCGGGTCGCCGCTCACCTCGCCGAGCGACAGCCGGCCCAGGTCGACGGTGGCGGCCATCGCGGCCAGCGCCCAGCGCGCGGGCACCAGCCAGCTCAGCTGTTCGAGCCCCGGCACTCCGTCCAGCTGCAACAGGGCGCCGCAGAAGACGACCTGAACGATGGCGAGCAGCACCAGCAGCGGCATCGTCACCTCTTCCTTGCGCACCAGCGCGGAGATCAGCAGGCCGAGCATCACTGCCGTGAACGCCAGCAGGGCGACGGCGACCGCGATCTCGATCAGGGGCGGCATCAACACCCCCTGCCCGCCGGGCGCGCCGAGATCGACGCCGTACAGGGCGACCAGGGTCAGCACGACGGCCTGCAGCACGGTGACCGCGCCGAGCACGACGACCTTGGACGTCAGGTACGCCGATCTGGACAGGCCCACGGCCCGCTCCCGCTGGTAGATCACGCGTTCCTTGACGATCTCGCGCACCGCGTTGGCCGCGCCGGTGAGCACACCGCCGACGCAGAGGATGAGCAGCGTGTTCATCGCCGAACCGCGGTCCAGCGCGCCACCGGCGAGGGCGCGGGCCATGGCGCCCATGACGAAGGGCAGCGCGATCATCACGACGAGGAAGGTGCGGTCGGCGCCGAGCACGGCCAGGTAGCGGCGGACCAGCGTGCCGAGCTGCGCCCTCCAGTCGCGGGGCCTGGGCGGCGGGCCCACGGCGACCGGGCCCTCACCGGACTGCGCGGGCTGGGCACTGGCGTCGGCGATGTACTGCCGGTGGAAGGGCGAGGCGCGGTACTCCCCCGCCCAGTCCCGGTCCTGCTCGCGTTCGAAGGCCTCGAAGGCCTCCGGCCACTGGGTGAAGCCGAAGAAGGCGAGGGCGTCGCCGGGCGGGCCGTAGTAGGCGACCCTGCCGCCCGGGGCGAGGACGAGCAGCCGGTCACAGACGTCGAGGCTGAGGACGCTGTGCGTGACGACGATGACGGTCCGGCCGTCGTCGGCGAAGCCGCGCAGCATGTGCATCACCGAGCGGTCCATGCCGGGGTCGAGGCCGGAGGTCGGCTCGTCGAGGAACAGCAGAGACGGCTTGGTCAGCAGTTCCAGGGCCACGCTGACCCGCTTGCGCTGGCCGCCGGAGAGACTGTGCACGGGCTGCTGGGCACGCTGCTCCAGGCCGAGTTCGCGGATCACCTCGTCGACCCGGGCGAGCCGCTCGGCCTCGGCGGTGTCCTGGGGGAAGCGCAGTTCGGCGGCGTAGGACAGGGCGGCGCGGACGGTCAGCTGGACGTGCAGGATGTCCTCCTGCGGGACCAGTCCGATGCGCTGCCGCAGCTCGGCGTAGTCGTGGTAGAGGTCGCGGCCGTCGTACAGGACGGTGCCGTGGGCCGCGGGGCGCTGGCCGGTCAGGGCGCCCAGCAGCGTGGACTTGCCCGCGCCGCTCGGTCCGACGATGGCGAGCAGGCACTTCTCCCCCACCGGGAACGACACGCCGTCCAGCAGCGTCCTGCGCCCCCGCTCGACGGCCACCGTGAGGTCCTGCACGTCGAGACAGACCTCGCCGGTGTCGACGTACTCCTGCAACTGGTCGCCGACCAGGCAGAACGCCGAGTGGCCGATGCCGACGATGTCACCGGGGCCGATCAGGGCGCCGGTGACGCGCTGCCCGTTGAGGTAAGTGCCGTTGTGGCTGTCGAGGTCGACGATCTCGTACGTCCCGTCGGCGTGGGTGCGCAGTTCCGCGTGCCGGCGAGAGACGATCAGGTCGGCGACGATCAGGTCGTTGTCCTCGGCACGGCCGATCCGGATGGTACGGGTGGGCAGTGGCCGTACCGAGGTCGGGTGCCGGAAGGTGTGGGTGAGGGCCGGCCGGGAGACCGCCGAGGGGCGCTCCGGGGCGGGGCCCAGGAGGACGGCGCGGGGTCCGTCGGTGGGGTTGCCGAAACGGATCACGCTGCCGGGGCCGACGTTCCACGCGTGGACCCGGTGGCCCTCGGCGTAGGTGCCGTTGGTGCTGTGCTCGTCCTCGACCGTCCAGTGGCCGTCCACGGGGCGCAGCACCGCGTGGTGCCACGAGACGCGGGGATCGTCGAGGACGATGTCGCTGAGCGGGTCGCGTCCGATGCGGTAGTCGCGGACCGGTCTCATCACGGTGGAGCCCGTCTCGGTCTCCACTACGAGTTCCGGTGCCGTCGACGCGACCGACCGCTCCGCCATATCCAAAATGCTACCGATTCGTGCACATATGTTCTGGTCGGCGGCGGCCCGGTGGCCCCGATGGCACGTGTCAGGCGACGGGAACGACGAGCGCCGGGATGGTGCGCTGCATCCGCAGGGCGTCGACCGACTCGGCGAGCAGCTCGTACTCCGTGGTGTCGTCACTGGTGGCGATCCTGACCAGCCGCCCGGCCGCCAACTGGTCTGCGATCAGCTCCTGCTGGTCCACGTCCGCACACCAGGCGCGCAGCACCGACGGCACATCGGCCACCCCGTCGCCGACCGGGATCAGCGCGTTCGGCGGGAACGGCGGGTCGCCGGGCTGCGGGTCGAGCCGCTCCGCGATCCAGGTGGCACGGTCGCGCAGCCACCACAGGGCGAGGGCCAGGGTGGGCGCCCGGTAGGTGCCGAGCGGTACGCCGATGCGCCGGCCGCCGCAGATGCCGTACGCCGTGACATGGCACAGGAATTCGTCGTGCACGTTCGCCTCCCCCGTCGCGTCGCCCGCTTGCGGTATGCCTCGCTTTCGGTGCGGCTCCTGTGCGTGTGAAACAGTCCCTGAGGTTCGAGTATCTTCACTCTTGAATCACTGTCACCATGTCTTTCCGGCCAGTCTCCTGGCATATTCACCGGGCGTATTGGCCGGAATGCGGCGGGTGAGGTGCCCAGGCCGCGCGGGGTGGATCTTCGGACTGGACCGGAGTGAGATCTTCCGCGATGAGTTTTTCGCCTTTCCGGGGTCTGATGACCGAAACCCTTCGAGATCGCTGCCAGCGGAGGCCGCCATGGGGATCACCGGAAACGTGGACGCGGAATTCACGGCCGTCCTGCGCAAGAGCCCGAGCAAAGGCGGATGGACGTATGTCGTCTGGCCCGAATCCGTCGCATTCTTCGGCACCCGCGGACTGGTCAAGATCCGCGGCACCATCGACGGGCACCCATTCCAGAGCTCTTTCATGGCCCTGGGCGACGGCACGCACAAGCTGCCCGTCAAGGCGGATGTGCGCAGGGCGATCGGCAAGAAGGAGGGCGACACGGTGACCGTGCACCTGGAGGAGCGCCTCGGCACCTAGGGCCTGGGCCCGCGGAACATTCGTCCAAGACAGGGCCGCCGAAGTCGGCGACCGTAGGGGCATGGGCAGCTACGCAGTGGGGTCCGCCCCCGTGCACCGCGACACCGAGGACGGCTGGGAGGTCGCCCGTCCACTCGGCGGCACGTCCCTCGACGGCGTCCGGATGGCCGGATTCCGCGACCGTGTCGATGCCGGGCTGGATATGCGGGTACTGCCCCAGCCTGCCGTGATCGTCGTCATCGGGCTCGGGGAGGAACCGTTCACGGTCGAGGGCACCGCTGGGCGCCGGCCCTTCAGAAGCCTCGTCGCCGCGTTGTCGCCCGGTCCGACCCGCATCCTCGGCGAGCGCGTCGAGTGCCTTGAGATGGGCCTGTCACCCGCGGCCGCCCATGCGCTGCTGGGCGTCTCCCCGCGCGAGCTGGACGGCTCCGTCACCAGTCTCGAGGACCTGTGGGGGCGGCACGAGCGACGCCTGCGCGAGCGGCTGACCGACGCCTCGACGTGGCAAGAACGCCTCACGCTGATGGACGAGTTCCTCACGCGGCGGGCTGCGCGGGCTCCGTCGACGACGCCGGAGGTCGCCGCCGCCTGGGACCACATCGTGGCCCGTCGAGGCCGGGTACGGGTCGACGACCTCGCCGCGTCCTGCGGATGGAGCCGCAAGCGGCTGTGGTCCAGGTTCACCGCTCAGATCGGCCTCACCCCCAAGCGCGCCGCCATGCTGGTCCGCTTCGACCACGCCGCCCGGGCCCTGTGCGCGGGCGAGAACGCCGCCGGCGTCGCCCTGGCGTGCGGATACGTCGACCAGGCCCATCTCCACCGCGACGTGCTGGCCTTCGCGGGGTGCACACCGGGCGCCCTGGCGGGTGGTGCGACGTCCGCCGGCTAGCCAGGACCTGCCGATCAGGGACCGTCCCCTTTTCAAGTACGTGCCGAACGAATTCAAGTACGTGCCGAACCGACCACGGAAGGAAGAAACCTGTGGCGAACACCGATGCGCGGGCAGCAGGCATGGCAGAGCGCGGCCTGATCGTCCGGCTCGTCTTCGGGAGCATGGCCGCGCAGACCGTGCGCGCGGCGGTCCGGTTGCGGGTGGTCGAGCTGATCGGCGACAAGCGACGCCGGGCCGCCGAAGTGGCCGCCGACGCCGGGGCCGAGCCCCAGCCCATGACCCGGCTGCTGCGCGCCCTGACCGGCCTCGGTCTGCTGGAGGAACACACACCCGGCTCATTCTCGGTGGCCCCGGCGGGCGCACTCCTCGATCCCCACCACCCGGACGCGCTCACATCGTTCGTGCGGGTGTTCACCGAGCCGGAAGTGATGCGCGCCTGGGAGCACCTGGACGGCAGCGTCCGCACCGGCGACACCGCGTTCGACGCCGTCTTCGGTACGGACTTCTTCAGCCACCTCGCGAAGGACCCCGACCTTTCCGCGGAGTTCAACGCGGCGATGAGTCAGGCCACCGGGGAGACCGCCGCGGTACTGCCGCACGCCTTCGACTTCGGCCGGTTCACCCGGGTCACGGACGTCGGCGGCGGAGACGGAACGCTCCTGGCCCGCGTGCTCGGCGCACATCCGGATCTCACCGGCGTCGTCTACGACACGAAGGAGGGCCTGGCCCAGGCGCCGAAGACACTGGAGCGGCACGGCCTCACGGAACGCTGCTCGCTGGTCGCGGGAGACTTCTTCCGTCGGGTCCCCGAGGGCTCGGACCTCTACCTGATCAAGAGCGTCCTGCACGACTGGGCGGACGAACAGGCGGTCACGATCCTGAGCCACTGCCGAGACGTCCTGCCGCCCGGCGGCCGCGTGCTGATCGTGGAGCCGGTGCTTCCCGAGGTCGTCGACACCACCGACGATACCCATGTCACCGAGGCCGGACTCACCTATCTCAGCGACCTCAACATGCTGGTGAACGTGGGCGGCAGGGAGCGCACCCGCACGGACTTCGAGGACGTGTGCCACCGGGCGGGCCTGTCCGTCACCTCGGTCACCCCGCTCGCGGAGGCCGCACCGTTCTCCCTCATCGAGGCCGCGGCCGACTGACCGAACCGTCGGCAGACCTGGCCGCGGCCGTGCCGCTGCGGACACGGCCGCGGACCACGCGGATCAGGCCAGCGCGATGGCGTCGATGCGGGACAGCTCCTCCGCGTCGAAGTCGAGGTTGCCGATCGCGGCGACGCTGTCCTGAAGCTGCTCCGGGCTGCTCGCGCCGACCAGGGCGGAGGTCACCCGGCCGCCACGCAGCACCCAGGCGAGGGCCATCTGGGCCAGCGACTGGCCGCGGGACTTGGCGATGTCGTCGAGGGCCCGCAGCCGACCGACCAGCTCCTCGGTCAGCGCCTCGGAGTTCAGGAACGGGCTGTCGCTCGCGGCCCGCGAGTCCTCCGGGATGCCGTCGAGGTAGCGGCCGGTGAGCAGCCCCTGGTCCAGCGGCGAGTAGGCGATGGAGCCGACCTGCAGCTCGTCCAGCGCGTCCAGCAGGCCCTCCTCGGGGCGGCGGTCGAGCATGGAGTAGCGCGGCTGGTGGATCAGGAGCGGGGTGCCCAGCTCGCCCAGGATGCGGGCGGCCTCGCGGGTCTGCTCCGGGGAGTAGTTCGAGACGCCGACGTAGAGCGCCTTGCCCTGCTGGACCGCCGAGTGCAGGGCGCCCATCGTCTCCTCCAGCGGAGTCTCGGGGTCCGGGCGGTGCGAGTAGAAGATGTCGACGTAGTCCAGGCCCATCCGCTTCAGGCTCTGGTCCAGCGAGGACAGCAGGTACTTGCGCGAGCCCCACTCGCCGTACGGGCCGGGCCACATCAGGTAGCCGGCCTTCGTGGAGATCACCAGCTCGTCGCGGTACGGCGCGAAGTCGGCCCTGAGCGCCTCGCCGAACGCGGTCTCGGCGGCGCCGGGCGGCGGGCCGTAGTTGTTGGCCAGGTCGAAGTGGGTGACACCGAGGTCGAAGGCCCGGCGCAGGATGGCCCGCTGGGTCTCGACGGGGCGGTCGGGGCCGAAGTTGTGCCACAGGCCGAGCGACAACGCGGGGAGCTTGAGGCCGCTGCGTCCGGTGCGCCGGTAGGGCATGTCCGCGTAGCGGTCGGGGTGTGCCGTGTACAACGCGACTCCAGAGGGGTTGGCACGGATGGAACAGTGTGGCCCTCACTCTTTCGTGACCTGCGGGCAGTGGTCCAACAGAAGAATCCGATGAAATTCAGCGACTACGCTTCTCAGTCATGGAACTGCGTCATCTCCAGCACTTCGTCGCGGTCGCCGAGGACCAGCACTTCACCCGGGCGGCCGAACGGCTGATGGTGTCCCAGTCGGGCCTGTCGGCCTCGATCCGGTCGCTGGAGCGGGAGTTGCAGACCCCGCTGTTCGTGCGGACCACCCGCCGGGTGACGCTCACCCCGGCCGGGCGGGCGCTGCTGGATGAGGCCGAGCGGATCCTGGCGCAGGTGCGGGCCGCCCATGAGGCGGTGGCCGCGGTGCAGGGCGTACTGCGCGGCATGCTCGCGCTGGGCACCGAGCAGTGCATCGCGGGGGTGAACGTGGCGCGGCTGCTCGCCGCGTTCCGGCACCGGCACCCGGATGTGGAGATCTGCCTGCGGCAGGCGGGCTCGGGCGCGCTGGCGGAGGAGGTCGCCGCGGGGCGCCTGGACCTGGCCTTCGCGGTGCGCACCCAGGAGGACACCGACCAGCTGCGCTCCGTACCGCTGACCAGCGAGCCGATGACGGTCCTGTGCCATCCCACCCACCGCCTCGCCACCGCCGGGGCGGCCGTGACGCCTCAGGAGCTGGGCGGCGAGGTGTTCGTGGACTTCCACCCCGACTGGGGGCCGCGCCGCGCCACCGACGCCGCGTTCGCCGGGGCGGGCGTACGGCGGACAGTGGCGCTGGAGGTGAACGACGTGCACAGCCTGCTCGACCTGCTGGACGAGAACCTGGGCATCGCCGTCGTACCGCACCACTTCCGCCACAAGCGTGCCTCACTCACCGCGCTGCCCCTCAAGGGCACCGGCGAGGCGGTGTACGAGACGGTCGCCCTGCTGCCGCCCCGGGAGGCGACGAGCCCGGCGGCGCGGGCACTGATGACGCTCCTCGACTCCTGAAGCGACCACTGAAGCGACTCCTGAAGCGGCTGCTGAATCGACCCCTGACGCGCGGCGATGTGCCGTCGTGGGAATCCCGGCGATGCGCCATGGTGGGACGTATGCACGCCAAGGACATCCTCACCGACGGCTACAGCCGCATCCAGGAAGAAGTCCACGCCGTCGTCGAAGGCCTCTCGGCCGACGACCTCAACGCCCGTCCCGGCCCCGCCGCCAACTCCGTCGCCTGGCTGGTCTGGCACCTCAGCCGCGTCCAGGACGACCACATCGCCGACGCCTCCGGGCTCGACCAGGTCTGGCTGGCGCAGGACTGGGAGAAGCGCTTCGGGCTCGGGCTGCCGCGCCATGACACCGGGTACGGGCACAGTTCGGCGAAGGTCGCCAAGGTGCGCGTCGACTCCCCCGACCTGCTCACCGGCTACTACGACGCCGTGCACGAGCAGACGCTCGGCTTCGTGCGCGGGCTGACCGCCAAGGACCTCGAAGAAATCGTCGACGACCGCTGGGATCCGCCGGTCAGCCTCGGCGTACGGCTGGTGAGCGTCCTGTCCGACGACCTTCAGCACGTCGGACAGGCCGCTTTCGTACGGGGACTGCTTCAGGCCTCGTAGCCGGGCAGGATCACGTCCCGGATGAGGGCGCCCCGCTCGTCGAACGGGATGAACGCGCTCTTGACGGCGTTCACGGTCACCGTGCGCAGATCCTCGACCGTCCAGCCCGCCTCCTCGACCAGCAGGGACATCTCACGGGTCATGGTCGTGCCGGAGACCAGGCGGTTGTCGGTGTTGAGCGTGACCCGGAAGCCGAGGTCCTTGAGCGCCGTGATGGGGTGCTCGGCGATCGAGGTGGCGGCGCCGGTCTGGAGGTTGGAGGTCGGGCACATCTCCAGCGCGATCCGGCGGTCGCGGACCCACCCGGCGAGACGGCCGAGCTTGCCGTCCACGATGTCGTCGGTGATCCGCACGCCGTGCCCGATGCGCTGGGCGCCGCACACCTGGAGCGCCTGGTGGATGCTGGGCAGACCGTGCGCCTCACCGGCGTGGATGGTGAACGGCACGTTCTCGTGGCGCAGGTGCTCGAAGGCGGCCAGGTGGTCGGCGGGCGGGAAGCCGTCCTCGGCGCCGGCTATGTCGAAACCGACGACGCCGGCGTCCCGGAAGGCGACGGCGAGGTCGGCGATCTCCCGGCTGCGGTCGAACATCCGCATGCCGCACAGCAGCGTCCCGACCCGTACCGGCGTGCCGGCGGCGGCCGCCTTGGCCATGCCCGCCGCGAGCCCCTCCTGCACGGTCTCGACGACCTCGGGCAGGGTCAGCCCGCCCCTGATCATCAGCTCCGGCGCGTAACGCACCTCGCCGTAGACGACACCGTCCGCCGCGAGATCGAGGACGTACTCCTCGGCGGTGCGCAGCAGGCCCTCGCGGGTCTGCATCACGGCGAGGGTGTGCTCGAAGGTGGCGATGTAGCGCACCAGGTCGCCGGAGTTCGCGGCGTCGTAGTACCAGGCGGCCAGCGCGTCGGGGTCGGTGGTGGGCAGGGTGTGGCCGACCGTCTCCGCGAGCTCGACGACGGTGGCGGGGCGCAGGCCGCCGTCGAGGTGGTCGTGCAGGACGGCCTTCGGGAGGCGGCGGAGGGTTTCGATGTCTACGCGCGTAGCAGTCATGGTGCGTCTTTCTCGGGCGGGTTGTTCGAAGTGAGGGTGCGGAAGGGAGGCGGCGGAGCGGACGGGGGGTCCGCAGGGGAGGGGGCGGAGCGGACGGCGTCCCGAAGCGGGGACGGCGGAGGGGACTGGCGTTCCGGAGCGGAGACGGCGGGTCGGGAGCAGGGACGGCGGATCGGATGGGCGTTCCGGAGCGGAGACGGCGGGAGCGGACTGGAGTTCCGCAGCGGAGGCGACGGAGCGGACGACGGGTCGGAAGCGGGGACGGCGGAGCGGACTGGCGTCCCGGAGCGGAGACGGCGGGAGCGGACCGGCGTTTTCCGCAGCGGAGGCGACGGAGGACGACGGGTCGGGAGCAGGGACGGCGGAGCGGACGGGCGTTCCGCAGCGGAGACGGCGGGAGCGTACGGCGGATCCGGAGCGGAGACGGCGGAGCGGAAGCGGAGACGGCGGAGCAGACTAGGGTTCCGCAGCGGAGGCGACGGAGCGGACGGCGGGTCCGGAGCGGAGACGGCGGAAGCTGGCGGGCTTGCGGGCCGCGGCGGTCAGGGGGCGGGCTGCAGCAGGTCCCACCGGTTGCCGTACAGGTCCTGGAAGACGGCGACCGTGCCGTACGGCTCGTGCCGCGGCTCCTCCAGGAAGCTCACGCCCGCGGCCAGCATCCGGGCGTGATCGCGGGCGAAGTCGTCGGTGTGCAGGAAGAAGCCGACGCGGCCGCCGGTCTGGTCACCCACTCGGGCGCGCTGGGCCTCACCCTTGGCGCGGGCGAGCAGCAGGGCGGAGCCGGCGCCTTCCGTCCCGGGCTCGACCACGACCCAGCGGGAGCCGTCCTCGCGCGGCGTGTCCTCGGCGAGTCGGAATCCGAGCGCCTCGGTGTAGAAGCGGATCGCCTCGTCGTAGTCGTCGACGACGAGGGTGACCAGGGCGATGCGTCTCATCGGGGCCTTTCGGGAGGGCTGATTGACGGAAGAGGTTATACGTAAAACCTCGCGGACGCCAGTCGTCACCGGGACCGGAGTCCTACGCCTCGGGCCCGAGGTGCTCCGGCAGTCGAGCGGCTAGCGTCCGGGGCCATGACGATCACCGAACCCCCGCGCAGTGCCGCCCGCCGCAAGCAGGATGTACTGGCCCGGCTCGAACGGGAGATGGACATCTGGGTGGCCTCGGCGGACACCGACGGGGTGCCGTGCCTGGTCCCGCTGTGGTTCGTGTGGGACGGCGAGTCCGTGTGGCTGGCCACCCGCCCGGGCAATCCCACCGGCCGCAATCTGCGCGCGGTCCGCCGGACCCGGCTGGCGCTCGGGGACACGCGGGACGTGGTCCTCATCGACGGCGACGCCGAGGCCTTCTCGGCCGAGGAGGTGCCGGACGCGGCGGCGGAGGCGTTCCACGCCAAGACGGGCTGGGATCCACGCGCGGACAAGGCGACGTACGCCTACTACCGGGTGCGGCCGCGCGCGGTGCAGGCGTGGCACGAGGAGCGCGAGCTGCCCCATCGGCATGTGATGTCGGACGGGGTCTGGACGGTCTAGAACAGCCCTCGGCCCCTGACCTACGCCCTCCCGACATCCGTACCGCGCACGGGTGTTACCTAGGAGTAACTCCAGGTGGTTTGATGTGCGGCGCCACTCACCCCTTCACCCACAGGGAGATCCAGTGACGCTCTCCGCACCGCGCCGCACTCACGGGGCAGTCGTGCTCGCGTTCTCGCTCGCCGCCGTCGGCCTCGCGGGCTCGGCGCCCGCCGCGGTGGCCGCCGAGCAGGCGCCGTCGCTCAAGGTGCTGTCGTACAACGTCTTCCTGTTCAGCAAGAGCCTCTACCCGAACTGGGGCCAGGACCACCGGGCTTCGGAGATCGCCAGGGCGCCCTTCTTCCGGGGGAACGACGTCGTGGTGGTCCAGGAGGCGTTCGACAACTCCTCCTCCGACGCGCTGCGGAGCGCCGTGGCGGGCGAGTACCCGTACCAGACGCCCGTGGTCGGGCGGAGCAAGAGCGGCTGGGACGCCACCGGTGGGGCGTACTCGGCGACGACGCCCGAGGACGGCGGGGTCACGATCCTCAGCAAGTGGCCGATCGTGCGCAAGGAGCAGTGGGTCTACAAGGACGCGTGCGGGGCGGACTGGTGGTCCAACAAGGGCTTCGCGTACGTCGTCCTGAACGTGAACGGCACCAAGGTGCACGTCCTCGGCACGCACGCCCAGTCGACCGACCCGGGCTGTGACGCGGGCGAGGCGGCCGCGATGCGCAGCCGGCAGTTCAGGACGATCGACGCGTTCCTGGACGGCAAGAACATCCCGGCGAGCGAGCAGGTACTGGTCGCCGGTGATCTGAACGTCGACTCCCGCACTGCCGAGCACGCCTCGATGCTCACGGACGCGGGGCTGGTGGACAGCGACGCGCGTACCGGGCACCCGTACTCCTTCGACACCGCGGAGAACTCCATCGCCCGGGACCGCTACCCCGACGACCCGCGTGAGGACCTCGACTACGTGCTCCACCGGGCGGGGCACGCGCGGCCGGCGGTCTGGAAGAACGACGTCGTCAAGGAGCAGAGCGCGCCCTGGACGGTGACCAGCTGGGGCACCGACTACACGTACACCAACCTGTCGGACCACTACCCGGTGATCGGGCACTGAACGACGGGACGGGCCCCGGGTGACCGGGGCCCGTCCCCGTCGGCGTTACGGGTAGGTGTAGGTGTTCAGGGCGTTCACCGCCGACGCGGTGTCGCCGAGCTCGTAGTGGTCCACCGCGAGGAAGTTGGGCTTCTTGCGGGCGGCCGGCTGGCAGAAGCGGCGGGCGCGGTCGGCGAGTTTGGTGTTGTCCGTGCGGACCGTGGCGGTGATCGGAACGTCGCGGAAGTGGTTCATCACGAACAGCGGGCGGAAGCCGGGCTCGGTGTGGGTCAGCGGGATGTTGGTGTTCGCGTCGTACCAGCGGCTGTAGCAGGACCAGTCCGAGGAGCCGAGGCCGGAGCCCATGGACCAGTAGTTCTCGACGGTCCACTCCCGCTGGTACATCACGCCGAAGCTGTCCCGGGTCAGGCCCGCGGACTGGTCGGCGGCCCGGCTGTGGTCGGTGAAGATCAGCAACCGGTCGTTGGCGGCGATCAGGTCGGCGAGCTTGGGCCAGCCGTTCTGGCGGACGCCCGTCCGGTCGGGGCGGTACAGGATGTCGTCCAGGCCGTTCACGCGGGCGAGTTCGGCGCGCAGGACGCTCGGGTCGACGTAGTCCTCCAGGAAGACGGTGACGAACTGGTCGGGGTGGGCCTTGAGGAAGTCCACGATCCGCTGGAGGTCGACCCACAGGGCGACCGGCCTGCTGACCAGGGTGCAGCTGTTGTGGCAGAGGATCGCGCCGTCGGGGGTCTGGTGGATGTCCAGCATGAATCCCCGTACGCCGTCGGTGAGTTGCTGGTTGATGCCGCGCGACTGGTTCGGGACGAGGTTCACGAACGGCGGGGCGAAGCCGCCGTCGACGCCGTTGGCGTAGGCGTTGTGCGAGGTGAGGAACGTGACCTGGTCCAGGGTGCGTTGGCCCTGAGGCGGCATGGGGGTGGTGGCCGGGGTGACGGGGGTGAGGTACCAGGAGGCGAGGGAGCCGGAGGCGCCGATCGCCAGCTGGGCGGGGTAGTTGGCGCCGGAGGGGCGGGGGGCGAGCGTGAGGTGGCGGTCGGTGCCGGGCGCCTTGAGCGTGTACTGGTCGGCGCCGGTGGACGTGATCTCCCAGACCGCGTCGGTGCTCGTGCAGGCGACGGTCCGCGCCTGGTCGCCGGAGCGGCCGAGGCAGTTGCCCGCGGCGTCGGTGCTTTCGAGGACGTACGAGGTTCCGCTCGGCCGCAGGTTCCACTGCTGGCGGTCCTCGTTGCCCTTGGGTCTGCGCTGTTCGACCGCGCCTTGGTTGTCGGCCGCGTTGAGGCCGGTGACGGCGCTCTGCAGGTAGTACGTGCCGGAGGCCGGGGCCGCGGACAGGGCCCCGGCCGGGGGCGAGGGCGCCACGACCGCGGCGGCCAGCGCGGCGGTCGTGGCGAGCAGGGCGTGGGGGGTGCGACGCATGCTGAATGCCTTTCAGGGGCTAGTAGTCAGGTGCATGACACCATGCCCCGCGAACCGGCGTCAGCAGTAGAGGTTGCCGCCCGGTGAAACGCCGAGGATCTGCGTGAACCGCTGGTAGTTGTTCACTCGGCTCTGCACCTGC
Source organism: Streptomyces spinoverrucosus (assembly GCF_015712165.1). Taxonomy (NCBI): domain Bacteria; kingdom Bacillati; phylum Actinomycetota; class Actinomycetes; order Kitasatosporales; family Streptomycetaceae; genus Streptomyces; species Streptomyces spinoverrucosus. Next base: position 110,814 of record NZ_JADPZX010000003.1, on the reverse strand, counting down.
GCGGGGTTCTTGCCGTCGCACTCCAAGGAGCCGTTGATGGAGCGGATGGTGTGCCCGAAGCCGGCCTGGTTGACCATGGCGTTGTGGCCGGTCATGGAGCCGGGGCCGCTCTGGGTGTTCCAGTACCACAGGCCGGTCTTCCAGGCGACGGAGGCGTCGTTCTGGACCATCCACGGGTTGTTGAGGAGGTTCAGGCCCAGCGCGTCGCCCGCGGCCTTGTAGTTGAAGTTCCAGCTCAGCTGGATGGGGCCGCGGCCGTAGTAGGCGGACTGACCGGCCGGGCAGCCGTACGGCTGGCTCCAGTCGCAGTAGTGCGGGTAGTTGGCCTGGTTCTGCTCGACGATGTGCACCAGGCCGCCGGTCTCGTGGCTGACATTGGCGAGGAAGGCCGCTGCCTCCTGCTTCTTCACCGTGTCGCTGCCCGTGTTGGCGAAGCCGGGGTACGCGCTGAGCGCGGCGGTGAGCCCGCTGTACGTGTAGAAGGAGTTCCGGCTCGGGAACATCTGGTTGAACTGCGCCTCGCTGACCACGAATCCGGCGGCGGTCGCGGTGGGGGCGGGCTGGAGGGCCAGGGCGGCACCCGCGAGGGCGAGCGAGCTCAAGAGTGCGGAGATGCGAAAACGACGCCTCGACACAGGTTCAGCTCCTTTGCGGTGCACGGCCGCTCCCAGAGGAGGGACGGTGGGGGCGGCCGTGGTGGGGGGTTGGACCGACACTCAACCGCATTGGTCTGTACCAGTCAAGGGTGTAGACCAGTCAAACCGTCCGGGATTTCGGACGAGTTGACGCGCACTCCGGGACGCCCGCGGTGTTCCGGGGGCATGACCAGGGATGCTTCTGCCAGGGCGCTCCTCGACGGGCGGATCGACCCCGACGGCTTCGGTCGGCAGTTGGGACGCTCGGTGATGTGGCCGTCGTGGTGCTGTGCGTGGAGCCGCCGGACGCGTCGATCGCCCGGGGCTGCCTGGAGCGCGGGATCCATCGCGTCGATGTCGGCGCCAGCGCCCAACTCCTGGATGACATCGTGACGTTGGGGCCGATCGGGCGGGGACGGGGCGCGACGGCGGTGCTCAGCGTGGGCGTGGCACCGGGCTCACGAACCTGCTCGCCCAGCGCGCCCATCGGGACGTCGGCGGAGCCCGGCGCATCGACGTCGCGCTGCTCTTCGGCACCGGCGAGCACCATGGCGTGGACGCCCTGCGCTGGACGATCGCCGGTCCGGCCACGCCGGTGCGGGCCGCCCCTCGCCGGGTCGCGCTCCCCGGATTCGGCACCAGGACGGCGTACCCCTTCCCCTTCTCCGACCAGCACACGCTCCCCCGCACCCTTGAGGTCCCGGATGTCACGACCCGGCTGTGTCTGGACTCCCGGCCGCGGACCGCAGCGCTGTTCTCACCGCGCCGTACGGGACTTGAGCGGCTGATGGACCGGCCGGACGTGCGGCGGCGGCTCGCCCGTGCCTTCGGAGGCGTCCATCTCGGTAGGGACCGGTTCGTGGTGCGTGTCGACGCCTGGCGTGGCGGCAGGCGGCCTACGCGCTCACGGGGCGGGAGCAGAGCCGGGTCACCGGCCTGGTGGCGTACACGGCGCGGGCGCTGCTCGACGGGACGGGCCTTCCGCAATCCACACCGAACCCAGAGGCCCTCGCCCCGTTCAAGGACCACTCAAGGCGTGTCGCCCGTCACCAACGTCCCGGACAGCACACCTAGTCCGTCCGCCCCTTGCGCAGGAAGCGCCGCAGGCGGGTCAGTGGCCAGGTGTTGATCACGTCGTCCTTGGTGAGCCAGCCCCGCTGTGCCGTGCCCACGCCGTAGCGCAGGTGGGCCAGGTGGAGGGTGGAGTGGGCGTCGCTGTCGATGGCGAACTTCACCCCGTACCGCTTGGCCCGCAGGATGTGCTCGTCGTTGAGGTCGAGCCGGTCGGGGTGGGAGTTGATCTCCAGGGCCGTGCCGGTGCGGGCGCAGGCGGCGAAGAGCGCGTCGAGGTCGGCGTCGACGCCGGGGCGCTTGCCGATGATGCGGGTGGTGGGGTGGCCGATGATGTTGATGTACGGGTTCTCGCAGGCCCGCAGGAACCGCTGGGTCATCGCGTCCTGCCCCTGGTTGAAGTGCGAGTGCACCGAGGCCACGCACAGGTCGAAGTCGGCCAGGAACTCGTCCGGCCAGTCCACGCCGCCGTCGGGGTCGATGTTCAGCTCCACGCCGTGCAGCAGCCGCATCCCGGCGCGCCTGCCGCGCCGCCCGTACTCCTCGTCGAGCTCCCTCACGCGCTCGCGCTGGGCCAGCATCCGCTCGTCCGTCATGCGCTGCATGTAGAGGTTGGGCGCGTGGTCGGTGATGGCGTAGTAGGCGTAGCCGCGTTCGGCCGCCGCGGCGACCATCTCCTCCAGCGGGGCGAGACCGTCGGTGAGGTCGGTGTGGGTGTGCAGGTCGCCCCGGATGTCGGACTCCTGGACCAGCTCGGGCAGTTCGTCGCGCAGCCCCGCCTCGATCTCGCCGCGGTCTTCGCGCAGGGTCGGCGGGATCCAGGGCAGGCCGAGCCGGGCGTAGACGTCCTCCTCCGTCTCGGAGACGATCTTCTCGCCGCTCTCGACGTCGAACAGCCCGTACTCGGAGAGCTTGAGCCCCTGGTGCACGGCCCGTTCCCGGGTGCGGATGTTGTGCGCCTTGGAGCCGGTGAAGTACTGCAGCGCCGCTCCCCAGGAGTCCGGCGGTACGACCCGCAGGTCGACGGCGAGGCCCTTGGTGGTGCGGATCGATGTCTTGGTCGTGCCGTGCGCGATGACCTCGCTGGTCTCCGGCAGTTCGGTGAAGGCCCGCATCAGCGGCTCCGAGTCCTCTGCCGCCGCGAGGATGTCGATGTCCCCGATGGTCTCCCGGACGCGGCGCAGCGAGCCGGCGTACGCGCACCGCCTGCAGCCGGTCACCTTCGACAGCTGGGCGACGATGCCCTCGGCGACGTCCGTCGCGGCGTCGAGCAGCACCCGGTCACCGGAGGACTGCAGCAGCGTGATGCCGTGCAGGATGTTCTCCTCCGTCTTGGGGCCGAAGCCCTTCAGGTCGCGCAGCCGTTCCTCGTGGATGGCGTCGGCCAGTTCCTCGATCGAGGAGATGCCCAGCTCCTGGTAGATCGCCATGGCCTTCTTCGGGCCGAGCGTGGGGATGGCCGTCAGCCGCCGAACCCCGGCGGGGATCTTCGCCCGAAGCTCCTCGACCGCGGACACCTGGCCCGTGCCGAAGTACTCGACGATCTTCTCCGCGATCGACTTGCCGACGTTGGGGATCTCCTGAAGACCCTTGACGTCGAGCTTCGACACGTCGGCGTGGTGGCCGCCGATCGCCCGGGCGGCCTTCTCGTACACGCGTGCCCGGAACGCGTCTCCTCCGGTGATCGAGATCAGGTCCGCGTACTCGGCGAACAGCGCGGCGACCTCATCGTTGGAACGAGCCACGCCTCCAGGGTAAGCACGACCTCCGTGTCGGGCCGGTGGGGCAGGGCTCAGCGGGTGAGGTCGGCCCGGCGGCGTTCCAGGAAGGCGCGCTCCGCCGCGCTCCCGGTCAGCGCCACGGCCCTCTCGTACGCCCGTGCGGCCTCGGTGGGGTGGCCGAGGCGGCGGAGCAGGTCCGCGCGCACGGCGTGGAAGACGTGGTAGCCGTCGAGGTCGAGCGCATCCACCAGGTCGAGGGCGGCGCGCGGGCCTTCGGCCTCGGCGACCGCGACGGCCCGGTTCAGCGCCACCACCGGGCTGGGCGCGAGGGCCATGAGCTGGTCGTACAGGGCGAGGATCTGCCCCCAGTCCGTGGCCTGGGCGGTCGGTGCGTCGCTGTGCACGGCGTTGATCGCGGCCTGGATCTGGTAGGGCCCCGGACTGCCCCGGCGCAGGCACCGGCGGACCAGCGACTGGCCCTCGGCGATCAGCGTGCGGTCCCACAGCGTGCGGTCCTGCTCCGGCAGCGGCACGAGCTCCCCCGCCGCGTCCTGCCGGGCGGGCCTGCGGGACTCGGTGAGCAGCATGAGCGCCAGCAGGCCGGTGACTTCGGGCTCGTCCGGCATCAGCTCGGCCAGCAGCCGACCGAGGCGTACGGCCTCCGCGCACAGCTCGGGCGCGCCGGTGTACCCCTCGTTGAAGATCAGGTAGACGACGGCGAGGACGGTGCCGAGCCGGTCCGGGAGGTCGGCGTCGCCGGGGACGCGGTACGGGATGCGCGCGTCGCGGATCTTCGCCTTGGCCCGCACCAGCCGCTGGGCCATCGTCGGCTCCGATACCAGGAACGCCCGGGCGATCTGCTCCGTGGTCAGGCCGGCGAGCAGCCGCAGGGTGAGCGCGACCCGGGCCTGTGGGGCGAGCGCGGGATGGCAGCAGGTGAAGATCAGCCGGAGCCGGTCGTCGCGCACGGGGCCCTCCTCGGCCGGCGGCTCGGCGGCGTACAGCAACGCCGCCTCGGCGTGCCGGGCGTCGCGGGAGGACTCCCGGCGCAGCCGGTCGACGGCGCGGTTGCGGGCCGTGGTGATGATCCAGCCGGCCGGGCTCGGCGGCACACCGGTCTCCGGCCAGCGCCGCACGGCGGTCGTGAACGCGTCCTGGACGGCTTCCTCGGCGAGGTCGATGTCGCCGAGGAAGCGGACCAGGACGGAGACCGCGCGACCGTACTCGGCCCGGAAGACGGCCTCGACGTCCACCGTCATCAGTCGGCTGCCTCGCCCATGAACGGGCGGACCTCGATCGGCAGAGTGGTCGCCAGGGCCGCCCTGCGGCCCCAGTCGAGGGCCGCGTCGAGGTCGGGCGCCCTGACGAGGCAGATCCCGCCGAGGTGCTCCTTGCCCTCGGCGTACGGGCCGTCGGTGACCAGGACGTCGCCGTCACGGGGCCGCAGGACCGTGGACGATTCCGGTCCGTGCAGTCCGCCGGCGAAGACCCAGGCGCCGGCCTCGCGCAGCTCCTGGTGGAACCGGTCGAGGTTCTTCCCGATCTCGGCGAGCACCTCGGGGGCGGGCGGTTCGCCGACCGGCTGCATCACGCTGAGCAGGTAGTACTTCATGACGTCCTCCTGGGCGTCGAGGGCTGTTCTGAGGGGTTCCGAGGGTTTCTGAGGGTTTCCAGAGGCTTCTCTCACCTCCTACACGAACGACGTCCGCCGGAATCGACACCTCGCGCCAGGACATCGGAAGATCTTTCCCATGACCACCACACCGCACCCGCTCGTCACCCGCGCCCGGCAGCTCGCGGACGACCTCCTCGCCCCGAACGCCGAAACGGTGGACCAGTCCGAGGTGCCCGCAGGCCACATCGCGGCCATCAAGCGGTCCGGGCTGCTGGGCATCGGCGCGCCAGAGGAGTTCGGGGGTGCGGCCGCGCCCGCCTCGGTGGTCCGGCAGACGGCGGAGGTCCTGTCCGGGGCGTGCTGCTCGACGTGGTTCGTGCAGACGCAGCACCACACGCCGGTCGCGACGCTGGTGAAGGGCGCGCCGCCGGTGCGGGAGCGGCTGCTGGGCCCGATGGCCCGAGGTGAGCTGCTGTCGGGGGTGGCATACGCGCATCTGCGGGCGTATCCCCGGACTCCGGTGCGTGTGGTGCGGGAGCGGGGCGGGTGGCGGTTCGACGGGACCGTGCCCTGGTACACCGGGTGGGGGCTCAACGACGTGATGCTGCTGGCCGGGGTGACCGACAGCGGCGAGGCGCTGTTCGCGTTCACGGAGGCGCGGGAGCAGCCGGGGCTGCGCGCCTCGCCGCCGATGCGGCTCGCGGCGCTGACCGCCGCGCGCACGGTGTCGCTGGAGCTGGACGGGCTGTGGCTCGCGGAGGAGGCGGTGACGCTGCGGACGCCGTTTGAGCAGTGGGCCGCCGAGGACCGTCCGAAGACGGTGACCGCCTCCCCCGCGGTCTTCGGTGTCACCGAGGCCGCCCTCGGCCTCCTCGACGACGACACCGCCGGGCCGCTGCGCACCCGCCTCGCCGAGATCCGCGACCGTGCCTACACGCTGGCCGACGAGGCCGGGCCGAACGAGCACCTGGACGAGCGGCTGGCGCTCAGGCTGCGCTCGTACGAGGTGATGCGCGCGGCGACCACGGCGGCGGTGGTGTCCGGCGGCGGGCGTTCGATGGCCCTGACCAGCAAAGCCCAACGACTCGCCCGCGAGGCCATGTTCCTGCTGGTCCAAGGGCAGACCGCCGAGTCACGGCGAGCGCATCTCGGCGTGCTGGCCTCATGAGGCGAACGGCGCCTGCGGGGTGGTCGACGAAGATCTGGCTCAGACAGGCGACCGCCGGCGGCCGGTCCCGGCCGGAGGCGGCGGAGTGCGGCCGAGGGCAGCCGAGAACTGGTCGACCACCTGCCCGAGCGCCTCGGCGCCGCCCGGCGCGAGGTTCGGGCGCGGACCCAGTAGGCGAGTATCAAGGTGCCGAAAGGCATGCGGAACCTCTGCCGCGGAAAACGGCGCGGAATGCTCGGTATTCCAGGCCGAAAGCGGCAGAGTTGGTTTGGGAAAGCCCAACTGCCCTACGACAGCGGTGAAAAGGAAACCCCACCGGATTGGGCAGCAGGTGGTCAGTCCTCATCGCGCGCCGGAACCACCACAAGGAACGCGTCCGACTTCAGGTCCATCACGACCGTCGCCGGCTCGCCCTCGGCCCGCAGTGCGGCGGCGTACTCCTCCGCCGGCCACGATCCTCGCGGAGCCCCGGCGGGAAAACGCTCCAGCACCTTCGCACCCATAGCCGCAGCCACCTCCAACGTCGCACCCTCGACCGATGCGGACAACTCCCGTACCCTTCGCCTGCCCTCGATCCACGCGAACATGTACACCCGCGTGAACTGCGCGCGACCGGTCGCCGACATCAGGTGACGAGCAGGTGTCGCCGTTCGACCTCGGCGGCCTTTCCTCAGCCGTCGGAGGCCCGGTGCAGGGCGAGTTCCTCGTTCAGGGCCGCGAGGAAGCGCAGCGCGACCGCGAGTTCGGCCTCGGAGAAGCGGGCCCGGGCGGCCGCGGTGGCCTCGGCGAGCGGCCGGTAGTACGTACCGGCCGTCGAACGGGCGGCGGAGGCGTACCGCAGATGCACCACCCGGCGGTCGTCGCCGCCCCGGACCCGGCGGACGAGGCCCGCGCGCTCCAGCCGCTCCACGCAGGCGGAGACGGAACCGGAGGTGAGCCCGAGGTGTTCACGCAACCGCCCCGGGGTCATCGGCCCGTCGGCGTCCAGGATGGCCGCGAGCGCCTGTACGTCGGTGGAGTTCAGGCCGTTGCCGCCCGCGAAACCGTGGACCACACGGTTGATCTCGGCGTTCATCCGCCGCAGCTGCACGGAGAGGAAGCGCAGGTCGGCGCTCCCGGCGGGCCGCCGCTCGCGCATGCCGTTCACGTGATCGGTTCTGTCCACGGTGATCAGGGTAGTGAGCTCTACACATAAAGGCGAAATAAGAGCAGAATGGACATGCGCGGCGCTTACCGCATACCGCACCAGACGCGGTCAGGCCGGCAAAGCCAAAGGAGACGAGTCATGGCCAACGTCCAGCCCACCAGAGGTGACATAACCACCCACCCCGATGCACTCGAAATGAGGGATCGGTACGCCCGTATGCTCGGCGGTCGTGATGTGGCACTCGTGGACGGACCGGTGTTCCTGCTCGGTCTGTACTGTGCGGTGTCCCCCTGGGTGGTCCACTACAGCGCCAGCCAGCCCTCACTCGCGACCCACAACCTGATCATCGGCATCGCGATCGGCCTGCTGGCACTCGGGTTCACCCGGGCACCCGAACGCATGTACGGCCTCAGCTGGGCCATGTGCGCGCTGGGTGCGTGGATGATCATCTCCCCGTGGATCGTCGGCGCCAGCCCGGATGCCGGCGTCGTCTGGAACAACGTCATCATCGGCGCTCTGGCCTTGATCCTGGGCCTGGTGTGCGCCGGTACGGCGGCGAAGAGCGCCCCCAAGCCGTAGGAAACCCCGACAGGAAGGGAGTCGATGAGTCACAGCGAGGCCGGTCCGCGACTGTCGCGGACCGGCCCCTTCCGTGTCCGCCGCGTCTGCCGCGTCTGCCGCGTACGCCGCGTCTCAGCGGCCGGGTACCAGCCAGGGCTCCTGCGGCAGCGGGCTGCCGGTCTCCAGGAGCGACTTGAGGTTGGACAGCACCGCGGCCCAGCCCGACGCCACGTCGGCACGCTCGCCCTCGTCGGCGAGGTCCTCGTGGGTGACGGTGAGGCGGACGATGTCGCCGTACGGCTCGATGTCGAAGGTGACACGGGAGTGCCTGGTCTCGTCGCCCTCGTCCTCGGGCGCGGCCCAGGTGGTGACCAGCCGGGTCGGCCGCTCGCTCTCGGCGACGGTGCCGACGACGTCGGCGATGCCGGAACCGTCCGTGCGGACGTGGGCCCAGCGGGACCCCGGCTGCCAGTCGGACTCGTTGCGGTGACCCCAGTAGGTGCCGGTGAGGTCCGCGTCGGTGAGCGCGTCCCAGACCTTCTCGGGAGTGCTCGCGATGTAGGTGACGTACACGAAGGTCGGCTTGTCGGTCATGGCTTCCTCGGCTAGTCGCTTCACGGCGCCGAGCACACGCAGGCGCGGGCGCTCGAACTTGTCGATCCACCGCTCCTGGATCTCGTGGAGCGGCACCGGGTTGAGGTAGTGCAACTTCGTCCGCCCCCGTCGCACCGTGCTGACCAGATTGGCGGCCTCCAGGACGGCCAGGTGCTGGGTCACCGACTGGCGGGTCATCTCGATGTGCTCGCACAGCTCGCCGAGCGACTGCCCGTTCTCCTGGTGCAGCCGGTCCAGCAGGCGCCTGCGCGTGTCGTCGGCCAGGGCCTTGAAGACCTTGTCCATCCCGAAGTCGTCGTCCTCTGATCGCACACTCAACGTTATGCAGGCAATTACTTGCATGTCAACCGCGGACAGGGCCCACGCGGGCAGGCCCCACTCACTCCGAAGAAACCTGGAATCGGACTGTCCTCGGTCTCGGCGGGCACACACCAAGCAGCAGGGTCCTCACATAGAGGTGATCGAGTGGCTCATCCAGATCGGCCTCGCAGCACTCGGCGTCGCGGCCCTGGACCGGGCGCGCGGGCGTCACTGACGGGGACAAGGAGGACGTAGAGCATGGTGAGCGACGCCGAGCTGCGGTATCTGCGCCGGTGTGTCGAGCTGGCCGCACAGGCGCTGGACGCCGGGGACGAGCCGTTCGGGTCGGTGCTGGTCGGCGCGGACGGCGCGGTGCTCGCCGAGGACCACAACCGGGTGGCCTCCGGCGACCGCACCCGGCACCCGGAGTTCGAGCTGGCGCGCTGGTCGGCGGGGCACCTGTCGCCGGAGCAGCGCGCGGCGGCGACCGTGTACACGTCCGGCGAGCACTGCCCGATGTGTGCGGCGGCGCACGCCTGGGTGGGCCTCGGCCGCATCGTGTACGTGGCGTCGTCCGAGCAGCTCGCCTCATGGCTGGCGGAGTTGGGCGTACCACCGCCTCCGGTGCGGACACTGCCGGTCAACGAGGTCGCGCCGGGAGTGTCCGTCGCGGGTCCGGTCCCGGAGCTCGCGGAAGAGGTACGGGAACTGCACCGCCGCTTCTACCAAGGTCGCCGCTGAGCCGCCCCACTTGGCCGCCAGCTGCAGGTCTGTGATTTCAGGTGGCAGTCCCTGTTTATCGGGCCTCGGGCACCAGACCGCGGGCCCTGGTTTCGGGCCCCTGCACACCAGGACCAAGCCTCCGGCTTCGGACCGCCGAACACCCGGCCGCAGGCCCCAGGCCACCACCACGAGGCGCCAGCCTTCGGGTCCTCGGGCATGGATCCCAGACCCCAGGCCACAACCACGTGCCGGGGCCCCGTAACCCTGGCCACCACCACAGGCCGCAGGCCTAATCCCTGGCAACAGGCAACAGGCAACAGGCAACAGGCAACAGGCCCAGGCCCGCGAGACCCCTGGCCCCAGACGTCCGGACCCGGACCGCCGGCCGCAGGCGCTCGGCCGTAGGTGCTCGGCCGCAGGTGCAGCCCACAGACCATAAGCCGCAGGCGCGGGCCGCGAGCGTCTGGCCCACGTCGCAGACCCCTGACCCCAAGCCACAGGCCCTGGCCCCAGCCCCAGCCCCAGCCCCAGCCCCAGGCCACAGACAACAGGCCTCTAGCCCATGCCCCAAGCCATAGACCCCTACCCCCGGCCGCATAAGGCCCTTGGGCCCCCGTCCTGGCCCCACCGGTGATCACCCGCCGATGGGGCCTCCCTCGTGCGTGCCGTGAGCGGCGTGGGCTCAGCGCACCGCCCGGGGACGGAAGCGCCGGTACAGCAACGCGCCGCCCAGCACCATCGCCGTGGCGCCGAGCGCGGCGGGCAGGGTGGTGTCCGCGCCCGTATCCGCGAGGCCGGACGTGGTGGGCGGCGCGATGTGCGGCGCCGGGCGGGCCTTCGGCGGGATGGACGGCTCGGGCCTCGGTGGCGGTGACACAGGACGCTCGGGTCGGACCGGGCGGTCACCGGGGGTGTTCACGGACTCGTTGCCGACGGCCCCGTTGCCGATGCCGACGACGTTCACGCTGTTGCCGCTGACGTTCACCGGCAGATGCACCGGGAGCTGCACTCCGTTGCCGGAGATCACACCCGGCGAATCCTTTCCGCTGCCCTCGGCGACCGCTCCCCCGCCCGACCCCGACCCCGGCTCGGGGCCCTGGTCGTCGTTGTCGCTCACGTTGGCGCATCGGTTGCCGGCGGCGGGGTTGAGGAGCCCCACCACGTTCACGGTGTTCCCGCACACGTTCACCGGGACATGCACCGGGACCTGGATGGTGTTGCCGGAGATCAGACCCGGCGAGCCGACCGCGGCTCCGTCGGCCGCGGAGTCCGCGTGCGCCGGAAACGTCACAGCCATCGCGCCCGAGGCGGCGGCGACGGCGATCACACCGTTTCGGGTAACCCGTTTCATAGGGTCCCTGCCTTCCAGACGTAATCGCGGGCACTCACCCGCGCCGGGTAAAACGCAGGTGAACCATCCGAGTTATGGCTTATCCGCCTTTCACCCCATCGAGTGGCACGTTTGTCGAACTGGCAGTAAAGCCGTCCGAACCACCCAACACACTCTGTAATCGCCCGTACCGGACATGTGAGCGGGCAGGGTACGGCTGCTCCAGGCGTCCCGCTGGCCCGGAGGCGACCCCTGCGAGCGACGCTTATCGTGAGCGAGGGCGCCGTTCACCGGTCCCCAGTGGGGCGCCCTGGAGGCATCGATGCTGGCCAAGCTGTCCCCGCGGCGCACGGTACGACGCGCGGCACGACGCCACACGGTCGCCGGAGCCATCGGCCTGGCGATGCTGGGCGCCGGTCTGCCGACGACGTCCGCGGACGATCCGCAGCCCGACCTGACCCGGTTCTACCGGCAGAAGGTCGCATGGAAGACGTGCGAGGGCGCGGACCCCCATGACGGCCCGCAGTGCGGCAAGGTCACCGTGCCGCTGGACTACGCGCGCCCCGGCGCCGGAACGCTCGATCTGGCCCTGGCCCGGTACCGGGCGAGCGGCGAGAAGCGCGGCTCGCTGCTGCTCAACTTCGGCGGCCCGGGCGGCTCCGGCGTCACCGAGCTGACGTACGGCGGCGACGACTTCATGGGCCTGACCGACGCCTACGACGTGGTGAGCTTCGATCCGCGCGGCGTCGGGCGGTCCTCCCCGGTCAGCTGCGGCAACAACCCGTACGGTGGCGCTCCCGTGATCGCCGGGACCGACGAGACGCTGCGCGATCCGAACGCGGTGCTGCGGCAGTTGAGGACGGCGGCCGAGCAGTGCGCCAAACACTCCGGGCCGGTCCTGCCGCACATAGGCACGGTCAACGTCTCCCGCGACATGGACGTCATCCGCCAGGCGCTCGGCGACGACAAGCTCAACTACCTCGGTTTCTCCTACGGATCCCGTCTCGGCGCCGTGTACGCGGCCCAGTTCCCGGACAAAGTGGGCCGGGTGGCTCTCGACGGAGTGGACACGCTGACGGAGTCGCTCGCCGAGCAGGGTGTGGCGGGCGCCGCGGGGCAGCAGGTCGCACTGGATGACTTCCTCGACTGGTGCGTGAAGGACGTCTCCTGCCCGTTCGGTCAGGACGCCCGGACCGCCCGGGAGGAGGTCGCACGGCTGGTCCGGTCAATGGACGAGGATCCGGTCCCGACCGCGTTCAGCGGCGAGTTCACCGGTCAGGACCTGGTAGGCGCGCTGAGCCAGGCGCTCTACAGCAAGGACATGTGGCCCTCGCTGGAGCGCGCCCTGGCCTCGCTGGTCGAGGACGGGGACACGCGCGGGGTGGAGGCCTTCGCCACCGGCGGTATCGCGCTCCCCGGCCTGCGACAGGGCACGCAGAAGCCGTCGCCGTCCGCCGACGGTGGGCTCGTGGATCAGGAGGACGTCCCCCTGGACAACCTCCCGGCCGCGCTGATGGCGATCAACTGCGCCGACGACCCCGACCGCCCCACGGCCCGGCAGATCACCAGGAACCTGGGCCGGCTGCGCGCCCTGTACGAGGAGGCGTCCCCGGTCTTCGGCCGGTTCCGCCTCACCCAGGTCCTGCTCTGCTACGGCCGCCCCAAGGGCACCGACTTCATCCGCGAGAAGGTGAAGGACGTCGACACGCCCAAGATGCTGCTGGTCGGCACCCGCGGCGACCCGGCGACGCCGTACCGCTGGACGGTGCAGACGGCGAAACGGCTGGGGCCGTCGGCCGTGGTGCTCGACAACAAGGGCGAAGGCCACACCGCTTACCCCTCGTCCAAGTGCGTGCACAGCAAGATCGACGCCTTCCTGCTGTACGGCACCCTGCCCGCGAGCGGCAGCTCCTGCGGCCCCGAGAACGGCGAAGGGGCGGCACCATGACGATCATCGCGCCCCAAATGCCCGATACGTGAATCGGCCCTATGGTGCTGTCATGGAGCACGCACTCAGTCCCACGACCCTGGCCGAGCTGCGCCGACCGCGCCCTTACCCCGCGGTGTCCGTGCTGACGCCGACGCACCGCAGGGAGCCGTACAACGCGCAGGACCGGGTCCGTCTGCGCAATGTGGTGGCCGAGGCCAAGAAGCAGCTGGAGACCGATCCCGCGGTGACCCGGGAGCGGCGTGTCGAAGTGGCGGCCCAGCTCGACCAGGCACTCGGGAGGTCGATCTGACATACGTCGAGGACGGCCTGGTGATCTTCGCCGCCCCGGGGGAGCACCAGGTGTGGTCACTCGCCCGTTCCGTGCCCGAGCGGGTGGTGCTCTCCGACACCTTCCTCACCCGCAATCTCGTCTCCGCGCAGGTCTCCGAACGGCCGTTCTGGGTGCTGTCGGTCTCGGCCGACCGCGCCACCCTCTGGAACGGCGGCGGGGGCCGGGTCACCGAGGAGCGCACCGGCGGCTTCCCGCTGACTCGCAGGAACGAGAACTTCGACCCCGAGCGCCTGGAGCGGTTCGGCGACATGCCGAGCACCTTCCGCGACGAGGGCACCCGGCACTTCCTGCGCGAGATGGACACGGCGATGGGCGCGGTGCTGCGGGACAACCCGCGACCGCTGTACGTGAGCGGTGAGCAGGCGGCGCTGTCCTGCCTGGACGAGATCGGGGACGTCACCCGGCGTGCCGTGCACATCCCGCACGGCGGACTCTCCCACGGCACTCCGGACACCGTGTGGCAGGCCGTGCGCCCGGTGGTCGAGGCCGAGGACATGAGAACCATCGACACCGTGACGAAGGAACTCGAATCGGCGCGCGGCCGTAAGGAGTTCGTGGCCGGCGTGGACGAGGTCTGGCAGAACGCCCGGGAGGCCCGGGTGCGGCTGCTCGCCGTCGAGGAGAACTACCGCGTGACCGTGCGCGACGACGGCGACCACCTCGTCCCGGCCTCCACCGACGATCTCGACGCCCGCGAGGACATCGTGGACGAGATCGTGGAGCAGTGCCTGGAGACCGGCGCCGACGTCCGCTTCGTCCCCGACGGCACGCTGGCCGACGCCAACGGCATCGCGGGGGTCCTGCGCTACTGACGGCACCCGCGCCCCTCCGCCTAGGCTACGCCGAGACAGTCGGCGTAGCGGGAGGGTGCACGTGGGTGAGCTGCTGGGCGTGGCGGTGCTGGGCGCGGGACACATGGGAGCCGACCACATACGGCGACTCGATCGGCTGGTGAGCGGCGCCAGGGTGGCCGCCGTGGCCGACCCGGACCCGGCGCGGGCGAAGGAGGCGGCGGCCGGTATCGACGGCGTCGCGGTGCGCGCGGAGCCGGAGGCCGCCCTGGACGCGCCCGGCGTCGACGCCGTACTGATCGCCTCCCCCGGCCCCGCCCACGAGGAGGCGCTGCTCGCGGCCTTCGCGCGCGGACTTCCGGTGCTGTGCGAGAAGCCCATGGTGCCGGAGTCGGCAGGGGCGCTGCGCGTGGTGCAGGCCGAGGCGCGGCTCGGCCGACGGCTGGCGCAGGTCGGCTTCATGCGGCGCTACGACGCCGAGTACCGGCACCTCAAGTCGCTGCTGGACAGCGGCCGTCTGGGGCGGCCGCTGATGCTGCACTGCGTCCACCGCAACGTCTCCTCCCCGCCCGACTTCACCAGCGCGATGCTGGTCAACAGCTCGGTCTCGCACGAGATCGACGCGGCGCGCTGGCTGCTCGGCCAGGAGCTGACCGCCGTGACCGTGCTGCGCCCCCGGTCCTCGGCGAACGCCCCCGAGGGCCTGCTCGACCCGCAGTTCGTGCTCTTCGAGACCGGCGGCGGCGCCCTGGTCGACGTGGAGGTCTTCGTCAACTGCGGCTTCGGCTACCAAGTACGGTGCGAGGCCGTCTGCGAGGCGGGCAGCGCCCGGATCGGCGAGGGTCACACGATGGTCGTCACGGCGGAGGGCGGCGCCCGCGAGGAGGTGGCGCAGGACTACCTCGTGCGGTTCGCGGACGCCTACGACCGCGAGGTGCAGTCCTGGGTCGACGCCACCCGGCGGGGCCGGGTCACCGGCCCGAGCGCCTGGGACGGGTACGCCGCCTCCGCCGTGGCCGAGGCCGGGGTCCGGGCGCTGGAGAGCGGCGGCCGGGTGACCGTCGACCTCGCGGCGCGCCCGGAGCTGTACGCGGACGTCAGCGGCTGACGCCGACGTCAGGCACCGTCGAACAGACTGTTGAGCCCGCGCTCGACGGCTCCGGCCACGTCCTCCTCGCCGGGCGCGACGACCGCGTACGTGCGCAGCAGGAAGCGGCGCAGGGCCGCGGTGTCGAACTGGAGCAGCGCCAGCCCGCACGGCGAGTGGAACTCCAGCACCGTACGGGCCCGTCCGCACGGCCAGATGTGCACGTCACCGCTCCCGGCCGGACCGCACACGCCCTCCTGGAGCAGGGACCGGGCGAAGGTCCAGCTGAGGGCCTCGCCGTCGAGGCACGCATCGGGCGGGAAGTCGAAGTGCACGGCCAGTGGGTCGGTGGAGAGGTAGCGGAGCGTGACGGGGACGGGGACTTCCCGCTCCTCCGCCGTGATCAGCCGGGCGCGGGCGGGCTGCTGGAGAGTGATGTCCATGCTCTTACGAGCTCGTTCCGGCGTCTCACGTACACCTTGAACGCGTGTACGTCGAACACCCGAATGAGCGTGGTACGCCGAACCCGACGGTCCGTCAATTCGCGTACGCAGGCTACGACTTGCCCTCGCACGCGATGTACTCAGCACCTACGCCACAAGCACTCCGTGAAGACGGTGGCATATGCCAGAAGCACCACCGTATCGTGTGTTGCCAAATCCCTTACAGGGCGTCGCGGGCTGTGCAACAGTCGTAACGGTCCCACCGTCAGCCTTGTCGTACCGTCCCCCGCATCGGAGTGCGTCATGCCGTCCCATCTCTCTGCGGACCGCCCAGCCGCCCAGCCGCCAGGACGCGGCTCGGTCGACGCGCTGATATCGCAGACGCGGCGACTCAAGGGCGACGTGGACGCCGTACGGCGGGACGCGCAGAGTGACGGTTCGGACCCACAGGATCGTTGGCAGCGCGCACTCTACGACCTCGCGCTGCACCAGCTCAACGATCTCGACGAGCACCTGGCCCAACTGCGCGACGGCCCACCGCCGGTGACCTCGGCGGCCGAGCCGGAGCCGGTCCCGACGCCACCGCCCGCTCCCCGGGGCGAGTCGCTGCTCAGCAGGGTCGGCAGCGCGGAGTGGAACCTGCTGACGGACCAGGCCAGTTGGTCCGGCGAGCTGTACGAGATCCTCGGCCGCGACCCCGCCGCTCCCCCGCTCACGCTGGACGAGCTGCCCTCGCTGGTGCTGGACGCGGACCGGCCGATGCTGACCGCGATGGTCACGGACTGCCTGGTCGACGCCAAGCGCATCGACGGCGAGTTCCGGATCGTACGGCCGGACGGCGAAGTGCGGACCGTGCACATGATGGGCGAGCCCGTGCTCGACACTGACGGCGGCACCGCCTCCATGTGGGCCGTGCTGCGGGACGTCAGCGAACTGCGCCGCAGCCAGCAGGCGGTGAGCGAGACCCGTGACTCGCTCGAGCGCCGACGGCACGTCGCACAGACCGAGCACCGGCTTGCGGTCGAGTTGCAGGAGGCCGTGCTGCCGCCGTGGCACGGCGCCCTGCGGCTCCCGCGCCAGGGCCCGCGCAGCCTCGATCTGGCGGCCCGCTGTCTGCCCTCCCCGACCGGCGCGCTGATCGGCGGCGACTGGTACGACGCGCTGGAACTGCCCGACGGCGAGACCCTGCTGAGCGTCGGCGAGCTCACCGGCCACGGCGTCACGGTGACGTCGGGCATGGCGATGCTGCTCGGCGCGGTGCGCGGCATGGCGATGGCGGGCACCCGGCCGGGCCGGCTGCTGGCCTTGCTCAACCAGCTGCTGGACACCACCGTCCAGCCGGCCCTCGGCAGCGCCGTCTGCTGCCGCTACGACCCCCAAACCCGCACGCTGGTGTGGGCGCAGGCAGGACACCCCGCCCCGCTGCTGTTCCGCAACGGGACGGGGCGCAGGTTGAACGCACCGGACGGCGTCCTGCTCGGCGCGACCTCGGGTGCCGCCTACGGCGAGGCCGAGGAGCCCCTTGAGGAGGGCGACCTGATCCTGCTGCACACCGACGGGCTGGTGCCCGGCGACAACGGAACGGCCGCGCACCGCCTCACCGACCTGGCCCCGCGCCTCACCGAGGCACGGACCGCACAGGACTGCGTGCGGACGGTCGTGGAGGAGTTCGGCGGGGCCGAACGCGAGGACGACGCCTGTGTACTGATCGCCAGGGTCACGTCCTAGGCGACAGTCGGCATAGGGGACAGCTGATGGACGGGCAGTCGATGGATGGGGACGTCGGACTACACCTGTGAGCTGTTGCCGCCCCTCCCCTTCGGCTTGGGCAGCGCCAGCCTGATCTCCTCTCGCAGTTGCTGGATCCTCGGGTACTCGGCGTACTCGGCGGTGAGCCGGTACATCTGGCGCAGCCGGTCCCAGGTGCGGCGCGAGGAGTTCTGCCCCATCGACATCAGGGCGAGGCGGGCGAACCGGTCTGCCTGTTCGGGGTCGTCCGCGATGAAGCACGCGGATGCCATGGACAGGAAGTCGAAGATCTTCGACCGCTGCTGTGCGTCGATCCGCAGGGCCAGCGCCTTGTCAGCGTAGTGCTGGGCGTGCGCCGCCGCGCCCGGCTCGAACTCCGCGAGCGTGCGGTAGGCCAGGGCCTGCATGCCGTACAGGTCCGCCTCGTTGAACAGTTGCATCCAGCTGGGCGGCGGTACGTCCGCCTTGTCGGAGACGAACAGGTCCTCCGCCTGACCGAGGGTCCGGCGCATCGCCTGGCCCTTGCCCATGGACGCCTGGGCCCACGCCTCGACGGTGTGGAACATCGCCCGCGTACGGGGCAGTACCTCCTCCCCGGAGCCGGACTGGGCGAGCTTCATCAGGTCCAGCGCGTCGTCGGGCCGGCCCAGGTGCACCATCTGGCGGGCCGCTCGGGAGAGCGCCTCGCCGGCGCGGGGCCGGTCGCCGCCCTCTCTCGCGGCATGGGCGGCGATGACGAAGTACTTCTGGGCCGTGGGCTCCAGGCCGACGTCGTGCGACATCCAGCCCGCGAGGACGGCGAGGTTGGCCGCGACGCCCCACAGGCGCCGCTGGAGATGGGGTGGGTGACGGTAGGCGAGCATGCCGCCCACCTCGTTGAGCTGGCCCACGACCGCCTTGCGCTGGAGCCCGCCGCCGCGGGCCGCGTCCCAGGCGCGGAACACCTCGACCGAGCGCTCCAGTTCCTCGATCTCCTGCGACCCGATGGGGGCGGCCTCGTAGCGGTCGAACCCGGCGGAGTCGGCGTGCAGGGGGTCGTCGAGATGGGGAGCGTCGGCCGCCAGGGCCGGATCGGTGTGCAGCCAGTCGTACATGGCGCTGCTGAGTGCGGATCCCGCGGCGAGCACGGCACCCGCGCCCACCAAGCCGCGTCGGTTGAGCATGAGGTCCATTCCCGTGAATTCGGTGAGGACCGCAGCGGTCCGTTCGGGCGCCCACGGCACGCCGTCGGGATGTTCCACACTCCCGTCGCCCTGCCGCTTCCCCGTACGCCCGTGCCGGACCAGACCGAGGTCCTCGATGGTCACGACACGGCCGAGACGCTCGGTGAACAGAGCCGCCAGCACCCGCGGCACCGGATCGCGCGGGATCTCTCCCATGTCGATCCAACGCCGCACCCGTGAGGTGTCGGTCGCCAGCTGGGGGTGGCCCATGGCCGCCGCCTGCTTGTTGACCAGCCTCGCGAGCTCCCCCTTGGACCAGCCGGCCAGGCCGAACAGGTCCGCAAGGCGGGTGTTGGGTTGTCCGCTCACGTCAAGCCCCCAGGTTCTCGGCTGAGTTGACAGTAGCCCGGGGCGAGTTGCCGGGCGACTATTCGCCAGGGTTCGCCAGGGTGCGCCAGATGGTGTGCCACGGGGCATCGGGTGTCAGGTAGGAACGCGCCACCCCGACCCGGTCGCCTTCCTGATACGGCTGGTGCACTCCCCAGGGTGCACCTGGGCGGTCGGTTCGGGTGGCGCAATGACGTCGCAGGCACACGAAGGGATCTGTCTCGCCCATGTACGCAGCATCGTCCTCCGTGTCCGCCCCGCCCCGGCCGCTGCGCCCGCGCCCCGCGGCTCCCGCCTCCCCGAGGCCGGGAGAGCCCCCCCTGCCGGGTGGTGGCGGCCCCTACCTCGCTCCCGCGCGCCCGACGGCCCCCGTGCTCGGCGCGGGCCGGACGCGGCGCCCCGCGGGGCTCGGCACCCAACCGCTCAGCGGGAGACTCGACTTGTCCGGCCCCCAGGGCGCCCAGCTGCGCTCGGTGATCGCCTCGGTGCACCGGATCTGCCCGGAGTTCGCCCCGGTGCAGGTACTGCGGCGCAGCGGACGGTCGGTGCTGCTGGTCGGCACCACAGGACGCAGTACGGCCGTCGCCAAGTGTTTACTGGACCAGTCCCCGGCGTGGGCCGAGCGGATCCGCCACGAAATAGCGGCATACCGCTCGTTCGTCCGGCACCGCCCGCCCGTGCGGGCGCCCCGGCTGATCGCGGCGGACCCGGACAACTGCACACTGGTCATCGAGCGGATGCCGGGACGGGCGGCGGCGCTCCAGCGGCACCCGGCGGAGGCACCGCCGCGCACGGACATCCGGCAGGCGCTCAGCGCGATCTGCCGGCTGAACGCCTGGCGGCCCCCCGCGGGCACGTTCGACGCGCCGCTGGACTACGCGGCCCGGATCTCCCGGTACCACGAGCTGGGGCTGCTCACCGACCGGGACCTGGGCGACCTGCAGAAGCTGCTGCACGGCATCGCGCTCGCCGCGGGCCGGCAGGGCATGGGCCAGTTCTGTCACGGCGACGCGCTGCTGTCGAACATCCTGCTGTCGCCCGCGGGCCCGGTCCTGGTGGACTGGGAGCACGCCGGCTGGTACCTGCCGGGGTACGACCTGGCCACTTTGTGGTCGGTGCTCGGCGACGCCCCGGCAGCGCGGCGGCACATCAGCCAGATCGCCCAGAACGCGGGACCGGCCTCGCGGGACGCGTTCCTGGTCAACCTGATGCTCGTACTGACCCGTGAGATCCGTACGTACGAGACGGCCGTGCAGCGCTCGATGCACGACGCGACCCCGGCGGCAACGGGAGTGGCCCACCCGGGTGCTGCGCCGTCCGGCGAGGAACAGCGGCTGCTGCTGCGGCGGCTGCACGACGACTGCCAACTGGCCCGGCGGGCCGTGCGCGCGGCGGTCGGCACTCGCTGAAGGGGGATGACGGTCCGCGGCGCGCCAGGGACAGCGGCGCACCGCGGACCTCGTCGTGCCGCCGTGAGAACCGGGTCCATTGGTGTACGCCACTGACGCCCCGCAGGCCCGTCGGCCGCCGCCACGAAACTCCCACAACCCTGCCCTGACCGGGGAAATCGCCTCCTGGACCGCATGATTGACGGATTGTCGGCGAGCCGGTACCACTGACACGCCCGGCCCCGCAGGCCCATCGCGCCCAACCGTCCCAGGAGGCTGCTTTGCGAGGACCCGCCACCGACCCCCAGCGAGCCGCCGGGCCGAGACGCGCACGCCGGACCGCCGGCGCCGTGGCCTCCGCGGCGCTGCTGCTGCCGTTGCTCGGCGCGGCCCCGTCCGACGCCCTGTCGGACAGTGAGCTGCGGCAGGCGTTCGAGCAGGCCGCCGCGGAGTACGACGTACCGCAGAGCGTGCTGCTCGGGGTCTCCTACCTCCAGTCCCGCTGGGACGGGCACGGCGGCGCGCCGAGCGTGACCGGCGGCTACGGCCCGATGCACCTCACCGACGCCCGTACCGCGCTGGCCACGGCCCCGCACCACAGTGACGGCACGGAGGACCCGCGCGGCGACGACGCCCGTCCGCCGCTGCTCCCCGACGTGCAGCTCCCTCAGGACGCCGAACTCCCGGCCCGCCTCAAGACCTTGACGAGGGCCGCCGAGCTGACTGGCCTCAGCCCCGAGCAACTCCGCGAAGACCCCGCTGCCAACGTGGCGGGCGGTGCCGCGCTGCTCGCGGCCGCGCAGCGGGAGCTGGGCAGGCCGCTGAGCGACGATCCGGCGGACTGGTACGGGGCGGTGGCCCGTTTCCCGGGCGCCGACGACGCGGCGACCGGGGTGGCGTACGCGAACGACGTGTTCGAGGTGATCCGCACCGGCGAGGAGCGGTTCACGGACGCCGGGCAGCGCATCTCCCTGGCGCCGCAGCCGCACCTCACCCCGGCCGCGGACCGGCTCCGGCGCACGCCCGAGGCGGAGGGCACCGAATGCCCGGCCACCGTCTCCTGCGAGTGGATCCCGGCGCCGTACGAGGAGTTCGGCGACAGCGACTACGGCAACCACGATCTGGGCGGGCGCCCGGTGTCGCAGAGCATCGAGTACATCGTCGTGCACGACACGGAGGGCGCCTGGGAGGGCGTCCTCGACATGGTGCAGGACCCGACGTACGTGTCCTGGAACTACTCGCTGCGCTCCACGGACGGCCACATCGCCCAGCACGTCAAGGCGAAGGACGTGGCCTGGCACGCGGGCAACTGGTACGTCAACGCCAAGTCGATCGGCCTGGAGCACGAGGGTTTCCTGGCCGCGCCCGACGCCTGGTACACGGAGGCGATGTACCGCTCGTCGGCGCGTCTGGTGCGGTACCTCGCCAAGAAGTACGGGGTCCCGCTGGACCGGCAGCACATCCTCGGCCACGACAACGTGCCCGGCCCGACCACGTCGACGGTCAGTGGCATGCACACGGACCCTGGCCCGTACTGGGACTGGCAGCACTACTTCACCCTGCTCGGCCGCCCCTTCGGTCCCACCGCCCGCGCGGGCAGCGCCATGGTGACGATCCTGCCGGACTACGCCTCGAACCGGCCGGAGTACACGGGCTGCACCTCCCCTGGCGAGCCGTGCGCGGTGCACGGTTCGAGCGCGGTACGGCTGTACTCCGGGCCCGGTGAGACGTACCCGCTGATCAAGGACATCGGTCTGCGCCCGGGCGGCGGGGACTCGACGACCGGCGTCAACGACATCGGCTCGCGGGTCTCCACGGGTCAGCAGTACGCGGTGGCCGGACGCCAGGGCGACTGGACGGCGATCTGGTACCTGGGGCAGAAGGCCTGGTTCCGCAACCCGGCGAAAGCCCCGACCGCGGTGCCCGCGAAAGGCCTGGTCGTCACGCCGAAGAACGGCCTGGACAGCGTTCCGGTGTACGGCCGCGCCTACCCGGAGGCGTCCGCCTACCCGGTGGGGGTACCCGCCCAGCCGGTGTCCCCGCTGCCGTACGAGCTGCTCAGGGGCCAGAAGTACGTCGTCGGTGACAAGGTGCCCGGCGAGTACTACTACGCCGTCACCTTCGCCACCGACGGGCACAAGGTTGTGGTGGGCAAGGACCTGTACTACGAGATCCAGTTCGGCCACCGCGTCGCGTTCGTCCGGGCGGCCGACGTGAAGGTGTCGTCGTAGCGCCTCAGCCCTGCTGGAACAGCTCCGCCGGGAGCGGCTTCAGCAGGGCGTACAGGTCGTCGGTGATGGGACGGTCCCAGGCGGCGATGGTGACCAGGACGTTGTCGCTGCGGTCGAACTGCACGCAGGAGATCCGGCTCTCGGAGAGCTTCAGGCGGCGCACGATGAGCAGGTTGTCGCCCTGCATCACCGGCACGTCCTCGGTGCCGACGACCGTCACTTCCTCGTCGTTCTCCAGGGCCAGCAGCAGCTGGGCCACCTCGAACGGGATCTGCCCCTCGGCGACCTCGCGGGCCGGGGAGCCCTCGGGCAGGTTGCCGATGATCATCGCGGGGCCGCGGCCGCCGAACAGGTCGTAGCGCAGGAAGACGCCCTGGCAGGTGCCGTCGGGGGCGGGCAGCAGGCCCGCGCCCAGATTGCCGGGCCAGTCGCCCGGGTCCATGGCCAGCACGTCGAAGTCGGGCCCGGCGGGGGTGGCACTGCGGCGGCGGAGGAACGACATGCCGCCAATGGTACGTGCCCGCAGGTCGTCGGCGCCGGGCGGGCGGTCTCCGTTGCGGCGACGACGGGCCCCGGGTGGGCTTCTTGTGCCGTTCGTGGTGGCGGGCCACTCGGGCGCGGTTGCCGCAGGACGGTGTGCACCACTCCTGCCGGGGGTGCTCCTTGAGGAAGTAGCGCGCGCGGCGCGGTGCGTGGCAGGCACGGAGCCGGTCGCGGTCGGGGCTCGCGAGGAAGGCGATGGCGGCCGGCGCGAGCACCGCGGTGAGTTCTTCGTCCCCGTGCGCGGACCGGTGGTGTACGACGGGTTCGGCGTCGTCGGGCCCGTGCAGGACGGGGACGGTGGGGGTCCGGGCGGTCGCGGCGTTGAGGCAGGTCAGGGCTTCGGGGACGGGCAGCGGACGGGAGGCGTCGGCGGGGCTCGGGGCGGCCGGCCGTACCGCTCGGGCGAAGAGGGCGCGGACGGCCGCGCGCAGCTCGCGGACGGCGGTGAGGGCCTCCGCGTCAGCGGTGTGGGCGCCGGCATCGGGCAGGGCGCCGGGGTGGGAGCGCACCCACGCGGTGAGCCCTTCGGGATCGCTCAGGTCGTCGGCGACACCGCCGTGTCCGTCGTGCCGGACGGTCAGGGCGAGGTCGAGCGCAAGTCGAGCGTCCGTGCTGGTCGGGTCCTGTATGGCGCTGACGATGAAGGCGGGGAGCGACCGTCAGCGCGTTTCACTCCTCCGGCGGCGCGGGCGGCACCACCGCCACCGGGCTCGCCGCGTGCAGCAGTACGGCGTGGGTGACCGAGCCCATCATGCGGGCGGGGGCGAGCAGGCGGCGTCGGTGACGGCCGACGACGACCAGGTCGGCGTCCCGCGAGTTCGCGACCAGCTGGGCGGCGGCGTCTCCGGGGGCCAGGTACACCTCCGCCCGGACGTCGGGGTGACGGCGGCGGTGCGGGGCGAGGAAGCCCTCCGCGAGGGCACGGGTCTCGCTCTCGACGGCGTCCTGGTCGATACCGGTCGTCAGCAGCTCGCCCGTGGAGCCCGCCCAGAGCTGCACGGGCCACGGGTACGCGGCGACCACCTGGAGGCGGGCGTCGCGCCGCGCGGCCTCCTCGAAGGCGAAGGCGAGGGCGGCGTCGTCCGGGCCGTCCACGTTGAGGCCGACGACCACCCGGGGTCCCGGTTCCTGCGGCGGGGCGTCGTCGACCTCGCGGCCGGGCCGGGGCACCACGACGACCGGGCACTCGGCGTCCCGGGCCGCCGCGAGGCCGTTGGAGCCGAGCAGGAGCCTCGCGAAACCGCCGCGCCCCCGGGAGCCGAGCACCAACAGCTGCGCTTCGGCGCCCATTTCGGGGAGTACGGCGGCCGGGGTGCCCTCCGGGCCGAGGTAGTCCACGACCAGTCCCTCGGCGCGCTCGGCGAGGTACGTGCGGGCCCGGACGAGTACCGGATCGTCCTCCGGCTCCGGCAGCCGGGCGACCTCCACACCGGCGGGCACCCGCACGGCGTACTGCCGCACATGCACCACCCGCAGCGGCGCGCTGCGCCTGCGGGCGGCGTCGAGGGCCCAGTCCAGGGCCCGCAGACTGTCGTCCGAACCGTCGAACGCGGCGATGACCGGCAGGGTGCTCATGTTCCTCACCTCCGGAAGTGGCGACCGACCTACTTCCCGGGGCCAGCCTCGCTCAGGCCTCCGCCCCGGGAGGTCTCACAGGATCGCGTGTCCCGAAAACCGGGCGGAACACCCCCGGATCGGCCCGTCCACCCCGGTTCACCCGGGTGGCCTCAGGTCAGGTCGAACTCACCCTCCCGGGCGCCCGACACGAACGCTCCCCACTCGGCGGGGGTGAAGATCAGGGAGGGGCTCTCCGGGCGGCCGCTGTTGCGCATGGCGATGAAACCCTCGACAAAGGCGATCTGCACATCCCCCAGGCCGCGGCTGCTGGACTGCCATTCGGCGTTGCTCAGGTCCAGTTCCGGCTTGTCCCAGCCCTTGAGCGGCTGCTGCTGGGTGGTGGTCTCGGCCACGTCCGTGCTCCTCCCGACTCGTCGTCCGCGGCCAGCCTAGCGATCGGTCCCCGGAGCCAACAGGCCACGTGAGGAGGACCTTTCAGGCGTCCGGCGGACGCGCTCCCACGAGCCACATCGAGAAGAACTGCGAGCCGCCGCCGTAGGCGTGTCCGAGCACCTTCCGGGCGCCGTCGACCTGATGGTCTCCCGCCAGCCCGCGCACCTGGAGGGCCGCCTCCGCGAAGCGGATCATGCCGGAGGCGCCGATGGGGTTGGTGGACAGCACGCCGCCCGACATGTTGACCGGCAGGTCCCCGTCCAGTTCGGTCACCCCGGACTCGGTGAGCTTCCAGCCCTCGCCCTCGGCGGCGAAGCCGAGGTTCTCCAGCCACATCGGCTCGTACCAGGAGAACGGTACGTAGATCTCGGCGGCGTCGATGTCCCGGCGCGGGTCGGCGATCCCCGCCTGCCGGTACACGTCGGCGGCGCAGTCCCGGCCGGCCCGTGGCGAGACGAAGTCCTTCCCGGCGAAGAGGGTGGGTTCGCTGCGCATCGCGCCGCCGAGCATCCAGGCGGGCGGGCGGGGCGCCCGGGCGGCTCCGGCGCGGTCGGTGAGGATCATGGCGCAGGCGCCGTCGGAGGACGGGCAGGTCTCCGAGTAGCGGATCGGGTCCCAGAGCATGGGCGAGGCCTGGACCTTCTCCAGGGTGATGTCGTGCTCGTGGAGGTGGGCGTAGGGGTTCTTCAGGGCGTTGCGCCGGTCCTTGTACGCCACGAGCGAGCCGATCGTGTCGGGCGCGCCGCTGCGGCGCATGTACGCCCGCACGTGCGGGGCGAAGAAGCCGCCCGCCCCGGCCAGCAGCGGCTGCTGGAACGGGATCGGCAGGGACAAGCCCCACATGGCGTTGGACTCGGACTGCTTTTCGAAGGCGAGGGTGAGGACGGTGGCGTGCACGCGGGCGGCGACGAGCTGGGCCGCGACCAGGGCGGTGGAGCCGCCGACGGAGCCGGCGGTGTGCACGCGCAGCATCGGCTTGCCGACCGCGCCGAGCGCGTCCGCCAGGTACAGCTCCGGCATCATCACGCCCTCGAAGAAGTCGGGCGCCTTGCCGATGACGACGGCGTCGATGTCGGCCCAGGTCAGCTCGGCGTCGTCGAGGGCGCGTCGGGCCGCCTCCCGGACGAGCCCGGCGAGGGAGACGTCCCGGCGTGCCGCCACGTGCTTGGTCTGGCCGACGCCTACGACGGCCACGGGCTCCTTGCTCATCGGGGATCCCCTTCGAGTACGGCGACCAGGTTCTGTTGCAGACAGGGGCCGGACGTGGCGTGGGCGAGGGCCCGGTCGGACTCGCCCCGGTGGATGCGTGCCGCCGCCTCACCGATACGGATCAGGCCGGCGGCCATGATCGGGTGGGCGGCGAGCGCCCCGCCGGACGGGTTGACGGACACCGTGTCGTCGAAGCGCAGGGCCTTGCGCAGGACGACCTCCTGGGCGGTGAACGGCGCGTGCAGCTCGGCGGTGTCGACGGGCCGTTCGAAGGCTCCGGCGCGCTCGGCGGCCAGGCGGGTGGAGGGCGAGTCGGTGAGGTCGCGGACGCCGAGGCCGTGCGCCTCGATGCGGTGGTCGATGCCGCGGATCCAGGCGGGGCGTGCGCACAGCTCGCGGGCGCGTTCCCCGGCGGCGAGGATCACGGCTGCGGCGCCGTCGCCGATGGGCGGGCAGTCGCCGGTGCGCAGGGGCCGTACCACGTACTCCCCGTGCGGCACCGGACCCCGCAGTTGGGCGTGGGGGTTGTCCTCGGCCGCCGCGCGGCTGCGGGCGGCGACGGCGGCGAGGGCGGGCTCGTCGGTCTCGCCCGCGTCGATGAGCGCCTGGGCCTGGAGGGCGGCGAGGGCGACGGAGTCGGGCCACAGCGGGGCGACGTAGTACGGGTCGAGCTGGCGGGTGAGGACGTCCCGCACCGAGCCCGGCGAGGACTTGCCGTACGCGTACACGAGGGCGGTGTCCGCCTCCCCCGTGAGCAGCTTGGTCCACGCCTCGTACAGCGCCCAGGCGCCGTCCATCTCGACGTGCGACTCGGAGATCGGCGGCCAGGCGCCCACGCCGTCCAGGGCGAGGGTGAAGGAGAAGGCGCGGCCGGCGAGGTAGTCGCTGGAGCCGGAGCAGGTGAAGCCGATGTCGGCGGTCTTCAGGCCGGTGCGGTCCAGCACCTCGTGCAGGACCGGCATGAGCATCTCGACCTCGGAGAGCTCGTCGCTGGTGCGCCGATGGTCGGTCTGGGCGAAGGCGACGACGGCGATGTCGCGGGTCACAGCAGCTCCTTGTACGTGTCGTAGTCCGCGTCGGGTTCGCCGGTCGGCCGGTAGTGGTCGGGGTAGCGGCTGTCCTCGGTCCACACGGGTTCGACCCGCAGGCCCATCCGGACCTGGTCGTACGGGATGCCGCCGATGCGTCCGTGCAGGGCGAGGCCGGCTCCGTCGAGGGCGATGTGGGCGTAGACGTACGGGACTTCGATGTCCAGGTTCTTCGCTTTGATGTTGACGATGCAGAACGTGGTGACCGTGCCGCGCGGGCCGACCTCGACCTGTTCGCCGGTGGCGATGCCGCAGGTGGGGCAGGCGCCCCGGGGCGGCACGTACACCTTGCGGCAGGACGGGCAGCGTTCGCCGACGGTCCGCCGGTCGGAGAGCGCCCTGATGTAGGCGGACTGGGCGCGGCCGGGGCTGTAGGAGTAGTCGAGCCGGGCGTGCGCGACGATGCCGGTGACCGGGTCCTCGAACTCGCCGGTGTGGCCGGTCGGTTGGGCGTCTTCGCCGTCGTACGGCTCGAAGCAGGCGATGTCGGTGATGGCGCCGGTGCGTTGCTCCGCCCAGCGGACGCGGACCCGCATGCCGGTGTGGACCGCCTCCGGTCCCGGGGCGTCCAGGGCGTGCAGCAGGGCCGTGTCGGCGCCGTCGAGGCGGACCAGGGCCCAGGCGAAGGGGGTGTCGAGGGGCTGACCGCGGCGGGGGGCGTGGTTCCAGGCCCAGGTGGTGACGGTGCCGGTGGGGGCGATCTCGACGAGGTCGCGGATCTCCTCGGCGGTGACGGGGTCGTACTCGACCGGTGGGACGAGGGTGCGGCCGTCGCCGGTGTGCACGCCCAGGACGACGCGTTCGCGCAGGCCGGTGAGGAAGGCGCTCTGGACGGGGCCGAGGGAGCGGGTGAAGGGGAACTCGACGACGAGGGGGGCTTTGAGGACTTCGGGCATCGCGGGAACTCCTTGGAGGTCAGGCGCGCTTGTAGTGAGACGGTCGCTTCTCCGCGAAGGCGCGGGCGCCCTCCTTGGCGTCCGCGGTGTCGAAGATCGGCCAGCCACGGGCGAGTTCGGCGGCCAGGCCGTCGGTCTCGGTCATCTCGGCGGTCTCGTACACCGACGCCTTGACGGCCTCGACGGCGAGCGGGCCGCAGGCGTTGATCCGTTCGGCGATCTTCAGCGCCTCGGCGAGCGCGGTGCCGTCGGGGACGACATGGCCGACCAGGCCGATGTCCGCCGCCTCCCGGGCGCCGTACGGCCGTCCGGTGAGCAGCATTTCGAGGGCGTGGGTGCGGGGGATCTGGCGTTGCAGCCGGACGGTCGAGCCGCCGATGGGGAAGAGTCCGCGCCGGACCTCGAACAGCCCGAAGGTCGCGGACTCGGCCGCGACGCGGATGTCGGTGCCCTGGAGGATCTCGGTGCCGCCCGCGACGCACGGGCCCTCGACGGCGGCGATCACGGGTTTGCGTGGGCGGTGGTGGCGCAGCATGGCCTTCCAGTGCAGGTCGGGGTCGGCCTTGAGCCGGTCCCGGTACTGCTCACCGGCCATCCCCTTGCCCGCCAGGGCCTTCAGGTCCATGCCCGCGCAGAAGGCGCCGCCCGCGCCGGTCAGCACGATCGAGCGGATCGCCTCGTCCTCGTCGGCCTCGATCCAGCCGTCGTACAGGCCTACGAGCATCGGCAGCGAGAGCGCGTTCTTGGCCTCGGGCCGGTTGAGCGTGAGCACCAGTGTGGCGCCTTCGCGCTGCACGGTGAGGTGTTCGGTGCCACCCATGGGTGTCCTCCGTCCGCGGGAACGAGAACAGGTTGCAGGAGGAGGGTGGGCACTTCAAGAGTTTTCTGACAGTCAGTCAGATTTCTGCTGCGCGGACCCTTCACAGTTGTGTCGCCCTTTGCTCTGATGACCGGCAACCCGAGGGACAGCGAGGTCAGGAGGAGCGGTGGAGTACAACCTTGCCGACCTGTTCGAGTCGGTCGTGGACGTGGTGCCGGACCGTGAGGCGCTGGTGTACCTCGACCACCCGGGCACGGGCGCGGAGCGCCGGCTGACGTACGCCGAGTTGGACGCGGCCGCCAACCGCATCGGTCACCACCTGCTCGACAGCGACATCCGCCCCGGTGAGCACCTCGGGCTGCACCTGTACAACGGCGTCGAGTACCTCCAGACGGTGCTCGGCTGCCTGAAGGCGCGGATCGTGCCGGTGAACGTCAACTACCGCTATGTCGAGGAGGAGCTGGTCTATCTCTACCGGGACGCCGATCTGGTGGCCGTGGCGTTCGACGCGGAGTTCACGGACCGGGTGGCGGCGGCGCTTCCCCGGGCGGAGAAGGTGCGGCATCTGGTGCGGGTGGGGGCGCGGGGCTCGCTGGGGGTGCCGTTCACGGAGGCCGAGAACGGTGGCTCTCCGGAGCGCGGATTCCCGGCCCGTTCCGGGGACGACCAGTTCATCATCTACACCGGCGGTACGACCGGGATGCCCAAGGGCGTGATGTGGCGGCAGGAGGATCTGTTCTTCTCCGGGCTGGGCGGTGGGGCGCCGACCGGTGAGCCGGTGAGGAAGCCCGAGGAGCTGGCCGAGCGGGTCGCGGCGGGCGGATCGGGCATCACCTTCTTCCCCACTCCCCCGCTGATGCACGGCACGTCCACGCTCACGGCGTTCATCGGCTTCAACTTCGGGCAACGCGTCGTACTGCACCGCAAGTTCGTGCCCGAGGAGGTGCTGCGGACCGTCGAGAAGGAGAAGGTCACCAGCATGTCGCTGGTCGGCGACGCGATGCTGCGCCCGCTGATCGACGCCCTCTCCGGGCCGCTGAAGGGCACGGACTGCTCCTCGATGTTCAGCGTGTCCTCGTCCGGCGCGATCATGTCGGAGACGGTGCGGGAGCAGTTCCTCGCGCTCGTCCCGCATGTGATGCTGCTGAACAACTTCGGCTCCTCCGAGTCCGGCTTCAACGGCACGGCGACGGACGACTCCGGCCCCGAGCGGGGCTTCCGCATACGCGTCAACTCCCGTACGCGGGTGGTGGATCCGGCGACGCGCGAGCCGGTGGCCGTCGGCGAGGTGGGCCGGATCGCCCAGTGCGGCCACGTACCGCTCGGCTACTACAACGACCCGGCGAAGACCGCCGAGACCTTCTTCGAGCGGGACGACGAGCGGTGGGTGCTGCTCGGCGACATGGCCACCGTCGACGAGCAGGGCGTGGTCACCGTCCTCGGCCGTGGCTCGCAGTGCATCAACACCGGGGGCGAGAAGGTGTACCCGGAGGAGGTCGAGCAGGCCCTGAAGTCCCATCCGGACGTGTACGACGCGCTGGTGGCCGGGGTGCCGGACGCGAAGTGGGGCAACCATGTCGCGGCGGTCGTGCAGGTGCGGGAGGGCGCCCGAAAGCTGACTTTGGCGGACCTCCAGACCCACTGCCGGGACCGGCTGGCGGGGTACAAGATCCCGCGCCAGCTCGTCATCACCGAGTCCATCCGCCGCTCCCCGAGCGGCAAGGCGGACTACCGGTGGGCCAGGGAAGTGGCCGCCGCGGCCGACAGGCCCTGAAGTAGACCGCCGGCTACTCGCCCGTCCCCTTCCCTTTCCCTGCGAAGAAGTCCGCGGTGCGTCCCACGAACCACTCGGGGTCGTCCACCCACGGGTAGTGCCCCGCGCCCGGCTGCACGGCCACCTCGGCGTTGGGGAAGGCCTCGGCCGTGCGGCGGGCGAGGTCGGGGCGGGGCCCGCCGTCGAGTTCGCCGGCGTACACGAGGACCGGGGCGGCCAGCGCGGCCAGTGCGGCGCGGGTCGCGGGCGGGTCGTAGGCGCCCTCGGAGCCGTACCGTTCGGCGGCCTCCGCGTTGCCCTCCTCCTCGTCCCGCCTGGCATGCGCTGCGGCCGCCTCGTCCCAGCGCCCGTAGAAGAACGGGATGAACCGCGGATCGAATTCGCCGCCCTCCCGCAGCCACCGCTCGAACGCCGGGAACGCCTCCGCGAACCACGACTCGCCCTCCCGCAGCCGGGCGGCGGCCAGCCGGTCCTCGGTCGTCGCCGGCATACCCAGGGCCCAGGGCGTCGCGGTGATCAGCGCGAGCCGCGCCACCCGTTCGGGATGGCGGGCGGCGTACAGCATGGCCAGGCTGCCGCCCGCCGAGTGGCCGAGCAGGTCCATCCGCTCCAGGCCCAGGTGGGCCCGCAGCGCCTCCACGTCGTCCACGAGCCGGTCGCAGCGGTACGTCGCCGGATCCGCCGGCACCGCGGAGTCGCCGGTGCCGCGCAGGTCGAGCAGGACCAGTCGGCGGCGGGCGGAGAGTCCGCCCAGGTCACCGAGGTAGGCGGAGGGCCGCATGGGGCCGCCGGGCAGGACGAGCAGGGGGTCGCCGTCGCCGCGCAGATGGTAGGCGAGCCGGGTTCCGTCGGGGGCGCTGAAGGTGGGCATGGCGGTCATCCTCAACGACCGGGAGCCCCCGCGCAACGGAGTTCCGGCCGCCGCAGAAAGTGCGGGCAGACCACTTGCCTCCACCGCGCCGGGCTGGATTACTGATCCACAACACCTCGACCGAATGATCGGTCGCCCGGATTGCCGCGGTTGGTGAGGGAGAGGTCTCATGGCGGAGACGACGGACCTGCTGGACGCGGGGGAACGGCTGGGCGCGCAGGAGCTGCGGGCACTGCAGCTGGAGCGGCTACGGGCACAGCTGGGGCACGCCTACGCCAACGTGCCCTTCTACCGGGAGTCCTTCGACAAGGCCGGAGTCCACCCGGACGACTGCCGCTCCCTCGCCGATCTCGCCCGCTTCCCCTTCACCACCAAGGCCGACCTGCGCGAGCACTACCCGTACGGGATGTTCGCCGTGCCCCGGGAGCGCATCCGCCGGATCCACGCGTCGAGCGGCACCACCGGGCGCCCGACGGTCGTCGGATACACGGACGACGACCTGTCGATGTGGGCCGACATGGTGGCGCGTTCGATCCGGGCGGCGGGCGGGCGGCCCGGCGACACGGTGCATGTGGCGTACAGGTACGGGCTGTTCACCGGCGGCCTGGGCGCCCACTACGGCGCCGAGCGCCTCGGCTGTACGGTGATCCCCGCGTCCGGCGGCATGACAGCCCGTCAGGTGCAGCTGATCCAGGACCTCAAGCCCGGCATCATCATGGTGACGCCGTCCTACATGCTCACGCTGCTCGACGAGTTCGAACGCCAGGGCGTCGATCCGAGGAGCACCTCGCTGCGGGTGGGGATCTTCGGGGCCGAGCCCTGGACGGAGGGCATGCGGCGGGAGATCGAGGAGCGGTTCGCGATCGACGCGGTGGACATATACGGCCTGTCGGAGGTGATCGGCCCGGGTGTCGCCCAGGAGTGCGTGGAGACCAAGGACGGTCTGCATGTGTACGAGGACCACTTCTACCCGGAGATCGTCGACCCGATCACCGGTGAGGTGCTGCCCGACGGCGAGCGGGGCGAGCTGGTGTTCACCTCGCTCACCAAGGAGGCCATGCCCGTGATCCGGTACCGGACGCGGGACCTGACACGGCTGTTGCCGGGCACGGCCCGCACCTTCCGCCGGATGGAGAAGATCACCGGCCGCAGCGACGACATGGTGATCCTGCGCGGCGTGAACCTGTTCCCCACCCAGATCGAGGAGATCGTGCTCCGTACCCCCGGCGTGGCCCCGCACTTCCAGCTGCGTCTGACCCGCGAGGGCCGGCTGGACGCTCTCACCGTCCGGGCCGAGGCCCGCCCCGACGCGACGGCCGAGACGCGGGACGACGCGGCGCGGGCCATCGCGGCGGCCGTGAAGGACGGCATCGGCGTGTCGGTGGCGGTGGAGATCGTCGAACCGGAGTCGCTGGAGCGGTCCGTGGGGAAGATCAGGCGGATCGTGGACCTGCGTCCGAGCTGACTTCAGCCGTCGCCGAACCGGTCCCGCAGCTCCCGCTTGAGGATCTTGCCGCTGGCGTTGCGGGGCAGCGCGTCCACGAACACCACCCGCTTCGGCGCCTTGAAGTGGGGCAGTTTCTCCCGCGCGTGGGCGATCAACTCCGCCTCCGTCACCTCGCCGCGCGGGACGACGACGGCGGTGATGACCTCGATCCACTTCTCGTCGGGCAGCCCGACGACGGCGACCTCGGCGACGGACTCGTGGGTGTAGAGGGCGTCCTCGACCTGCCGTGAGGCCACCAGCACAGCACCGGAGTTGATGACGTCCTTCACCCGGTCGACGATCGTGAAGTAGCCGTGCGCGTCCCGCACCGCGAGGTCGCCGGAGTGGAACCAGCCGTCGCGGAAGGCCTCGGCGGTCTCCTCGGGCTTGTTCCAGTAGCCCTCGCACAGCTGCGGGGAACGGTAGACGATCTCGCCGGGTGTGCCGTCGGGCGCGTCCTTGCCGTCGGCGTCGACGACCCGGGCGTCCACGAACAGCACCGGCCGGCCGCAGGAGTCCATCCGGCCCTTGTGCTCGTCGGGTGCGAGGACGGTGGCCAGGGGGCCGATCTCGCTCTGGCCGAAGCAGTTGTAGAACGCCAGTTTCGGCAACCGCTCCCGCAGCCGTTCCAGGACCGGCACCGGCATGATCGACGCCCCGTAGTACGCCTTGCGCAGTCCGCTCAGGTCGCGGGTCGCGAAGTCGGCCCGGTTCGACAGGCCGATCCACACGGTGGGCGGTGCGAACAGGCTGTCCACGCGCCCGGCCTCGATCAGGTCGAAGAGCCGGTCGCCGTCCGGTGCGTCGAGGATGATGTTCGTCGCCCCGACCGCGAGGTACGGCAGCAGGAAGACATGCATCTGGGCCGAGTGGTACAGCGGCAGCGCGTGCACCGGCCGGTCGCCCGCGCCGAGGTCGAGGGCGGTGATCGCGCTGAGGTACTCGTGCACCAGCGCCCGGTGCGTCATCATCGCGCCCTTGGGCAGGGCCGTCGTGCCCGAGGTGTAGAGCAGCTGCGTCAGGTCCTCGGCACGCGGCTCCGGACCGTCGTACGGGTCGAAGGACGGCAGCCGCGCGAGCAGCGAGTCGTGGTCGTCGCGCAACGGCAACACCCTTACGCCGTCCGGCAGTCGATCGGCCAGATCCGGGTCGGCGAGGACCAGCCCGCTGCCCGACTGCTCGATGATGTACGTCAGGTCGTCGCCCGTCAGGTTCTGGTTGACCGGCACGTGCACCAGGCCCGCTCGGGCGCAGGCGAGGAAGCCGATGAGGTAGGCGTCGGAGTTGTGACCGTAGGCGCCGACGCGGTCGCCGGGGGCGAGGCCCTCGCCGAGCAGGAGGCTCGCCGCCCGGGAGACGGCGTCGTCGAGTTCCTCGTACGTCCAGCGGCGGTCGCGGTACTCGACCGCGACGCGCGCCGGGGTGCGGCGGGCGCTGCGCCGCAGCACGCCGTCAACTGTGCTGCCATGTCCGGGCGTCATGACTGTTGATCCTCGGTCCGTGTCCGGACGAGGTCAAGTGACCCGGCCGCAACGGACATACCCGTTGGTACGCTCAACCGCTCCTTCCCTCAATGACGTTGGAAGGCACGATGCGCATCCGCCTGAGACGGTTCACCCTCACGGCCGTCGCCCTGCTCAGTATGGCGTCAGCGTCCCGTCGCCTCGACAGCGACGAGTACGGTAACGGGAGCTGCCCGGAGGACAGCGAAGAACGGCTGCAGAATGTGGGTTCGATACAAGCAGACCGCGCGTCCTGGCCGGAGGACGGCAGAGCCGCCGACTACCACGCGGGGACCGGCGCGGACCCCATCAGCATCTGGGCGGGTCGAGGGTGCATGGTCCGGTGGGCTCGTCGGTGAACCTCTCGAAGT
The DNA here is from genome assembly GCF_015712165.1 of Streptomyces spinoverrucosus. Lineage (NCBI taxonomy): Bacteria > Bacillati > Actinomycetota > Actinomycetes > Kitasatosporales > Streptomycetaceae > Streptomyces > Streptomyces spinoverrucosus. The sequence goes on along the minus strand of NZ_JADPZX010000003.1, from coordinate 75,837 downwards.
GGGCTGCGGCAACGCTCATCGCGCGCGGCCTGCGACCGACCCGTACATCAGCCGCCGCAGCACCGCTTCGGCGGGGCCGCGGCGGCCCGCGCGCTCCAGGGCGTGTGCTCCGGCCACGGTGACCAGCCAGACGGCGACCGCGAACAGGGCCATGGTGGCGCTGCCGAGATGTTCGCCGAGTCCGAGGCCCCATGCGGCCAGCACGGGGGCGAAGAGCAGCGAGTGGGCGAGGTAGCAGGACAACGAGCGCTTCCCCACGGCGGTGACCGCCTTGACCGCCGTGGCGCCGCGTCGGGGCTCACGGGTGGTCCACCAGTGCGCGAAGAGGGCGACGGCGGCGACGTAGCCGAGTCCGGCGGCGTTGCCGGTGGCGTCCCTGAGGATGGTGAGCGCCCCGGACTCGCTCTGCGCGTCGGCCGGTACGTCCAGGGCGCCGACGTGGGCGAGCGCTGCCGGCAGCGCGCCGAGCCAGCCGACCGCGATGCCGATGACGGCGGTCCACCGCAGCAGGGTGCGACGGCGGCCGGGCTCCTCCAGGACGCGGTGCCGCGCGGCCAGGAAACCGAGCAGGAAGAGCACGAACCCACCGCCGACGAGGGACAGCGGCGCGGCGACGAAGGTGACGAACAGGCCGGTCTCCAGCCGGATGCCCGCGGCGGTGAGCCAGCTCTCCTCGTCCGGCGCGTACGCCTTGAAGCCGGGCTCGGCGCCCGCGTTGCCGAGCGTGCCCAACTCGCCCCGCAGCAACGCCGACACGACGGGCTCGGCGGAGCTGAACAGCAGCAGGGCGACGCCGATCCCGATCCACCATTTCAGGGCGCGTTCGCCGCGCCGGAGGAAGGCCAGGCCCAGGACGAGGCTCAGCACCCCGTAGAAGCCGATGATGTCGCCGGCCATGAGCAGACCGGAATGGGCCAGGCCGATGACGATCAGCCACAGACTGCGCCGGCGCAGAATCCTCACGGCGTCGCGCTCCGCCGTGCCGGCGGTGGTCTGCCGGAGGTAGAGCTGCATCATGCCGTAGCCGAAGAGGAACGCGAAGAGCGGGTAGACCCGCAGGTCGAGCACGGTGATCATGGTGAACTGCACCGCGTGGTCGAGCCACGAGCCGTCGACGGGCTGCCATCCGGAGGGGCCGCGCCGGGCCGCCCAGAGATGGAAGGCGGTGTTGGACAGGACGATGCCCAGCAGCATGATGCCGCGGGCGAGATCGGGGGCGAGCGCGCGTTCCCCGGGCTGTACGCCCCCGCGCCGCAGGCGGCCCTGCGTGGTCGTGGTCGTCATACGGCCACGTTAGAAAGGCGGGGCATCGCCGGGCATCGGCCGAAGGTCGCGCGGACGCCGACCAAAGGATGACGTCCGCTGCACGGGCCTGACCAAAGGCGCCGCGTCACATCGCCCGGGTCCGCCCCTCCCAGTACGGCTCCCGCAGCCGCCGTTTGTACAGCTTGCCGTTGGGGTCGCGGGGCATCTCGGCGGTGAAGTCGACGCTCTTGGGGCGCTTGTAGCCGGCGAGCCGGTCGGCGCAGTGGGCGAGGAGGGCGGCGGCGAGGTGGGGGCCGGGTTCGTGGCCGGGGGCCGGTTCGACGACCGCCTTCACCTCCTCGCCCCAGTCGTCGTGCGGGATGCCGAAGGCGGCGGCGTCGGCGACGGCGGGGTGGGCGAGCAGCACGGACTCGATCTCGGCCGGGTAGATGTTGACGCCGCCGGAGATGATCAGGTCGATCTTGCGGTCCCGGAGGAACAGATAGCCGTCCTCGTCGAGACAGCCGAGGTCGCCGACGGTGAAGAAGTCGCCGATGCGGTTCTTCCGGGTCTTGTCGTCGTCCTTGTGGTAGGCGAAGCCGCCGGTGCTCATCTTCATGTAGACGGTGCCGAGTTCGCCGGGCGGCAGCCGGTTGCCGTCGTCGTCGAAGATCGCGAGTTCGCTGATGGGCCAGGCCTTGCCGACGGTGCCGGGTTTCTTCAGCCAGTCCTCGGCGGTGGCGAAGGCGCCGCCGCCCTCGCTGGCCGCGTAGTACTCCTCGACACAGTGGCCCCACCAGTCGATCATGGCGCGTTTGACGTGGTCGGGGCAGGGGGCGGCGCCGTGGATGGCGTGCCGCATGGCGGAGACGTCGTACGACCGCCGGACGTCCTCCGGGAGGGCCAGCAGCCGGTGGAACTGGGTCGGGACCATGTGGGTGTGTGTGCACCTGTGCCGGTCGATCAGCCGGAGCATCTCCTCGGGCGTCCACTTGTCCATCACGACCAGTCGGTGGCCGATGTGGAGCGAGGCGCCGGCGAACTGGAGTACGGCCGTGTGGTAGAGCGGCGAGCAGACGAGGTGGACGTTGTCGTCGTACGGCTTGATGCCGAAGATGCCGAGGAAGCCGCCGAGGTAGGACTCCTCCGGGAGCTTGCCGGGCAGGGGGCGGCGGATGCCGCGGGGGCGGCCGGTGGTGCCCGAGGTGTAGTTCATGACCCAGCCCAGGGTGCGGTCGGCGGGCGGTGACTCCGGTTGCCCGTCGAGGAGTTCGGCGTACGGCCGGAAGCCCTCGGCTGTGCCGACCGCGTACCGGTGCGTGGCCGCAAGGCCCGCCTCGTCGGCGGCTTGGCGGGCCGCGTCGGCGAACCGTCCATGGGCGACGAGCACCTTGGCACCGGAGTCGGCGACGATCCAGGCGATCTCGGGGCCGACGAGGTGGTGGTTGACCGGGACCAGGTAGAACCCGGCCTGGGTGGCGGCCAGATACGCCGTGAGGAACTCGGGCCCGTTGGGCAGCACGACCGCGAAGGCGTCGCCGCGCTCCAGGCCCGCCGCGCGCAGGCCGTGCACGAGGCGGTTGGCGGCACCGTGCAGGCGTCCGGCGGTCCACTCCTCTCCATCGGGTGCGACGAGGACCGGGCGGTCGGGGTCGGCGGTGGCCTGGGCCCAGAAGCCGGTGGGGTGGTTCATGACTGGCCGCTCCTTCCGGCGATGCGGTTGATGCGGTCGACGGCCCGCTCGAAGCCGCGTGTGAGGTCGTCGAAGACGGCCCGCACGCTGCGTTCGCTGGTCATCCGGCCGACGATCTGGCCGACGGGCGTGCCGAGCAGGGGTTCGACCTCGTACTTCTGGATGCGCGAGACGGCCTCGGCGACGAGGAGGCCCTGCAGGGGCATGGGGAGGGTGCCCGGTCCGGCGGGGTCGTCCCAGGCGTCGGTCCACTCGGTGCGCAGCTGGCGGGCGGGCTTGCCGGTCAGGGCGCGGGAGCGGACGGTGTCGCCGGAACCGGCCGCGAGGAGTCTGCGGGTCAGGGCCGGGGAGTGGAGGTCGGCCTCGGTGGTGGTCAGCCAGATGGAGCCCGTCCACACGCCCTGCGCGCCGAGGGCCAGCGCGGCGGCCACCTGCTGTCCGCTGCCGATACCTCCGGCGGCCAGCACAGGCAGCGGGTCGACGGCCTCGACGACCTCGGGGGTGAGCACCATGGAGGCGATCTCGCCGGTGTGTCCGCCCGCCTCGTAGCCCTGGGCCACGACGATGTCGATCCCGGCGTCCTTGTGCTTCTTCGCATGCCGGGCGCTGCCCGCGAGCGCGGCGACCAGGACGCCCCGGTCGTGGGCGCGCTGAACGACATCGGCGGGCGGTGAGCCGAGGGCGTTCGCCAGCAGCCGGATCGGGTAGTCGAAGGCGACGTCGAGCTGGGTGCGGGCGACCTGCTCCATCCAGCCGGTGATACGCCACCCGGACGCCTCGCCCTCGGGGAGTTCGGGTACGCCGTACTTGGCGAGGGTGTCCTGGACGAACTGCCGGTGCCCGTCGGGGATCATCGCCTCCACGTCGGCCTCCGTGACGCCCTCCACCTTCTTCGCGGGCATCACGACGTCCAGGCCGTAGGGTCGGCCCTCGGCGTGCGCCTCGATCCAGTCGAGGTCGCGCTTGAGGTCGTCGGGGGCGGTGTAGCGGACCGCGCCGAGCACTCCGAAGCCGCCGGCCCGGCTGATGGCCGCGGCGACGGCGGGGAACGGCGTGAAGCCGAAGAGGGCGTGCTCGATTCCCAGTTGCTTGCTCAGCTCCGTCTGCATGGGCGCAGGATGCCGCAGTACTCCGGACGACGGAAGAGGTTTCCTGACAGAGCGTCAGATTTATCGGGTGGGCGTGCTGGACATGCTTTCGGGTACGGCCGCGACCGACCCACGTTCGGGAGGATCCTCGATGACCGACGGCATGGCAGACAGAGCGATGACGCGTCGTCAGCTCGGCAGGGCGGCGGTGGCCCTGGGCGGCGCCCTGACCCTCGCCCCCTTGCCCGCGGGACCGGCCGCGGCCGCCACCCCCGGACACGGACACCCCACGCTGCGCCACGGCTCCCCGGAGCGCGCCGGGCTGCTCGCCCCGCATCTGCGCCAACTCGTCATCGACGCGAAGGCCTTCCTCGGGCCCTCCCCCAAGTACCCGTGGTACGCGGGGGCCGTGCTGCTGGCCGGGCGGGGCGGGACCGTGGCGTTGCACGAGCCGATCGGGATGGCGGTGCGGTACGCGGCGTACGACGAGAAGAGCGACACCGGCGTCGAGCTGCCCGCCGAGGAGCAGATCCCGATGGCCGAGGACACCGTCTTCGACCTGGCCTCGGTGTCCAAGCTGTTCACCTCGATCCTGGCCGTGCAGCAGATCGAGCGGGGGGCGCTGGAGCTGGAGGCGACGGTCGCCTCGTACCTGCCGGAGTTCGGGGGCGCGGGCAAGCAGGGCATCACGGTGCGGCAGCTGCTGACGCACACCTCGGGGTTCCGGGCGTGGATTCCGCTGTACAACGCGCCGACGTACGAGGAGAAGCTGCGGCTCATCTGGGACGAGGCGCCGGTCGGCGCGCCGGGGAGCAGGTATCTGTACTCGGACCTCAATCTGATCTCGCTTCAGCTGGTGCTGGAGAAGATCACCGCTCTCCGTTTGGATGCCCTGCTCCGGAAGGAGATCACCGCTCCACTCGGGATGCACCGCACTCGTTTCAATCCGCCGGCCTCCTGGCGGCCGAGGATCGCGGCCACCGAGGACGCCCGCAAGCCGTGGTCGGGGCTGGAGCGGGGGCTGGTGTGGGGCGAGGTGCACGACGAGAACGCGTACAGCCTCGGCGGCGTCGCCGGGCACGCCGGTGTGTTCTCCTGCGCGTGGGACCTCGCCGTGCTCGGCCGCACGCTGCTCAACGGCGGCGACTACGGCCGGGCGCGCATCCTGCGGCCGGAGTCGGTGGAGCTGATGTTCACCGACTTCAACACCGCCTTCCCCGGCGACGAGCACGGCCTCGGTTTCGAGCTCTACCAGCACTGGTACATGGGCGCGATGGCCACCCCGCGCACCGCCGGGCACACCGGCTTCACCGGCACCTCCCTGGTCCTCGACCCGACCACCGACTCCTTCCTCGTCGTGCTCGGCAACTCCGTCCACCCGATGCGCAGTTGGCGCTCCGGTTCCGCGCCCCGGGTCGCCGCCGCGAACCATCTGGCGCGGGCCGTACCCGTACGGCCCGCGCGCGGTCGCACCGCCTGGTTCTCCGGGATGGCGAGCTCGGCGACCGCGACGCTCGCGCTGCCCCCGCTCGACACGACGTCCGGCGCTGCGCGGCTGCGCTGCGCGCTGTGGTGGGACACCGAACCGGCGGCCGACGGCCTGGTCCTGGAGTCCTCGACGGACGGCGGCGCGACCTGGCAGCCGGTCCCGTTCACCACCGACCGGCGTGGCGACGCCCCGGAGGAGCACCCGTCCGGCCGGGTCACCGGCTGGTCGGGCCGCACCTGGCACCGGCTGACGGCGGCTCTCCCGGCGGACCCTGGGCTCACCCTGCGCTGGCGGTACACCACCGACCGGCTGTACGTCGGCCGTGGGGCGTACGTCGACGGCCTGCGCGTCGAGGCGGGCCGTACCGTCCTCTTCGACGAGGCGCGGCCCGCCGACGCGGCGCGGATCACGGCGACGGGGTGGGCGGTTTCGGCCGACTGACCGGCGATCCGGTACCTCACGTCACCGGCAGCGGCTGTTCCGCCCAGATGGTCTTCCCCGTCCCGCTCGGCCGCGTCCCCCACCGCTCGGTCAGCTGGGCGACCAGCAGCAGGCCGCGGCCGCCCTCGTCGTAGGTGCGGGCCCGGCGCAGATGGGGTGAGGTGCTGCTGGCGTCGGAGACCTCGCAGATCAGGGTGCGGTCGCGGATGAGCCGGAGCTGGATGGGGGCGCCGCCGTAGCGGATGGCGTTGGTGACCAGTTCGCTGACCACGAGTTCGGTGACGAAGGCGGCCTCGTCGAGCCCCCAGCGGGTCAGCTGCTCGGTGGCGTACTGCCGCGCGGTGGCGACCATCGCAGGGTCGGCGGGCAGGTCCCACACGGCCACCTGGCCGGCGTCCAGGGCGCGGGTGCGGGCGATCAGGAGGGCCACGTCGTCGGCCGGGTTGTCGGGGAGCAGGGACTTGAGGACCGTGTCGCACATGTCCTCCAGGCTCTCCGCGGGTGCGGCGAGGGCCGTGCGCAGGGCCTGCGTTCCCGCGTCCACGTCGTAGTCGCGGGCCTCGATCAGACCGTCCGTGTAGAGGGCCAGCACGGCGCCTTCCGGCAGCTCCAGGTCGGTGGCCTCGAACGGCAGTCCGCCGACGCCGAGCATCGGTCCGGGGGTCATCGCGACCGCCTCGGCCGTTCCGTCCGGCAGCAGCACGGCGGGCGGCGGATGGCCGGCCGCGGCCATGGTGCAATGCCGGGACACGGGGTCGTACACCGCGTACAGGCAGGTCGCGCCGAACTCGCCGACCGACTGGGTGTCGTCGCCGGCGAGGTGGCCGACCAGGTCGTCCAGGTGGGTGAGGAGTTCGTCGGGCGGCAGGTCGACGTCGGCCAGCGTCCACACCGCCGTACGGAGCCGCCCCATGGTCACGGAGGCGTGGATGCCGTGGCCGACGACGTCACCGACGACGAGCGCCACCCGCGTCCCGGACAGCGGGATCACGTCGAACCAGTCGCCGCCGACGCCCGCCTGGGACAGCGCCGGCAGGTAGCGGGAGGCACACTCGACCGCGGCCTGTGCGGTCACCGCCTGCGGCAGCAGACTGCGTTGCAGGGCGAGGGCGGTGGTCCGTTCGCGGGTGTAGCGGCGGGCGTTGTCGACGCACACGGCGGCGCGGCTGGCCAGCTCCTGGGCCAGGGCGACGTCGTCGCGGTCGAAGGCGTCGGGGGCCGCGGGAGTGAGGTTGCGGACGAAGACGGCCACGCCCAGTGTCGTGCCCCGGGCGATCAGGGGGACGGCCATCAGTGCGAACTCCGGCCGCTCGGCGTCGGCCAGCACGGCGGTGCGGGCCTCGTGGCCGGCGAGCCAGGTGTCGAGGTCGGTCTCGCCGGTGCGGGTGATCACGGGAGTGCCGGTGGCCAGGGCGCGGGCGGGCGGCGACTCGGGTGGGTAGACGTCCGCCGCGCCGAGGGTGATCGCGGCTTCCGGCACGCCTGGGGTGAGGGAGTGGTGGGCGGCCCGGCGCAGCGTCACGTCGGCCTCCGCCGCGCCGAAGCCCGGCTCCTCGCCGAGGAGGACCGATTCCAGCAGGTCCACGCTGGCGAAGTCGGCCAGCCGCGGTACCACCAGCTCGGCCAGTTCGCGGGCCGTGTGGGCGACGTCGAGTTTGGTGCCGATGCCCTCGGCGGCCTCGTTCAGCATCGCCAGCCGCTGCCGGGCCCAGTGCTGCTCGCTGCTGTCGAACGCGGCCAGCGCGGTGCCGATCAGCTCGCCGGACGGATCCCGCACCGGCCACATCTCGACGTTCCAGGCGTGCATGCGGCGGCCGGACGGGGAGCGGGTCCAGCTCTCGTAGTGCACCGGCCGCCCGGTCTCCACGACCTTCTGCAGATGGCGCAGGAAGCCGCGGCTGTGCTCGGCGTCCTCCACGGTGTCCGGGTAGTGGCGGTGCAGGAACTCCGCTTCGGGGCGGCCCATGACCTGGCAGCTCGCCTCGTTCATCCGCAGATAGCGCTGCCCGGTGTCGAAGACGGACATCGACATCGACGCCTGCTGGAACGCCAGCTCGCCCAGCGTCCGCGTCCGGGCGTCGTGGCTCGCGGTGACCACGTAGGCCTGTGCCCGCCCGTCGGCGCCCGCCAGCGGGCAGGCGCGCAGGGCCAGGTCGGCGCGGCGCCCGTCCCGCCGCCGTACGGGCACCACGGCGGCGCCCGTCTCCCGCAGGGCACGCCAGGCGGTGTCGGCGTCGCCGTCCACCAGGCCGGCGGCCGGGCGGCCGGTCACCTCCTCGGCCGGGTGGCCGGTGAGCAGGCGCGCCCCGTCGCTCCAGCCCGTGACGACGCCGCGCGCGTCAACCACGGCCATGGCGTCCCCGGCTGTGGTCGCTCGTGCCGCGTCGTCGGGCGGCGACGTCACCATGTGTACGAGGATCGCGCGCCCTTCGACCGGCATCAAGCCGGGTCGCCCCCGGGGGGTGGGGTCACCGGGACGAGCTGTCGTCCCCCTCCAGGACCGCCATCGCCGCGTTGTGCCCCGGCACCCCGCTCACCCCGCCGCCGCGCACGGCGCCCGCCCCGCACAGCAGCACGTTGGCGTGCCGGGTCTCCACGCCCCAGCGGCCGGTGCCGTCCTGGGCGTACGGCCAGGACAGCTCGCGGTGGAAGATGTTGCCGCCGGGCAGCCGCAGGTCGCGCTCCAGGTCGAGCGGCGTCCTGGCCTCGATGCAGGGCCGTCCCTCGGCGTCGGTGGCCAGGCAGTCGGCGAGGGGTTCGGCGAGGTGGGCGTCGAGCTGGGCGAGGGTCGGTTTCAGCAGGGCGTCGCGGGCGGCGTCGTTGTCCGGTGCGAAGAGCCGGGCGGGGGTGTGCAGGCCGAACAGGGTGAGGGTCTGGTAGCCCCGCTCGACCAGGTCGGGGGCGAGGATCGACGGGTCGGTCAGGGAGTGGCAGTAGATCTCGGACGGCGGGGCGCTGGGCAGGTCGCCGGCGGCGGCCTGCGCGTAGGCGGTGGCGAGCTGCTCGTACCCCTCGGCGATGTGGAAGGTGCCGGCGAACGCCTCGCGCGGGTCGACCGAGCTGTCGCGCAGCCTCGGCAGCCGCTTGAGCAGCATGTTGACCTTGAGTTGGGCGCCCTCGGCGGGTGCGGGCGGGGTGTCGCCGGTGAGGGCGGCCAGCGCCTGTGGGGAGGCGCCCACGAGGACGTGCCGGGCGACGGCGACGCCCTCGCCCTCGTGGGTGCGGTAGGCGACCTCGGCGGTACGGCCGTCGGTGTCGATCCGCAGGGCCTCGTGGCCGGTGGCGATGGCGGCGCCCGCCTCGCGGGCCGCGGTGGTGAGCGCGCCGGTCAGGGCGCCCATGCCGCCGACGGGGACGTCCCAGGCGCCGGTGCCGCCGCCGATCACGTGGTAGAGGAAGCAGCGGTTCTGGCGCAGATCCGCGTCGTGCGCGTCGGCGAACGTCCCGATCAGCGCGTCGGTCAGGACCACACCCCGCACCAGGTCGTCGGCGAACCGGTCCTCCACGGCGACGCCGATCGGTTCCTCGAAGAGCATCCGCCAGGCGTCCTCGTCGTCGACGCGGCGGCGCAGCTCGTCGCGCGTGGGGAGCGGCTCCGTCAGCGTCGGGAACACCCGCTGGGCGACCCGGCCGGTCATGCCGTAGAAGCGCTGCCAGGCCTCGTACTCGCGTTCCCCGCCCGTCAGCCGCGCGAAGGCCTCCCTGGTGCGCTGCTCGCCACCGCCGACGAGCAGTCCGGTCGGCCGGCCGTCGCGTTCGACGGGGGTGTACGACGAGATGGTGCGGGTGCGCAGGCGGAAGTCCAGGCCGAGGTCGCGCACGATCTTCTGCGGCAGCAGGCTGACCAGGTAGGAGTAGCGCGAGAGGCGGGCGTCGACGCCGGGGAAGGGGCGGGTGGAGACGGCGGCGCCGCCGGTGTGGTCCAGCCGTTCCAGCACCAGTACCGACCGTCCGGCGCGGGCCAGGTAGGCGGCGGCGACCAGGCCGTTGTGGCCGCCGCCGACGATGACGGCGTCGTACGCGCGGGATCCCTCGTGTGCAGGCATGGTTCTTGGTAACACGCGGTGTTCCGGGTCGGCCAGAGCGGGCCCCGCCGGTCAGGCTCTGTGGGAGTCCCAGGCACCCGCCCGGGTCCGCTGCCGTGACAGTCCCACGCACCCCGCCCAGGGTCCGCCGCCGTGACAGTCCCAGGCACCCCGCCCGTCCCAGCCCGCGTGAGTGTCGCGCGCACCCTGCCCGGGGGCAGGCCCGTGGGACTCCGACGCCCCGGCCCGGTCAGCCCCCGTGAGACGCACGCCCCGGCCCGTTCAGTCCCTGTGCGCGTCCCGCTGTCGGCGCAGTTCCGCGAGCCTGCGGTGCAGCTCCGCGGCCTCCTGGCCGCGGCCGAGTTGCTCCAGGCAGTGGGCCTCGTCGTTGCGGGCGGCGAGGGTGTCGGGGTGGTCGGCGCCCAGGACGCGTTCGCGGGTGCCGGCGACCGTGCGGTACTCGGTGAGCGCGTCGGTCCAGCGGCCGAGCCAGCCGAGGCCGACGGCGACCTCGCGGCGGCTGACCAGGGTGTCGGGGTGGTCGGGGCCGAGGACACGCTCGCGGATCGCGCACACGTCACGGGACTCGACGAGGGCCTCCTCCCAGCGGCCGAGGCGGCCGAGGTTGACGCCGAGGCCGTGCCGGGCGCGCAGGGTCTCGGGATGGTCGGCGCCGTGGACGCGGGTGCGGTCGTCGATCAGGTCCCGGTACAGCTTGAGCGCCTCGGCGCCGCAGCCGAGCCGGCCGAGGCTGATGCCGATCTCGTAGCGGGCGGCGAGGGTGTCGGGGTGGTCGGGGCCGAGCGCCCGGGCGCGGGCCTCGGCGACCTCACGGTAGGTGTCCAGCGCCTCCGGCCAGCGGCCCAGCTGACCGAGCGCGTAGGCGACTTCGTACCGCGTGACCAGGGTGTCGGGATGAGTGGGCCCGAGCACCCGGGCGCGGGCCTCGGCCACGTCGGAGGCCAGGCGGTACGAGTCCTCCAGGCGGCCGAGTCTGCTGAGGTTGAAGGCGAGGTTGTGGCGGCAGCGCAACGTGTCGGGGTGGTCGGCGCCCATGGTGCGTTCCCGCACGGCGAGCACCGAGCTGTAGACCTGGTGCGCCTCGAGGGGACGGCCCAACTGGCCCAGCACGTACGCCGTCTCCTGCCGGGCGGCGAGGGCGTCCGGGTGCTCGGCGCCCAGCACCTGCTCGCGGACGCGGGCGACGTGCGTGTACTCGCGCAGCGCGTCGGCGGCGCGGCCGGTGCGGCTGAGGGTGAAGGCGATTTCGTAGCGGCTGGCGAGGGTGTCGGGATGGTCGGGGCCGAGGAGGTGCTCGCGTTCGGCGGCGACCGCGCGGTGCACCTCGCCCGCCTCCGCCCAGCGGCCGAGGCGCCCCAGGCTGAGGCCGGCGTTGTGGCGTCCGGCGAGAGTGGTGAGCGCCTCCTCGGGCGGGGCGGGAGGGGTGTCGGGCACCGGGAGGGGCTCGGGGCCGGTGGTGGGGCGGGCGATCCACTCACCGGTGAGTCCGGCGCCGACCTCCGGCGGCGGAGTGCGCAGCGCGGCGCCGGCCGCCTTGTGGCCGGTGGTCATGCCGTGGGTCCAGGACGGCAGCCGCTCCTCACGGGCGGTCGGCTCGGCGCCGATCACGGTCGGCACATACGCCGGCGCGATCCGGCCCGCGCCGATTCTGCGGCCCAGCTCGGTGGCGTCGCGCGGCCGTTGGTCGGGCAGCTTGGCGAGCAGGTCCAGGATGATCTGCTCCAGGTAGGCGGGCAGGTCGGCGCGGTGGCTGCGCGGCGGCTCGGGCGGGGTGTCGCGGTGGCCGACGAGGATCGCCCACGCGTCGCCCAGGTCGAACGGCGGCACCCCGGTGGCGAGTTCGTACAGCACGCACCCGAGCGAGTACAGGTCGCTGCGCTGGTCGACCTCGTCCCCGCCGATCTGCTCGGGCGACATGTAGTGCGGGGTGCCCATGGCGACGCCGGTTCCGGTCAGCCGGGAGGTGAAGCCGATGTCGGCGCCGAGGCGGGCGATGCCGAAGTCGCAGATCTTCACCGTGCCGTCGGTCAGCCGCACGATGTTGGCGGGCTTCAGGTCCCGGTGCACGATGCCCTGCCGGTGGGTGTAGGCGAGGGCCGCGGAGACCTGCTCGGCGATGTCGACTATGTCCGGGACCGGCAGCGGATGGTGCTTGTTGTCCTCCAGCACCTGACTGAGGTTGCGGCCCTGGAGCAGCTCCATCACCAGGAACAGCACCCCGTCGGACTCGCCGAAGTCGTGGACGACGGTCACCCCGCGGTGCTGCAGCGCGGCGGCCACCCGGGCCTCGCGGCGAAACCTTTCCCGCAGCACGCGGGTGAAGGACTGGTCGTGGTGCGGGCCGAGGGGCCTGAGGCACTTCACGGCGACGTGCCGGCCGAGCGACTCGTCGCGGGCCCGCCACACCTCGCCCATGCCGCCGCGCCCGATCAGGTCCAGCAGCCGGTACCGGCCCTGGATCAGCCTGGTCTCGCCCATCGCGTGCCGTCGCCCCCGTCGCTGTGAACCGCGCCCTCCCCTGGCCCGTCCAGTATGGCGACCTACGGTTCGAGTTTGTACGGTGCCGGGCGGGCGGCCGGACCGAGTCGGGCCATCGCGCGCAGGATGTGCTTGGGCGGAAGTTGCCGGCGCACATGTGCGGGGACGGCCCGCAGGACAGCGCCGGTGCGGCGCAGGCGGCGGGTGACGACGTCGGGTTCGGGCGCGGGACGGCCGTACAAGTCGTGGGCGTACGACGGCAGGGAGGCGTACGACAAGGCGGCGACCCGGCGCCACAGCAGCTCGCGCAGGGGGGCCAGCGCCGGGGGTGTCGGCGGGCGGCGCAGGAAGTCGTCGACGTCCCTGGCCTCGGGTCCGGCGTCGAGTTCCGGCCGTACCTTCTCGAAGTAGGCGGCCAGTTCGGCCCGGTCGGCGGGTACGGCGTCCGGGTCGAGGCCGACCAGGCGGGCGCTGGTGCGCTGTTCGCGTACGTAGCGGTCGGCCTGGGCGTCGGTGAGCGGGTAGCCGGAGCGGCGCAGCACGTGCAGATAGGAGTCGATCTCGGCGCAGTGCACCCACAGCAGCAGGTCGGGATCGTCGATCCGGTACTCCTCGCCGGTCTGCGGGTCGGTGGCCCGCAGCATGCTGTGGATCTTGCGGACGCGGGCGCCCGCGCGCTCGGCGGCCTCGGTGGTGCCGTACGTCGTGGTGCCGACGAAGTTCGCGGTGCGCATCAGCCGGCCCCAGGCGTCGCGCCGGAAGTCGCTGTTCTGCATCACGCCGCGCACCGCGCGCGGGTGCAGGGCCTGGAGGTGCAGCGCGCGGATGCCGGCGACCCACATCATCGGGTCGCCGTGCAGCTGCCAGGTCACGGACCGTGGGGTGAACAGCCCCGGATCACCTGCCATGCGGGCAGGCTAACGCCGCACCCGGGGCATGCCCAGGCCGATCCACGAGATGATCTCGCGCTGGATCTCGTTGTTGCCGCCGCCGAAGGTGAAGATCACCGCGGAGCGGTAGCCGCGCTCCAGTTCGCCGTGCAGCACCGCACCGGCCGAGCCCTCCTGCAACGCGCCCGTCGCGCCCACGACTTCCATGAGCCAGGCGTAGGCGTCGCGGCGCGCCTCGGAGCCGTAGACCTTGACGGCGGAGGCGTCCTGCGGGGTGAGCGTGCCGTGCTGGACGGCGCTGACCATCTGCCAGTTGAGGAGTTTCAGGGCGTCCAGGCGGGTGTGGGTCTGCGCGAGGCGGCGGCGTACCCAGGGCAGGTCGATGACGCGGCGGCCGTCGGTCAGCTTGGTGCGGCTCGCCCAGCGCCGGACGTCGTGCAGGGCGCGGATCGCCATGGTGCCGTGCGCGGCGAGGGTGACGCGTTCGTGGTTGAGCTGGTTGGTGATCAGCCGCCAGCCCTGGTTCTCCTCGCCGACCCGGCGGGAGACGGGGACGCGGATGTTCTCGTAGTAGCTTGCGGTGGTGTCGTGCCCGGCGAGGGTGTTGATGAGGGTGCAGGAGTAGCCGGGGTCGGAGGTCGGCACCAGGAGCATGGTGATGCCCCGGTGCGGTGGGGCGTCGGGGTCGGTGCGCACGGCCAGCCAGACCCAGTCGGCGGTGTCGCCGTTGGTGGTCCAGATCTTGTGGCCGTTGACGACGTACTCGTCGCCCTCCCGCACTGCGCGGGTCTTGAGGGAGGCCAGGTCGGTGCCCGCGTCGGGCTCGCTGTAGCCGATCGCGAAGTCGATCTCGCCGGAGAGGATGCGCGGCAGGAAGTACGCCTTCTGCTCCTCGGTGCCGTACTGCATGATCGTCGGGCCGACGGTGTTCAGCGCCATCAGCGGCAGCGGTACGCCGGCCTGGGCGGCCTCGTCGAAGAAGATGAACTGCTCCATCGCGGTCAGCCCGCGCCCGCCGTACTCCTCGGGCCAGCCCACGCCGAGCCGGCCGTCGGCGCCGAGCCGCCGGATGGTGTCGCGGTAGAACCGCTTCTGCGCGGCCGGTTCGGCGTGCCGCTGATGGGCGTCGTTCGGCACCAACTCGGCGAAGTAGGCGCGCAGTTCGGTGCGCAGCCGCTGCTGCTCGGGCGTGTATTCGAGGTGCACGGCGCCTCCAGGCTCCCCAGGGCCGGTCCTGCCTGACGGCGCACACCGTAGAACGTGTTCCAGAAATTGGGAATGGCGGCGGTGGCGGAAGTCGCGCGCGGGTCAGCCCGGCGCAGTGCCGGTGGCTCAGCCCAGCGTCCCCAGGAATTCCGTGCAGGCCCGGGCGGAGGCACGGCAGGCCCCCGCGGCGTCCTCGGCGCCGGGGTGGCCGTCGAAGATGTGCGCGGACTCCAGGCACACGGTGCGGCACCACTCCAGCTGGACGCGCAGTCCGTCCTCCTCGACGAGGGTCTGCTCGGACAGCATCCGACAGGTCGCGTCGCAGACCTCCGCACACATGATCCCTTTGCGACGCAGCAGCTCCTGGTCCTCGGTTCCGTCCGGATCGACCAGGCTCGCGCGCAGCGCGCACGCCCGCGCACATTCCGTGCACGCCTGCGCGCAGGCGAAGCGGTCTTCCAGGAACCGGAAGACGTCCTGCTGCGAACTCGTCGAAGTCACACCGCGCGGGTAGCCATGGCAGCCCCCGTCAAACCCCGGAGAGGAAGGGTACGGTCCGTTTTCCGCCATCGCTCGCGGGCACCCGGAATGCTCGACTCGATCCGCAAGGCCAACCGGTCCAGGACGCGCGCCGCCCGCGACGAGCAACCCGGTTCACTGTCGATTTAGGGGGTATTCGTCCGATTATGAACACCGCATCCATGCAGCTGGCCGCGCCGAGCGGACTGCTCCTGCTCATACCGATCGTGGTCGCCGTCGCCGTTCTCGTGGTGCTGTGGGGGAGCTTCTGGATGGGCAACCGCATCAAGCTCGGTGAACCGCCGCGCCCGCGCCCCGAGGATCAGCCGCACCTGCCGCCCGGCGGCGCGGTGCACGAGGTCAGGGAGAACCGGGAGCCCGACGAGGTGCCCAGGATCCCCAAGGGCGGTCGCCCGCTCACGCCGTACGAGCTGACCAACATGCGGACCCGGCCGAGCGCGTCGAAGGACCGGCCCCGCTGGGGCAAGGGCACCACGGGTTCGTTCGGCGGCGGTGGGCTCGGCGCACACTGAGCCCCGGTGTCGCCCTCAGGGCATGGCCCGACTGTCGTCCAGCTGTTCGATGCGGGTCACGTTGCCGCGATCCTCGGGGTCCTCGCTGGCCTCCCCCGCGAACCAGGCGTCGAGGATCTCCTTCAGGACCGGCTCGGAGGTCAGCCGCAGGCTCAGCGCCAGCACGTTGGCGTCGTTCCAGCGGCGGGCGCCGTCGGCCGTGTAGGCGTCGGCGCACAGGGCCGCCCGTACGCCCGGCACCTTGTTCGCGGCGATTGACGCGCCGGTGCCGGTCCAGCAGCACACGACCGCCATCGCCGACGTGCCGTCGGCCACGTCCCGGGCGGCCGCCGACGAGCACGCCGCCCACTGCGGGTCGTCACCGGTGCGCAGCGCGCCATGGGTGAGCACCTCGTGGCCGCGGTCGCGCAGTTCCGTGACGAGCAGGCGGGCGACGGGTTCGTCCATGTCCGAGGAAACGGAGATGCGCATGCCTCGGAGCCTACGTCAGCGCCGGTTCAGGTGGAGGACTGGTCGCTGTCCTTCAGGGCGCCCCAGCCGTGCCAGCGCTCGACCTCGATCCAGGCGCTGACCCGGGCGCGCCCCCGTTGCGGGTAGGGGTTGCCGGTGTACTGCTGGGCGAGCCGGTCGATGTCGGCCAGATCCTTGTCGTCGTACATCTTCGTGACGCGCCCGATGAGGGTGGCGTGGGTGTACCAGTCGTCCTCGTCCAGGACGGTCAGGGTGACGCGCGGGTCGCGCCGCAGGTGCTTCAGCCGGACCCGGCCCTCGTCCAGGCTGATCAGCACGCGCCCGTCCTCCCACAGGTACCAGGTGGGCGTGGAGACGGGCGTGCCGTCGGGGCGCAGCGTGGCCATCACGCAGGGGTTGGGGCGGGCCAGCAGTGCGTCGGCCTCGGGCGGAAGCGGGGGCTTGGACATGGGGATGTCTCCTGGGTCGCGGTGCAGGGGGTCAGGCGGGCGGAGTCTCGTCGAAGCTGGCGAAGTACGCGGCGGCCATGTCCTCGTCGCCGTGGCCCTGCGCGGCCGCCCGGGCCAGCCGCTGGGCGCCCGCGGCGGCGACGTCGAGCCGTACGCCGTGGTGCTCGCCCGCCTCGACGATCAGCCGGGCGTCCTTCGCGGCCGTGGTCACCGCGAACTGGGGCGGGGAGAGCCGGCCGTCGAGGATGAGCCCGCTCTTGACGTGCAGGTAGCCCATGTCGAGGGGGCCGCCGGCGATGGCGTCGAAGAAGCTCTGCGGGTCCGCCCCGAGCGCCTGCGCCAGGGCGAGGGCCTCACCGGCCGCGTTGGTGGCGGCGAGGACCCAGCTGTTGGCGACCAGCTTCAGCCGGGTCGCGGTGCCGGCGGCCCCGTCCTCGCCGGTCCACACCGTGCGGTTGCCGACCGCGTCGAAGACGGGCGTGACCGCTTCCCGGCCCCGGCTCGGACCGGCGGCGAGCACGAGCAGTTGTCCGGCCTCGGCGGGCTGGCGGGTGCCGAGCACGGGAGCGTCGTAGAAGACCAGGCCCTGTTCCTCGGCGAAGGCGGCCAGTTCGGCGACCGAGTCCAGGCCCGCGGTCGTCGACTGGGCCCAGGCGGTGCCGGGGCGCAGGGCGGGCGCGGCCCGGCGCATGACGTCCATGGCGGCGGGCCCGTCGTAGAGCATGGTGAGGACGACGTCGGAGCCCTCGACGGCCTCGGCCGGCGTGCCGGCGATGTGTACGCCGTCGGTGGCGAGCGGCTCGGCCTTGTCGCGGCTTCGGTTCCAGGCGCGGACGGTGTGTCCGGCGCGGGCGAGGTTGCGGGCCATCGCGGCGCCCATGATGCCGGTGCCCAGGACACTCACGGTGAGTGTGTCGCTCATGCGTCAACTTCCTGATCGATACGGTGATCGCTGCTCAGTTCGGACCGTCGGTTTCGACGATGCCACTCCTCGGTCACATCCCGCGCGCGGAGGTACGTTCGGGCCGCTCACTCGGGCAGCACCAGTCGCCCCGTCTCCCCCGGCTCCAGGCGCACGGCCCGGTCCGGCAGGCGGACGTCGATGGGGGTCTCGTCGGACGACGGCACGGTGATCTCCATGCGGCCGTGGCGCAGGCGCAGGCGGACCCCCCAGTTGCCCTGGTAGCGCAGGGAGAAGCCGTACGAGGACAGCTCCGGCAGCGGGACCGGGTCCAGCCAGAGGGCGCCGTCCCGGGTCTCCAGGCCGGTGAGGCCGCGCTGGACGAGGTCGAGGGTGCCGGCCATGGCGCCGAGGTGGATGCCCTCGCCTGTGGTGCCGCCCTGCACGTCGGCGATGTCGCCGCGCAGCGCCTCCTGCACGAACTGCCAGGCCTCGGCGCGCCGGGCCCGGGTGAGGATCCAGCCGTGCACCAGGCCGCTGAGGGTGGAGCCGTGGCTGGTGCGATGGAGGTAGTAGTCGACGGTGCGCCGCCAGGTCTCCTCGTCCAGCCGCAGCCCCAATCGGGCGAACAGGCCCTGTAGTTCGGCCGGTGAGAACAGGTAGCCGAGCATCAGGACGTCGGCCTGCTTGGAGGCCTGATAGCGGTTGACAGTGTCGCCCTCGGCCTCCAGGATCCGGTCCAGTCGGCGGATGTCTCCGTACTCCTGCCGGTAGCGGTGCCAGTCGAGTTCGGCGAGGTCGCCGTAGCCGTCGAACTGGCTGATGACGCCCTCGTGGAAGGGCACGTGCAGGGTGCGGGAGGTCTCCTCCCACTGGCCGAGTTCGTCGTCGTCCAGGCCGGTGCGCTCGGCAAGTTCGCGGCGCCGCGGCTCGGGCAGGCCGTGCAGCAGCTCCAGGGTGCGGGAGAGCACCCAGGAGGCGGTGACGTTGGTGTAGGCGTTGTCGTTCAGGCCGGGCTGCTGGGCGCCGGGGTAGGCGTCGTGGTACTCGTCGGGGCCGACCACGCCCCGGATGCGGTACCGGCCGAGGGCCTCGTCGTACCTGGCCGCGTCGGCCCAGAAGCGGGCGATCTGGAGCAGCATCTCGGCGGCCTTGGTGTGCCGGAACTCGGTGTCGCCGCTGGCCTCGCAGTACTGCCACACGTTGTACGCGATCGCCGAGCCGACGTGGTGCTGGAGGTGGGAGTGGTCCGGCAGCCAGCGGCCCGAGCGCGGGTTGAGGTGCAGCTGCTGGGTCTCCTCACGGCCGTCGCTGCCGCTCTGCCAGGGGTACATCGCGCCCCGGCGGCCGGCGTGCAGGGCGGCGGTGCAGGCCTGTTCGAGGCGGCGGTGGCGGTAGCGCAGCAGGGCCCGGGAGACCTCGGGGAAGTGCATGTTGAGGAAGGGCAGGACGAACAGCTCGTCCCAGAAGACATGGCCGCGGTAGGCCTCCCCGTGCAGTCCACGGGCGGGTACGCCGACGTCGAGGTCGGCGGTGTGCGGGGAGAGCGTCTGCAGCACGTGGAACAGGTGCAGCCGCAGGATGCTGCCGGCCTCTCCGGCGACGTCGAGGTCGGAGCGGCGCCACAGCTGGGCCCAGGCGGTGCGGTGGCTGCGCAGCAGCTCGTCAAAGCCGGGGGCGCGGCCGACGCGGGCGACGGCGGCGTACAGCGGGTCGCTGATCGCGGGGTCGCGCGAGGTGTGCACGGCGACGGTCTTGTCGACGGTGGCGGAGCGGCCGGGCACCAGCTGCAGCCGGGTGCGCTGGGTGGTGCGGGGGCGGGCGTGCCGGATGGTGACGGGCGCGTCGGCGGTGAGGCGGGACGCCATGCCGACGCGGATGTCGGAGGTGCGGGTGCGGCAGCGCAGCCACACCGTGTCGTGCTCGGCGGTTCCCGCGTGCTCGTGGGTGAGGTGATGGCCGTCCAGGTCCCGGTAGCGCTCCACTCCGGCGTTGGTGACGCCGCCGTCGAGGGCGGCCTCGACGTGCAGTTCGCCGGAGAAGCCGTCGGCGGTGAACTCGGTGCGCAGCGCCGCCAGGTGCGGGTCGGCCATGTGCACCAGCCGCTGCTGGCGTACCGTCAGCGCCCGCCCGTTGCCCAGCGCGTAGCTGGTCAGCCGCTCCAGCACGCCCGAGGACAGGTGCAGCACCAGGCGGTGTTCGAGGACGGTCGCGGTGTCGGGGGTGAGCCAGGGGCGGCCGCGCAGCCGGAAGCGCAGCGGCAGCCAGTTGGGCATGTTGACCATGTCCTCGTTCTCGACCCTGCGGCCGGCCACGTCGGAGGTGAGCCGGTTGTAGCAGCCGGCCACATAGGTCCCGGGGTAGTGCACGTCGTCCGCGGAGCACTCCGGCAGTGCGCCGCGGGTGGCGAAGTAACCGTTGCCGAGCGTGCACAGCGACTCGCGCAGCCGCTCGTCGGCCGGCTCGTAGCCCTCGTACTCCCAGGTCCAGCCCGTCACCTCGGTGCTCCTCCCGCCGCAGGCGGCTCGCCGAGTTCCGGTACGGCTCGCTCGGCACCCGTGCGGAAGCAGTCTCTCCCCGACGCCCTGCCGGGGGGTGCGGCCCACGCCGGTGACGAGCGGGAACCGCGCCGGAGCGGCCCTACGGGGCCAAGGGTGCCACGCCGGCCGGGTCGGGGCGCAGCACCGTGACCCGGTGGAAGTTGCAGCCGCCGGGCGGGGCGGGCTCCGCCGGGGGCTCGTCCTGGTGGGCCTGCAGGGCCACGCTCACCAGGCTCAGCAGCAGGTCGACGTCCGTGTCGCAGTCGAGGTGGACGGTCACCCACCGGGAGCCGGGCACCAGTCGGATCGCCGTGGAGACGGTGAGGTCCTGGGCGAACCGCCGGATGGCCCGGCTGGTCAGGTGCAGGTCCACGTCGTGGGCCGTGTGGAAGTGGGCGATCTCGCTGCGGGCGGAGCGAACTGCCCGCCCCGTGCCGCAACTGGCCGGTCCCGCCGTGAGGTCGGGCCAGGCCTGCAGTTGCTCCAGGGCGCGCTGGGCCAGAGTCATGTCTCCATCGTCACCGCATCACCCCACCGATACCAGTGGTTGAGCGTTTCGTAACCCAGGCGTGAGGATCCTCACGCGGGCAACCGCCGTACCGGGCGCGCCCTGCGCGCCGCCGCCAGGGCGTTGAGATGGGCCTCGATGTACGGCACGGCGACCGTCTCGACCTCGCCGTCGACGAAGGCGGGCTGCACGTTCACCTCGAAGACGACTCCGCCGTTCTCGATGGCGAGGTCGACGCCGGCGAAGGGCAGCCCGACCGACGCGGTGGCCGCGATCGCCAGCTGGGCGAGGCGCGGCGGCAGGTCGGGCGGGGCGATGGGGACGGGTGTGGCGCCCTGGCAGGTGTTGCAGGGGGTGTCGGGCTCGGGCTGGAGGTGTTCACGGGCGTGGATGACCCGGCCGCCGAGGACGAAGACGCGGAACTGGTGGCGGGAGCCGTCGGCGGTGACGTTGCCGGCGTCCCGGGACAGCAGCCAGTCGGTGCCGCGTTCGGCGTAGA
This sequence comes from Streptomyces spinoverrucosus, assembly GCF_015712165.1. Lineage (NCBI taxonomy): Bacteria > Bacillati > Actinomycetota > Actinomycetes > Kitasatosporales > Streptomycetaceae > Streptomyces > Streptomyces spinoverrucosus. Next base: position 54,841 of record NZ_JADPZX010000003.1, on the reverse strand, counting down.
AGGCGGTGGCCCGCTCAACGCCGTCCTCGGTGGTGACGTGGAAGGTGTCGCCGCCGCCGGTGCCGATGACGGGCCTGGCCCAGGTGTCCCGGCCGAGCTTGTCGAAGGCGGCCAGTGCCTCGGCGACGGCGGGCCGGGACAGCACGACGGTCTCCATGTGCGCGATGCCGTCCCGCCGGAAGCGCTCGACGGTGAGGTCCTTCTCGGTGGCGGTGCGCCAGGCGGCGACGCCGGTGGCGAGGGTCACCACGTCGTGGTGTTCCAGGAGGCGCTGGAAGGCGGCGAGTTCGTGGCGGTGGTGCGGGGGGATCTCGTAGAGCACGACGACGTCGGGTACGAGGTCCAGTTGCTCGTCGGGGACGTGCAGCCGTAAGCCGTCCCCGGCCGGGAGGCCGCGCCCGGTGCCGCCGGTCGCGAAGTGCCGGGAGTCGATGGGGACCGGCGCGGCGCCGGTGAGCAGTTCCACCGCCCGGGCGAGGAACTCGGCGCAGCCCTCGGGCGAGGTGGGGTCGGTGATCAGGGCGATGCACGGTCGGGACACGTCGACCTCCAGCGGTTCTCGACGCGCAACGGTGCCGCGCACCCTCGGTCGCGCGGCCCGAGCGAACTCACAAGGTGGTGTCGGTCGCGCGGGCGGTCGTCGGCGGCCGCCGCTGCGGGGCTGAGCCGTGCCGAACGCCCGGCGCGGACCGGGGCGCCACACTGTAGGCGCACGGCGGAACGCCATAACAGGGCGCACACACGCCCGCCGCCTGCTCCCGCCTCTGCGCCGTCCGCCCCCTCGCGTGCGCCTTGCGGGCTGTCGGGGCGGCGGGGCCGGTTCCCCGTAACCACCGGAGGTCGATGTGGAGTTGTCGGTCCTCACATATCACGCGGCGCGCTGTCGAACGAGCCGCCCAGGTCTTCCTTCCGTGCCACGCACAGGGCCCGGATGATGAACCCGGAGAACGCGATCATGAGCACCGACCACACCGGGTAGTACGGCAGCGAGAGGAAGTTGGCGATGATGATGAGCCCGGCGATCGCCACGCCGGCGACGCGCGCCCACGTCGCCGCCTGGAACAGCCCCACGCTGACGAGCACGGCGACCGCGCCGAGGACGAGATGGATCCAGCCCCAGCCGGTGAGGTCGAACTCGAAGACGTAGTTGGGTGTGGTGACGAAGACGTCGTCCTCGGCGATGGCCATGATGCCGCGGAAGATGGCGAGCACTCCGGCCAGCATGAGCATGATGGCGCCGAAGACCATCAGGCCCGCGGCCCACTCGTGCCGTGCCGTATGTGTTCGGGGCGGGTGTGTGGCGGTCATGTTCGTGCCTCGTTCTCAGGTCCTGCACTCAGTGGCGGTTGGGATCAGTGGCGGCGCCGGGACGAGCCGGCGGGCCGTAGTCGCTCAGGACGAGTTCCTTCGCGCGGCGGAACTCCTCGTCCGTGATGTCACCGCGGGCGCGGATCTCGGACAGCTTGGCGAGTTCGTCGGCGCTGCTGGAACGGCCGGTGCCGCCTGCCGTCTCACGGATGTAGGCGTCGAAGACCTCCTGCTGCGCCCGGGCGTGGGACACCTCCCGGCGGCCCATCTCCTTGCCCCGGGCGATGAGGTAGATGAACACGCCGAGGAACGGCAGCACGATGACGAGCAGCACCCAGCCCGTCTTGCCCCAGCCGCTGAGACTGTCGTCCCGGAAGATGTCGCCGATGATGCGGAAGAGCAGGATGAACCACATGATCCACAGGAAGAACCAGAGCAGGGTCCAGAACATGCTCAGCAGCGGATAGTCGTAGGCGAGATACATCTGAGCACTCATCTGTCATCTCCCTTCGGAGCAGGGCCCGACGGGGTTCGGAGCAGGGCCCGACGGGCGCTTGCCCGCTGATCTCAGGCTGTGCACGTCGGCGCCGAGCGGCCTCACCCGGTGGGGGTGAGACAGTCGACCGGACCGGCGCGTGTCTCACGGTCCGGTCCGGCCCGGTTGGCCGTCCCGGGCGGCCGGCCCGCCCGCCGCGGCCAGGACCGCCAGGACGACCAGAACCAGCAGGACCAGCCCCAGGACCAGGGCCACGGCCGCGACCGTGGGGTAGTTCCACAGCACGAGGGCGAGCACCCCGCCCGCGATGACAATGCCGGTGGTCCACGACCGGTGGGCGTCCAGCCACTGCCCGGCCGCACCGGTGCGCAGCCCCACGCGCCGCAGTCCATGGCCGGCCACGGTGGTGCCGCGCCCCGCGAGGCCGCGTACACCGCGGGCCACGGTCCCGGGGCCGTACAAGTAGGCGGCGAGCGCGGTGATCACGGCGACGACCAGGAGGGTGCGGGTGCTGTCCCGCAGGAAGCGCACGAGGGTGTCGTAGATCGCCGTCGCGGCATCGGCAGGCAGCGTCGCCGCGGGCACGGCGTCCAGGTAGACCCGGCGCACGACGGCCAGCGTGACCAGCAGCAGCGCCATCATCACGGCGATGCCGACGGCCGTGACCAGCAGCATCACACGGTGTGCCGGGGCGGTCCACACGGCGAGGGCGGCGAGCACGACGGTCAGCGCCGGCAGCCACGTGCCGACGATGTCCAGCAGCCGCATGCCGGCCTGCGCCTTGGACAGTTCGTCGCTCTCGAACAGGGTGATCTGCCGGTCGGGGCCGGGGATGGCCGAGGCCTTCTCGAAGCCCGCGTCGACGAGCCGCTTCTTGACCTCGTCGACCACGGTGCCGAGGTCCAGGACGACCTTGTCCTGCTCGGCGCGCACAGCTCCGCTCCGGCTTCCGGTCAGTACGTTCACCACCGCCGTGTGGGCGCGCCGGTTGGCGGCCACCCACGCGTCCTCGAAGACGTCGCTGGTGACCACGCGGTTCACGACGCGGTGCACGACATTGGTCACGGCGGCACGCAGCGGCCCGGCGAGCGCCTCGGAGCGGTCCACGACGGCCGGCGGAGCCCCGGCATCCGCGAGTGCCTCGCCCAGCCACCTCGTCACCGCCTCCACGTCGACATTGGCAACGACACGGTTGGTCAGCCGGTCGGTGACGGCCGACTGCACCGCCGGGTCCGCGCCCAGCGGCGCCACGGTCCGCACGTACCTGTCGGTGTCGGCGACCTCGTCGTGCACCCAGGTCGCGACCACGGCGAGCGGGGACAGCAGCAGGGCGACCAGAAGCAGGACGGACGCACCGACGTAGCGGGCCTTGCGGTGGCGCATGTCGGCGGCACGGCGCAGCCGGCGGTATTCGGCGTGCTCCTCGGCGGTCACGCCGATCCGGCTGCCCGCGTCACCACCCGAGGGCGCGGGTGCTGGTGGCTGTGTCGGAGCCATGGGGTCTCCTCAATGGTCGGCGGCCGCCGGACTGATGACGGGGGCTCCGTGTGGCGGACGGGGCGCCCGCCGCCGGCCGGGGACCTCATGCCGCCGTGGGCGTATCCGCGCGGGCGTCTTCGGCCGCCTTGCGCGAAGCGGCCCGCCAGGCGAAGGCGACCGCCAGCTCGGTCAGACCGAGCAGCACCAGCCACAGGCCGAGCAGCCGGGTCAGCGCGACGGCCGACTCGGCCGGCAGGGCCGGCACGACGATGCCGGCGACGACGCCCAGCACCCCGGCGCCGAGGACGACGCCGCGGTGGGGCAGGAACTCGGCGGCGACGGCCGCGTAGGCGGTCAGCAGTCCCGTGACGAGCCAGACGATCCCGACGATCAGCGACAGAGCGGCGATGGTCTGCAGTGGATGCCTCAGGCACAGCACCCCGGCCAGCACGTACAGCACCGCGAGCAGCAGCCCCGGCAACCGCTCGCCGCGCTCCGCGGCGAAGACGGCGACGAACCGGAAGGCCCCGATCACGAGCAGGTACAGCCCGATGAGAACGGACAGCACGTGCAGCGTCCCGTCCGGCCAGACCAGCACGATGACGCCCGGCACCAGGGTCGCCAGCGCCGAGCCGAGCAGCCACGTCCACGAGCCGCCCAGGCGCCCCAGCACTTCCGCGGGGTCGCTGCCCCGGGCGGGACCCGTTGCGTCGGCCGGGGGTCCCGGTCCGGCCTGTGGTGCCGGACCACGCGGAACGGTCATGGCTCCTCCTCGCGCGGTCCGGCCGGGGCGTTTCCGGACCGCCGGCGGAAACGGTGTGCGGTGCCCATCCGCTGCCCACCGGGCCAGCGTCGCGCCCGCCGCACGGCTCCGGATCACCCACGAAGGGTGATCCGCGGGCGTCGCCGTCGCGCTGAGGTGGTCTCGCATCGGTTCACCGGTTGCGGCGGAACGGAGCGAAGATGAGCACGTCGCCGCGTCCCGGTCGGCGGGTGGCGGCGATGGTGTTCCTCCGGGGGGCCGTCATCGCGACCGGCCTCCAGACGTCCAGCGACATCTTCCTCGGGTGGACGCCGTTTCGACCGCCAGGCCGGGCGCACGCTCGCGCAGATGGGCCCGGAGGATTTCCGCGAACAGCGGGTGCAGGCAGTACCAGGAATGGCCCAGGTGCTGAAGGAACACGTTCTCTCGGTGCAGCTCCGCCAGCGCCCGCTCCGCGTCGGACCGCAGCGTCAGCGCGTTCACGAGGTCGGGGCAGAACCGGTCCAGGACGCTGACGCGCAGCAGCAGGTCCTGTCTCTCGGGCGCCTGCCTGTCCAGCACCTCGGCGAGCAGGAAGTCGGCCACCGTGCTGCGACCGGCCTCGAACTCCTTGAGATACGTCTCGGGGTCCGGGCTCTGCCGGGCCGCCAGGGCGCACAGCCGCAGACCGGCGGCCCAGCCCTGGGTGCGCCGCACCAGCGCGGGCACGGCGCCCGCGGGTAGGGACAGACCGTGCCGGGTCAGAAGTTCCGCGGCTTCCTCGGGCGTGAAGGCGAGATCCGCGTTCCGTATCTCCGTCATCCGGCCCGACACCCGGTACCGGTGCAGCGGCAGCAGCGGCTCGGTGCGGGTGACGAGCACCAGCCTGAGTCCGGCGCCTGCGTGGTCGAGGACGAAGCGCAGCTGTTCCGCGATCTCGGGGGTGGTCACACGGTCGTACTCGTCGAGGACGAGGACCACACGGCGGTCGGAGCCGGCAAGGCCTGCCGCGAGGCGGGCCGGCAGCCCGGGATCCAAGCGGCTCGCCCCCGCGGGACGGCCGACCTCGGACGGCACCGGCACCCCGGCGGCGCGCAGCGCCTCCAGCACGTAGGCCCAGAACACGCCGGGATTGCGGTCCGCCGGGTCGCAGGTCAGCCAGGCGGGCGGCTGCTCCAGGCCGGCGGCCCAGTCGGCCACCAGCAGGGTCTTGCCGGCGCCGGCCGGGCCGTTGACCATGGTCAACGGCATCGGTGACGCCTGGTCAAGGCGCTTGACCAGGCGCTCGCGGCGCAGGAACGTGGGCGGCCTCGTCGGCAGGGCCAGCCGGGTACGCAGAAACGGGACCCCGGCGGGGTCCACGCCCGAACACGCGGGCTCCCGCTCTTCGGAGTGGCTCACTGTCACGGCGATCACCACCGTCGTTCCTCAGGCGGTCGGGTGCAGCGCTGCCAGATTCAGGATCCCAGTCCTCGGGGGCACCCGCATGCTCAGGGGCCGTCGGCCGCACGCCCACCGACTCCGTCAGGCCGCTTCGCTCAGGCTGTCCAGGCGGGCGAGCTGGGCCGGGGACAGATCGAGGCCGGCCGCGGCGACGTTCTCTTCGAGGTGGTCGATGCGGGCGGTGCCGGGGATGGGGCAGATCACCGGGGAGTGGGCGAGCAGCCAGGCGAGCGCCACCTGGGTCGGCGTGGCGGCGAGTTCGTCCGCGACGGCGGCGATCTCCGTGTGCGCGCCGGACGTGCCGTGCGCGACCGGCCGCCAGGGCAGGAACGCGATGCCCGCCGCCGCGCAGGCCCGGAGCACCGGTTCGTACTCCCGGTCGAGGAGGCTGTACCGGTTCTGCACGCTCACGACGTCGACGACGGCGCGCGCCTGGTCGAGCTGGTCGACGGTGACCTCCGACAGGCCGATCCGGGCGATCTTGCCCTCGGTCTGCAACTCCCGCAGTGTGCCGAGCTGTTCGGCCAGTGGGGTGTCCGGGTCGATGCGGTGCAGTTGGAGCAGTTCGAGCCGTTCGACGCGCAGTCGGCACAGGGCCTGGTCGACCTGGTCGCGCAGGACGGCCGGACGGCCGTCGAGGCGCCAGTCGCCGTCGGGGCCGGTGCGGGCGACGCCGACCTTCGTGGTGATCAGCAGGTCGGCCGGGTAGGGGTGCAGCGCTTCGGCGAGGAGTTCCTCGTTGGCGCCGCCGCCGTAGAGGTGGGCGGTGTCGATGAGGGTGACGCCCAGTTCGACCGCCCGGCGGGCCACCGCGAGGCCGGTCTGCCGCTCGGCGGCCGGCTCCGTCGGCAGCCGCATCGCCCCGAAGCCCAGCCGTCCCACGGTCAGGTCCCCGCCGATGTGGAACACGTCCGCTGTCATACGCCGCCCACTCCCCCTCGTCCAAGGGCGCACGGTACCAACCCGGTTGTGGCCGTCGTGCCCCGAACGGGCCAGTGCGCGGCAGCGGCGCATCCGTCGGGGGGTACGGATAGCGCAGCCGCCAGCCCCGAGGAGGCCGATCGTGCAGCCCCCGAACCAGTCCCCCGGCCCCGAGCAGATGTCGTACGGGACCGTAGGTGTTCCGGCCCCGGTCGCCGCCCCTCCCGCTCTGCGGATCAGGGCGGCCGTCCATACGCCGGTCGCCATGGCCGACCGAGGTGCCGCGCGTCGTGGCGTCTGACGGTGCGGCCCCCGAGCCGGCCTCCGGCCCCGGCTCCGCTTCGACATCGTCCGCCGCGGCCGAGGCCGAGCCCAACCTCCGGCAGACCCTGCTGAGCCGCGGTTACCTGAGTCTGCTGCTGCGCAGCGCGGTGCTCGGTGTTCCGGTCTCGGTCGCCTGTTTCTTCTTCGTCGCCGCTCAGCACAAACTCCAGCGCTGGGTGTGGGAGACGCTGCCCGATGCGGTCGGATACGACGGTGCGCCGTGGTGGTGGCCGTTGCCCGCGCTGCTGCTCGCCGGGTTGATCGTGGCACCGATCGTGACCCGGCTGCCGGGCGGGGGTGGGCACATTCCGGTGCACGGATTCGGCGGCGGCCCGCCGATCGGTCCGCGCGCGCTGCCCGGTGTGGTGCTGGCGACGCTCACGACGCTCCCGCTCGGTGTGGTCCTCGGCCCGGAGGCACCGCTGATGGCGGTCGGCAGCGGGCTCGCCCTGCTCACCCTGCGGTGGACCGGCCAGGTCACGGATCCCAGGTCGACGGCGGTATGCGCCGGCGCGGGTTCCACGGCCGCGATCTCCACCATCCTGGGCGGGCCGGTGGTGGCCGCCGTACTCGTGATCGAGGCGGCCGGGCTCGGCGGGCCCCGGCTGGTGATGGTGCTGCTGCCCTGTCTGGTCGCGAGCGCGGCGGGGGCGCTGGTCTTCACCGGTTTCGGCCACTGGACCGGTCTGGAGACCGGTGCGCTCTCCCTGCCCACCGTGCCGGCGGACGTCAACCCGGACGCGGGCGACTTCCTGTGGGGCCTGCCGGCGGCGGCGCTGGTCGCCGTGGTCGTCGCGCTGGCGCGCGGGCTGGGGTACCGGACCCTGCGCTGGACCGGCCGGCACACCGCCGTGCGCACCGTCGTGTGCGCCACCGCGGTCGGTGTGTGTCTGACCGCGTACGCCTTGATCACCGGCCGCCCGCCGCAGGAGGCGGCGCTGTCCGGCCAGGCCGAGCTCGGGCAACTGGCCGCGCAGCCGCACGACTTTCCGGTGGCCGGCCTCGTCGTGCTCGTGCTGTGCAAAGGGCTGGCGTGGGGCATCGCGTTGGGCAGCCTGCGCGGCGGTCCGGTCTTCCCGGCGGTCCTGCTGGGCGCGGCGACGGCGATGGCGTGCTCCGGGCTGCCGGGGCTCGGCGTGACTCCGGCCCTGGCGCTCGGGATGGCGGCCGGGTCGGCCGCGATCATGGGGCTGCCGCTGTCCAGCGCGGTGCTCACCGTCCTGCTGATGGGCGACGACGCGTACAACCAGATGCCGCTGATCATCGCCTCTGCGGTCGTGTCCTTCGTCGTCACCCAGGTCGTGCGCGGGCGCGAGTCGCCACGAAAGGACGACGGCACGTCATAAAGAATGCCCGTTATGTCACACCCGGGGACCCTCGTCCTGATCATGGCCGTCGCCGTGCTCGCTCCGCTGCTCGCCTATGGTCTGGGCCGCTGGATCCGCGTGCCCCTGGTCATCTTCGAGATCGTGCTCGGCATCCTCATCGGACCGGACCTGCTCGGCTGGGTCCAAGAGGAGCGGGTGATCGACACGCTGGCGGATCTCGGCCTGTGCATGCTGATCTTTCTGGCCGGCTACGAGATCGAGTTCGCGGCGGTACGCGGGGACACGCTGCGCCGCTCGATGTGGGCCTGGGTGGTCTCGCTGGCGCTGGGCCTGGGCCTGGCGTTCGCCCTCAGCGGCGCGGACGCCGACAAGAGCTTCGTCATCGGTACGGCGCTGACCAGCACCGCGCTCGGCACGATCCTGCCGATCCTGCGTGACAGCGGCGATCTGCACGGCCGGTTCGGCACGGTGGTGATGGCGTTCGGGGCGGTCGGCGAGTTCGGCCCCGTGATCGCCATGGCGCTGCTGCTCGGCGGAAGCGGGCCCGGTGAGTCCGCCGTGCTGCTCGTGGGCTTCGCCGCCGTCACGGCCGCGGCGGTGTTCTGGGCGCTGCGGCCACGGCCGCCGTGGTTCTCGCATGTCATCGCGGCAACCCTGCACAGCAGCGGTCAGTTCGCGGTGCGCTTCGTGATGCTGCTGCTGGCCGCGATGCTCGCTCTGGCATACGCGTTCGGCCTGGACAGCCTGCTCGGCGCCTTCGCGGCGGGGATGCTCACCCGCCTGTTTCTGCAGGGGGCGGCACCCGACAGTGGCGAGGAGATCCTCGGCAGGGTCGAGGCGATGGGTTTTGGCTTCCTCGTGCCGCTGTTCTTCGTCGTCACCGGTGTCGAGTTCGACCTCGCCTCGCTGCTCGACGGCGGCCGGGCGCTGGCGCTGCTGCCGGTCTTCCTGCTGCTGTTTCTCGTCGTGCGCGGGCTGCCGGTGTACCTGCTCGCGCCGCGCGACCAGGGGCGGAGCGAGCGTGCCGCGCTGTCCTTGTACTCCTCGACGTGTCTGCCCCTCGTCGTGGCCATCACCACCATCGGGCTGGAGGAGCGGGTCGTGGAGGCGGGCGAGGCGGCCGCGCTCGTCGGCGCGGCGATGATCTCCGTGCTGGCCTTTCCGCTGCTGGCGCTCCGGTTGCGCACGGCACGTGGGCAGGCGCGGGTCCCGGAGGGGGCCTCGCCCGGTTACGAGAGCTGGTGACGGCGGTGGCGCCCCGCCGGAAACGGAGTGCGGGGCGCCATCTCGATGTGCCTCGCGGTCAGTCGGCCCGTGACTCGACCGCCGCTCCCCTCCCCCGGGCGCGCCGGTGCACGTACCAGCCGGTTGCCGTGAGCAGCGCGGCGAGGGCGGCCGCGGTGCCGACCGTCGTACCGGTGGAGGCGAGGCTGCCGCCGGAGGTGGTGGTCGTGCCGGTGCCGCCCGTGCCCGTCCCGCCGGTGGTGCTGCCGCCGGACGCGCCACCGCCGGAGTCGGTGCCGCCCGTGCCGCCGCCGTCGCCGGTGCCGTCGTCGGTGTCGACGGGGTCCTGGCCGACGAAGCTGACCGGGACCTTCACGTCCTGGGAGCGGTCACCGGAGAGAGTGTGGTCGGCGCGGGTGGCGAGCACGCACTTCGCCTTGAAGCAGTCGGTGAACTCGTCCTTCGCGTCGACGGTCAGCTCCACCTGGAACGTGCCGCCCTCGCCGTACGGGATCGCCAGGTCCTCGCCGTAGTCCGGCGGGTTGGACGAGATCCATGCCGAGGAGTGCGAGGTGCCGGTCATGTCGACGCCGCCGACGCACGGCGTGGGCAGTTCGCCGGCGCCGTTGTCGACACACAGGGCGACGTAGATGCCCTTGTCGACGTCGTAGCCGGAGCCGGTGACCGTCAGGGTCTGGTCCGCGGTGGCCAGGTTGTTCACCGGGGTCACGGTGAGCTTCTGGCCCTCGGGGCCGGTCACGGTCTTGGTGCCGGACGGCTTGGTCTCCTGCCCGCCGTCACCGCCGTCGTCGCCGCCACCGGCCGCCGCGACCGTCAGAGTGATGGGCGAAGTCCGGGTCGTGCCGACGGAGTTGGTGAACTCGGCGCGATAGCGGTAGCCGTCGTGCGCTTCCTTGGCGGTGAAGGAGTAGGCGTTCTCCGTCGCCCCCTCGACGGTGGACCAGGTCTGGCCGCCGTCGGGGCTGACCTGCCAGCGCGGGGTCGGCTTCGGCGTGCCGTCGGCTGCGGCGACCAGCGTCACCTTGTCACCGGCGGTGACGGACTGGTCGGTGGGGGCCTGGGTCAGCTTCGGGGACATCCGGCGGTCGAGCCTGACGACCTCGCTCTCCGCCCAGTTGGTGAGATAGACGGAGGCTGCTCCCGGGGTGACGGCGACGCCCGCCCGGTTGGTGTAGCGGGTGCCGGGCAGTGCGACGGGCTGCGCGGTCTGCTCGAACGTCGCGGTGCCGTACACGTCGAGGGAGCCCACGTTGTCCGAGCCGTCCTCCCCGGAGCCGTAGTCGCCCCGCAGGACGAAGGCCGCCCCGGTGGTCGCGTCGAAGGCGACCGCCATGGGCCGGTCGCGGCCCTTCAACTCGGCGAGCCGCTTGCCGTCCTTGTCGAAGACGAGCACGGCGTACCCGGTGCCGACCCACACGTTGCCGGTCTGCGGGTCCACCTCGACGAAGGTGAGGATGTCCGCGGGGAGGTCGGCGGTGGCGGTGACGGTGAAGGAGCGGGTGTCGACGCGGCGCAGCTGACCGCCCGTCGCGTCGCCGGACCAGACGACACCGCGGGCGCCGTCCACGCCGAGCCCGGCGCTCGCGCCGTCGAGGGTGAGGGTGCGGCGGACCGTACCGGTGGCGTACTCGACCTCGGACAGGGCGGCGCCCTGGGCGATGAGCACGGTGGACGCCTCGGTGCCGGGGCCGACGGCCGTGACGGTGCCGCCGGGCGGCCAGACGCCCTTCGCCGCGGTGTCGCCGTCCTTGGCGGTGCCGATGCCGCGCACCGGGTACTGGAAGACGACGCCGTCGCCGGCGAGCGGCGCGATGATCCGGTGGACCGGGCGGGCGGCCATCGTGCCGGTGGATCCCGGCGCCTGGGCGATGTGGCCGCGCACTGTGCCGTCGGCGGGGTCGAGGACGTACAGGCCCGCCTCGTTGACGTCCGAGGTGTCGGGGACGTTCTCGGAACCGACGTACAGCTTCCCGGAGTCGGGGTGCAGCAGCACGTCGAGCGGCTGGCCCGCGGTGGTGTACTCGGCGGACTGTACGTAGCTGACGGTGCCGGCGGGTACGTCCACGCCGTCGCCCCCGTCGCCGTCGCCGGGGTCCTGGCCCTCGAAGGCGACGGGAACGCGGACGTCCTGGGAGCGGTCGCCGGCGGCACGGTGGTCGACGCGGGTGACGACCGAGCAGGCGACCTGCGTGCAGTCGAGGCCGCCGTCCTCGGCCTTGACCTCGATCTCGACGTCGAAGGTGCCGCCGTCGCCGTAGGTCTCGGTGAGCTCACCCTCGTTGGGGTCGCCCTCGGGCACGATCCACTTCGACGCGCCGCTGCCACCGGTCTGGTCGGCGCCGCCGAGGCAGGGGGTGGGGATGCGGTTGTCGCCGTTGTCCTTGCACAGGGCGACGTAGATGCCCTTGGTCGCGTCGTAGCCCTCGCCGGTGACGCGGAGCGTCTCGCCGTCCGGGTCCAGGTTCGCGGAGGCGGAGACCGTGAGCTTCTGGCCGTCCTTGCCGAGGGCCGTCCTCGGGGTGTCGGCGGCCTGTGCGGGCGAGCCGACCGTCACGGCCGTCGCGCCGGCGGCCACCAGGGCGGCGGCACCGAGGAGCGCGGCGGGGCGTCTGAGCCGGGGTCTGGCCGGTGTGTCCGCCCGGTTCCGGTCCGTCGTGTCGTCAGTCATGGGGAGTTCCTCGCGTGTGGGGCGTGATCGGCACCCCGGGGGACGCCGAAGGCCGGGCCCGGGCCCGCGGGCCCGGCCGGTCGGCGGTTACTGGAAGGTGATGGGGACGTGGACGTCGTACTTGCGGTCGCCGCTGTCGAAGTGGTCGGCGCGGGTGACCACGGCGCACGTGACGTCCTCGCCGCAGACGCTGCCGTCGTCGAGGGTGGCCTTGACGTAGATCTGCACGCTGAAGGTGCCGCCGGTGCCGAACTTGGAGCTGTTGGCGAACATGCCGCCGAAGGTGTTGTTCACCCAGTGCGAGGCACCCGTCGAGCCGGTCTCGTCCTGGCCGCCCAGGCACGGGGTCGGCTTGTTCACGCCGGGCGCGCCGTCGACCACGCACAGGCCGACGTAGATGCCCTGGCCGGTGTTGTAGCCGGAGCCGGAGACGGTGATGACCTGACCGGCGGCCGCGGCCGTGCCGGGGCTGGTCAGCGACAGGTTGTAGGTGGTGCCGCCGTCGACGACGGTGCGGGTGGCGGTGGCGGCGGAGGCCGAGGTGGCCAGGCCCAGGGTGAGGGCGGCGGAGGCGGCGACGGCGAGACCGGCACGGGCTGTGGTACGGGCGGAGAGAACAGATCTCATGGGGTGCGAGCACCTTTCTCGATGGGAAGGCCCAACTTAGGCAAGGCAAACCTAAGTAGACGGTTCAGGCTTCTGTCAATGGGCGGCAAAGAAACCCAACTCGCGCTTGTCTCAGGGCATTTGGGCATGCCGAGGAGCGGACCCGTGCACGGGCCCGCTCCTTGCGGGGGTAAGTCCGGTAACACGCGGTCAGTCCACTCCGCGTACGTCGAACCGAGCGACAGCTCTGCCCTGTTCGCCGGTCACGGTGTACAGCTCGGCGGCGTGCTCACCCTCGGCGGCACTGGCGTACACGGGGAAGGTCCGGCCGACCCGGCCCCGTTCGTCGGCGACCGCCTGGTACCGGGTGTCGCCGTCGATCGCGACGAGGACCACCGCACCGGGCGCGAAGCCCTCACCGGTGACCTCCTGTTCGCCACCGGCGGTCAGCGTCCGGTGCGCCACCGCCGCAGTGGGCCGGTTGTGGTGCCCCTCGTCCGGGCCGACGGGCGTCGCGGTGGCCGTCGGGGCAGGCTGCGGCGCGGGGCTCTCCGCCGGGGTGTCCGGCCGTGCGGGTGACGGCGTGGCCCCGCCGCCCGTACCCACCGTCAGGTCCAACAGGCCCAAGGCGTCCCCCGCCGCGAACTCCCGCCCGCTCCAGGCGGCCAGCAGCCGGGCACCCTCGTCCGTGAGGGCGGCCCGCAGTCCGGTCCACGTGACGCCGCCGTCACGTACGGCGGGTGCGGCGGCGCCCGGCTCCACGTCCGCCAGGGCGATCTCGCGCCTCTCGCCGTCGAGTTCGGTACGGGCGTACAGCGCTCCCCCACCGTCCGCCAGCCGCAGCCGCAGGCCTCCGAGAACCAACTGGTCGTCGGGATCCGTCGATCGCGCGAGCCGGGCCGTGCCGTCGAACTCGACGTCCGCGACGCCGGTTTCCGGGTCCGCTCCCCCACCGGCGGCCGGGAACCAGGTCCGGTGCGCGGAACCCCGCGCTCCCTCACCGGCGACCAGGGACACGCCGTGGTCCGTGAGCGCGGTGGCGGTCGTCGCCCAGCTCGCGTAGCCGCCGGACACCGTACGCGAGAACACGTCCCCGTCCCGCGCGACCGCCACGCCCGGACCCAGCAGCCCGAACAGGGCAGCGCCGGTCAGGACGACGGCACCGGATCTCTTCGCCTTCACATCCATGCCTCTCTGTGCAGTACGCCGCTGATGTCGACGTCAGCCCGCATGTCCCGTGCGCCGCCGCCGCGCCCAGAACCAGGTGCCGGTCCCGGCGGCGACCAGCCCGGCGGCGGTGAGCCCGAGCGGCACCGCGAGGTCCGAGCCGGTACTGGCCAGCGGGCCCTTCGACGTCTTCTCGCCGCCGCCGGTGGTGGTGGACGCACTCGGCGTGGCCGACGGCGCGTCACCGGCAGCCGCACCCCCGCCACTTCCGCCGAACGTGACCGGAACCCGTACCGTCTGGCTCTGGTCACCGCCCCGCGTGTGGTCGTTGCGGGTGATGACCGCGCAGGTGATGCCGGACTTGGTGCAGTCGGTGTTCGCGTCCTTCGCCCGCACCTTGATCCGCACGGAGAACGAGCCCTTGTGCCCGCTGCCCTGGTACGGCTTCGCGAGCCCCTCCCCGTACGACGGCGGGTTGGAGGAGACCCACGCGGACGCCCCGGACTCGCCGGACATGTCCACTCCGCCCACGCAGGGCGTGGGGGTCCTGCCGGCTCCGTTGTCCACGCAGAAGGCGACGTAGATGCCCTTCTCGGTGTTGTAGCCGGAGCCGGACACGGTCACCGTCTCGCCCGCCGGATCGAGGCCGGACGCCTTGGAGACGGTGAGTTTCTGCCCCTCGGGCCCGGTGGCCGACGTCCCGGCGGCGACCGCCGGGGAGGTCGCTGTCAGCACCGCGACCGATGCGGCGGCCACGCCGAACCGCCCAACTCGCCGATTCCGCAGGTCACTTGGCCATGTCATGGAACACCCCCACCACACGATAACTTAGGAGAGCCTAACCTAAACTATTGCTCAACTGAGAGAGCCGGCAGAGAGGAAAGGCCGATTCCATGCGCACTTCCGGAAGACCCCGTCGCCGCCCGTCGCACCGGCGGGGCGCCGTCGTCCTCGCCCTGGCCCTCGCGCTGCTGACGGCGGCCTGCGGGGGCGGTGCCGGTTCCACGGGGGCGGACACGTCCCCGGGCTCCGCGAGCGAGCGTGCCGTGGCGGCGCAGAAGCAGCTCGCGAAGAACTCCCTCGTGCCGCTCCAGGGGGAGCCGCCGACACCGGAGTTGCCCGTCACGGTCGAGTCCTCCGACGGACGGGAGGTGACCGTCGAGGACGCCTCCCGGATCCTGCCGCTCAACGGCGGTGTGGCGGAGACCGTCTTCACCCTCGGACTGGGCGACCGGGTCGTCGGCCGCGACATCACGGCCACGTTCGAGGAGGCGAAGGACCTCCCCCTGGTCACCAAGGCGCACGACGTGAGCGCGGAGAGCGTGCTGTCCCTGCGTCCCACCGTCGTGCTCGCCGACACGGACACCGGCCCGAAGGAGGCGATCGACCAGATCCGTGCCGCCGGTGTCCCCGTCGTCGTGCTCGATCCGGCCACCGAACTGGCCGACGTCTCGACGCGCACCACCCGCGTCGCCGAGGCCCTCGGCGTCCCGGAGGCGGGCAGGGCCCTCAACTCCCGGATCGACAAGGACCTCGCGGCGGCCCGTGCGGCGGTCCCCGAGGGCAGCCGGCCGACGGTGGCCTTCCTCTACATGCGCGGCAGTGCGGCCGTGTACCTCATGGGCGGCAAGGGCTCCGGGGCCGACTCGCTGATCGACGCCGCCGGCGCGGTGGACGCGGGCGTCGAGTCCGGCCTGGACAAGCCGTTCACGCCCCTGACCAGCGAGGCCCTCATCAAGGCCCAGCCGGACGTGATCCTGATGATGAGCAAGGGCCTGGAGTCGGTCGGCGGCGTCGAGGGCCTGCTCGACGTGCCGGGCATCCGTGAGACGCCGGCCGGCCTGAACCGCCGTGTCGTGACCCTCGAAGACGGCGTCCTGCTGAGCTTCGGCCCGCGCACCCCCCTGGTGATCGACATCCTGGTGGACCGGGTGCACCAGGGGTGAGCGTCGGCCTCAACTCGTCAGCACCTGGGGCGCGTTGCCCTTGAGGCTGGCGTTCGCCCAGCGCAGCTGGCGCAGGGTGTCGGGGTGGCACTGGCGTACGAGGTCCAGGAGCCGTTCGTCGGCGGTCGCCTGGGCCGCCCGGGCGACCAGCTCCCAGTCCAGGGAGACCTCAGACGCCCTGACGTGGACCTCGCGCAGGTCGTGCAGCAGGAGGGGGCGCAGGTACGTCGACAGGCTCCAAGCGACGGCACGCACGTGTGCGGACGCCCCGGGGACGCCGACGTCTAGCGCACGCCCGCGCGCTCCTCCAACCGCACCAACGCCAGCTCGCACCAGCGCAGGTTCTCCCGCTCGAAGGACATCCCCCGCAGCAGCGTGAGATACGGGCCGATCCGCTCGGCCTGCGCGAAGTACTCGTCCTCCGTGCGCCCGCCCAGCATCCGCTCCCGGAGCCGTTCGTAGCGGGCCAGCTTGGCGGCGGCCCACTCCCCGCGCTCGGCGATCGCCGCGCGCACGGCCTCGATGTCGCCGACATCGGCGCACTGGACCTTGACCATCAGCTCGTCCCGGATGGCGGTCGGCCGGGCGGGCGGCTCGGCGACGTAGGTCCGTACGGCCGCGAGGCCGGCCTCGGTGAGGGAGAACAGCCGCTTGTTGGGCCGCCGCTCCTGCTCGACCACACGGGCGGCGACGAGGCCCTCGCCCTCCATGCGTTCCAGCTCCCGGTAGAGCTGCTGAGGGGTGGCCGTCCAGAAGTTGGCGACGGAGGCGTCGAACGCCTTCGCGAGGTCGTACCCGGACGCCTCGCCCTCCAGCAGTGCGGCCATCACCGCGTTGCGCAATGCCATCGCGCCACGCTAGCACCGCGTTGACTACTCAACGAGTTGAGTACCAAACCCTGGACATGCCGGACCCCCACCCCTAACCTCGCACCTATTCAATTCGTTGACTATCCGAATGCCCGAGGTGAGCCGGATGCATCCGTTCCGTCAGGCGGTCGAGAACAAGGACATCGACGCCGTGGAGGCCCTGCTGGCCGACGACGTCGTCTTCACCAGCCCCGTCGTCTTCAAGCCGTACACCGGCAAGGCCATCACGACGGCGATCCTGCGCGCCGTCTCCGAGGTCTTCGAGGACTTCTCCTACGAGCGGGAGATCGGCGCCCCCGACGCCCGCGACCACGCCCTGGTCTTCACCGCGACGGTCGCCGGGAAGCAGCTCCAGGGCTGCGACTTCCTGCGCATGAACGAGGACGGGAGGATCGCGGAGCTCATGGTCATGGTCCGCCCGCTGTCGGCCGCCAAGGCCCTGGCCGAGCAGATGGGCGCCCGCTTCGACGCCATCGCCCGGGAGTCGACCGGGGCCTGACCCGCTCGGCGGCGCCTCGGCCGACGCCGTGCCTCCCGGCGGGGCGGAGGCCTCTGGCTTCAGGACTGGTACGGCTGCTGCTGCGGCTGCCCGTACGGCCGACCACCCTGCCCGCCCGCCGCCTGCGCCTGCAACTGCTCCGCCTGCTCCTTGGTCACCCTCTGTTCCGCACCGCAGAAGGTGCACTGGGTCGAGTACTTCGTCGAGAAGGGGAACAGCGGCACGAAGAACAGCGTGAACTTCGTGACGCGCTTCCTGAGCGTGTGTGCGGCGGGGTTGCCGCAACTGCCGCACAGCAGCGTCAGTATCGCGATCTGGTACAGGTATCCCTTGGTGCCGAAGATGATCATGCGGACATTCCCTCCCGGAACGACGTCGGTCGGCACGGAGCCGACGAGTGGCGCGGTGTGCGCACGGAATACAGCGTCGTACACACCGATACGCCGAGCCAAATGGCACCGCACGCATGAAAGGGCAGGGCGACCGCAACGCCCGGTGCGGCCGCCACCACGTACAGCGACTCGTTCAGGTTCCCTGCTGTCAAGTCGCGCTCCCCGGGTACTCGCTGCACTGTTCCGAGATCCGCACGGCGGGCCCGCGGCCCGCCGCACTCGATCGCCAAGGAGGTCGGACATGAGCACGGTCAAGGAAGCAGTAGAGGTCGAGGTCCCCCTGCACACCGCCTACAACCAGTGGACCCAGTTCGAGGAGTTCCCCAACTTCATGGAGGGCGTCGAGGAGGTCAGGCAGCTCGACGACCGCCACAACCACTGGACCACCAAGATCGGCGGAGTACGCCGGGAGTTCGACACCGAGATCGTCGACCAGCTCCCCGACGAGCGGATCACCTGGCGTACCACCTCGGGTGAGACCCAGCAGAAGGGCTCCGTTCGCTTCCAGCGCGTGGACGACACGCACACCCGCGTGGAACTGGTGATGGACGTCGAACCCACGGGCGCCGCGGAGAAGACCGCGGACATGGCAGGGGTTATCGACCGGCGCATCAAGGGCGACATGCGGCGGTTCAAGGACTTCATCGAGCAGCGTGGAGGCGAAACCGGAGGGTGGCGCGGACGCATCAAGCCCGGACCGTCCTGACCCCGACCGGCACAACCCCCGAGAGCTCGTCCCTCTCTCGGCGCGAGCATCCTCGGGGGTTTGCGCCTGCCCCCGAGGCATGACAACGCGTGATCACCAAGTGCAACCTTTCGGCTATCCCGGTTGTCTCAGCAGATATCACCAACATGCACACCTTGGGGATGCAATGGCGCGAAAAGGAACAGTGAAGGGGACGGTGTGGGTGGCGCTCGCGCTCATGGGCGCCACGTCGGCGGTCGCGGCCACTCCGGCCCAGGCCGCCCCGGCACAGGCCACCTCGGCCCGCGCCGCCACCGCGCCGGCCACGGCGTGTCCGACGGGCTGGGGCAGCACGGCCAAGACCCGCACCGTCAGCACGACCGAGCCGGTCACGAACATCAGGACCGGCCGCCAGGCCTGCTATGACCGGATGGTCGTCGACATCCCCGGCGCGGGCACCAGCGGGCTCGGCTACTCGGTCAGGTACGTCGACCAGCTCCACCAGGACGGATCGGGCCACCCGATTCCGGTGAGCGGCGGAGCCATCCTCGAAGTACGGGTGACCGCACCCGCCTACGACCCCGAAACCGGCGAGCCGACGTACCCCGGTCGGGCGGGCCGCCCGCTGCCGGGCGTGGATCTCACGGGATACCGCACCTTCCGGGACGCGCGCTTCGCGGCCAGCTTCGAGGGCGAGACGCAGGTCGGACTCGGAGTGCGGGCGCGGCTGCCCTTCCGGGTACTGGTGCTGACGGACCGCATCGTGGTGGACGTGGCGCACAACTGGACCGGGGCCCGCTGAGGACCGACGCGCCGCCGGACCGGTCCCGCAGGACCGACAAGCCGCCGGACGGTCCGTCAGCCCGAATCCCTCAGCCCAATCCCTCTCAGCCCAAATCTCTCGGCCCGAATCCCTCAGCCCGCACGAAGCTCGCCCGACTCCACCAGCCTGGCGAGCTTCGCCAGCGCCATGCGCGTGCCCGTCTCGTTGTCCGCGGCGGGTACGGCGTCGGGAATCCCCTCGTGCACCACGACGACGTCCGTGCCACCGTCCGCGTCGGTGAGCGTGGTGGTCATCGTCATCGTGCCGCGCAGGGCGGGGTCCGCCGTCTCGAACTCGAGGACCTCCACCACCTGCTCATCGGGCACGAGCTTCGCGAAGTGGCCGTGGTAAGTGTCGGTGTGGCGGCTCGTCTTGCCGGCCGCGCCCGGCATGTCGTACGTGAGCGACACACGGAACCTGCCACCCTCACGGGCCTCGAACTCGTGCACCTCGCTGCGCATTCCGTCCGGCACCCGCCACTGAGCGATGGCCTGCGCGTCCACCAGCGCCCGGTACACCGCCGCACGCGAGGCGTTGACCCGCCCTGAAACCCGCGTCGAGTACATGCCCTCAACATACTCGGCGGGGAAGCGCCACATGTGACGGCCGCCACCCGCGTGGACGACGCCCGGCGGCTGCGGCGGCAGGACCGCGAGGTGCCGGCGCTGTGCGGGTGCGAGGGCCTGGATCACCGTCAGGCGGCCAAGGCCCTGGGCGTGTCGGTCGGCACCGTGCGCTCCCGCCTGCCCCGGGCCCGTGCCCGGCTGCGCGCGCCGAGCGAGGAGGCGGATGCGCACGGAACCGGGCGGTAGTACCTGCCGATCGCAACGGCCGGCCCGGCGTCCTCTTCCACACCAGCGCGGTCCTCCGGCGCGCGGTGGTCGACCGCGTCGGCCAACAGCCCTCGGCCAAGCACCGCCTGACAGCCTGACCCACACGGACAGCCGCCACCCGGGCGGGTCTTTGCCGGGTGGCGGCTCAGTCGGCCTGTCCGGGACAGCGTCCGGACGCGCGTCCGAACAGCGCGGACGTCGAAAGTCCTGTCCGGGACAGCCGGCGGCCGTTGCCACCCCGGAAGAACGGGTCCCACCATCGATCTCGCCCGACGCCCAGCCGCCGGGCCTTTCCGTTTCTGCGTCAACCGAGGTGACCCATGATCAAGAAAGCTGTTTCCGTGGCGTCCGTCGTCGCCGCGCTGCTCGCCGGCGGCGTCCTCACCGCCGCCCCCGCACAGGCGGTCCCGCACGACTGCCCGTCCGGCAACTACTGCGTCTGGACCGGCCCCAACCACACAGGGTTCTGGGAGAAGTTCAGCTGGCACTCCAACCTCGTGCCCGGGACCGTGTACCAGGCCGACAACTCCTCCTTCAACCGCATGTCGTCGTACGCCATGAAGCTCCACTACCAGCCCAACCGGACCAGTAGCTCCGTCTACGCCTGCTCCCGGCCCGGCACTCTGTGGTACCAGCACCGCCCGGCCGAGCAACTGGCGTCTCTCAGCAAGGTGTCCGCCTGCTGAGAGACGCGGTGTTCAGATGCGGGCGGCGCGAGCCGTGTCTTCGCGCCGCCCGCACGTCCGCCACGGGTACTGGAAGGACCCCATGACGCGCAGCGGTACCGCCCGAGCCCTGATCCGCCTCCTCGCAGCCGCCCCACTCGTCCTCACGGCCGTCGCCTGCTCCTCCCCGCCGGCCCCCGCGCCCAGCCCCGACCAGGCGTCCGTGCGGCCGGGCGACCTCGAACTGCCCGCCGGGACAAGGGCGCTGCTCGCCGACGCGGAACGGGCCCTGGTGCAGGACTGCATGGCCCGCCAGGGCTTCTCCTTCTTCTACGACTCCACCGACCCGGCCGAACTGCGGGCCGAGACTGCGAGGAGGTACTGGGACCTGACACTGGATGACGTGCCCCGCTCCCGGCGGGAGGGCTTCGGCCCGGCCGCCGACTCCGCCCCGCTGCCGGCCTCCCGTGCGGAGCGCCAGGAGCAGGCCTACCTCGCCCAACTGCCCCCACAGCGGCGAGCCGCCTGGGCCGACGCCCTGATGGGGCCGTCCGGACAGGACAGGATCAAGGTCGACGTCCCCGGAGTGGGCATCATGGAGCACCCCACGGCCGGGTGCTTCGCGCAGGCCCGCACCAGACTGTTCGGCGACTACGAGAAATGGCTCCGCGCCGACACCTTCGTACACGCCCGCTTCCGCCCCGTGGAGCAGGCGGTCACGGGGAGCCCCGAGTACAGGGAGGCCACCGCCCGCTGGAGCACTTGCGTAAAGGGCCGGGGCCACGCCTTCGCCACTCCCGAGGACGCCCGCGCCCGGGCGAGCGCCCTGTCCCGGGACCAGGCCATCGCGCTCGCCGTCGCCACGGCCGTGTGCGACCGTCAGGTGGGCCGATCGGAAACCCATCGAAGTCTGTATGAGCAGGCCACCGTCGACTGGATCGAACGCCACCCCACGCAGGCCGCGGACTTCCGGCGCCTCAACGCCGAAGCGGCGAGACGGCTGACGACTCTCACCACCGCACCTGACCCCGTACCGGACACCGCCACCGCCACGGAACCGGTTTCCTGAACGAGCGACGCGAGCGCGCCGCAGAACCCGCGCACGCGCTCGCTCGTGCCGTAATCCCCGGGCCGCTGCCCCCGCCTCGCAGCCCATCACCCGTATGCCATACTCAGCGGCGTTCTGCATGGTCCAACTCGGGGGAAGTTCGTTGAAGCTGCGGTGTGCGCGTTCCGTCGTGGGCGCGCGGGGGATGTGCTGGGGCCGCGCCGGATGAGCGGCATAGCACTCGCCACGCCCTATCTCGACACCGACGCCGACCAGCTCTCGTTCGCGCTCGGTCATCCCCCGTACACCGCGCTGGCCGTACGGGATCTGACCGTCGGAGGGCTCGATGTGCAGCTCCGGCTCCTGGGTGCCTCGCATCAGGTCTTCGCGGGGCCGGTCCGGGAGACCGTGGCCTGTCTGCCCGGCGTCGAGGGAGGCCTGCCGGACACGGCGGAGCACGAGGTCGACGGCTGGAACTACCGCTTCGGCGCCCGCGTCCGGAGTTTCCCCGCAGGCGAGTTCAGCACTCGGGTGGCGGGGATACGCGGTCGAGCGGAGGCACACCCGCAGGCGCTGTGCGGCGTCTTCCCCGGCTCGCCGGAAGCGGTCACCGCGCTGACCGTCGAGTGGCGCGACACCGGACCGAGCTGGCGTACCTGGCACACCTATCCGCAGAGCCGCACGATCGTGGCGACGCACACCCGGCTGGAGGTCCGTTGAAGACCGCCCGACGCATCGGCGTCCTGTTCCTCGCCACGGCGGCGCTCGCCGCCTGTTCCGGTGGCTCCGGCACCAACGCCGTACCGTCGAGCTGGATCCGCAAGGAGTACCGGCCCGGCGGCGGGGGCTACGTCGACCGGACCGACCCGGTGACCACGGTCGCGAACGAGATCGACAAGCACGCCTCGGCGCAGGACCGCACCAGCAGCGGCACCATGGTCTTCCTCCGCTACGGGGACGACATCGTCGCGGTCAGCCCCTACCAGGGCGGCAGCCGGATCGAGGTCGACGACTACCGCGGCGGCTACTACCGCTGGCGGTCGCATCTGAGCTCGGTGTGGCCGGATCCCGACAGCGACTCGTTCCGTGGCGGCGGCCCGGGCTCCGGCAAGTGACCGACCGCCACCCACCACACCACTGCCCACCGCAGTACACCCATCCGAAGTCCTCGAAAGGCACCCCGTGGCAGAGATCTTCGAGTCGGCAGGCACTGCCCTGCTCTACGGCCTGGTCGGCTTCGTGGTGATGGCGGTCGGGTTCATCGCCCTCGACCTCGTCACCCCGGCAAGCTGGTCCATGTGGTGTGGACGGAGCGCAACCGGGGCGCGGCCGTCCTCCTCGCCGGCCAGACGGTCGCGATCGGCCTCGTCATCGACCAGTCCATCCGGGCCAGCGAGTCCGAACAGGGCCTGGGATACGGCCTGTTCAGCACCCTGCTGTACGGCCTGGCCGGGGTCGTCGTGATGACCCTGATCGCGTGCGTCATGGGGCTGCTGACCCCCGGGCGCCTCGGTCACGCCGTCCTCGACGACCAGGACGGCCGTCCCCACCCCGCCGCCTGGGTCCAGGCGGCCATCTACATCGGTACGGCCTTCATGGTCGGCGCCGCGGTCTCCTGAGACCCGCGCAGTGAGTACCACCGCACTGGATCGCACCGATCCCACCGTCGCGGTGCCGCCCGCGAGGCACTCTCGGGCGGCGCGTTTCCTGCTCCTGCTCGCGGTGTTCGTGTGTGCGGCCTGCGGTCTGGTCTACGAGCTGGCGCTGACCGCGCTGGGCAGTTACCTCATCGGCAACTCCGTGACACAGACCTCCGTGGTCATCTCCGTCATGGTGTTCGCCATGGGCATCGGTTCCCTGGCCGCGAAGCCGCTGCAGCGACGCGCGGTCGGGGCCTTCGCCCTGCTGGAGGGCGTGCTGGCGCTCGTCGGCGGCCTGTCGGTGCTCGTCCTGTACGTGACGTTCGCCTGGCTGCGGATCTACATGCCGGCCATGGTGGCGATGTCGTTCGTCGTCGGACTCCTCATCGGGGCGGAGATACCGCTGCTGATGACGCTGCTCCAGCGGATCCGGCGGCAGGAGGCGGGCAGCGCGGTCGCCGACATGTTCGCCGCGGACTACGTGGGGGCGCTGGTCGGCGGGCTGTGCTTCCCGCTGCTGCTCCTGCCCACCTTCGGGCAGCTCAAGGGAGCGCTGGTGGTGGGCGCGGTCAATGCCGTGGCCGGTGTCGTCGTCGTCCTGTGGATCTTCCGCCGGGAGACGCGACGCGCGGTGCGCGTGGCACTGCTGGCCGGATCCGCCGCCGTACTGGCCGTTCTGGGCACGGTCTACGTCCTGGCGGACGACATCGAGGTGACGGCACGTCAGCAGCTGTACCGGGACCCGATCATCCACGCCGAGACGACGCCGTACCAGGACATCGTCATCACCCGGTCCACCGCGTTCACGGGCAGTGCCGACACCCGGTTGTTCCTCAACGGGGACCTGCAGTTCTCGTCCGTCGACGAGTACCGCTACCACGAGGCCCTCGTGCATCCGGCGCTGTCGGGGAAGCGTTCCTCCGTGCTGATCCTGGGCGGCGGCGACGGGCTCGCCCTGCGGGAGGTGCTGCGCTACGACGACGTCGAGGAGGTCACGCTGGTCGATCTCGACCCGGCGATGACACGGCTCGCTCGTACCTTCGGGCCGTTGGCCGACCTCAACGGCGACGCGTTCGACGACCCTCGGGTCGACGTCGTCCACGCGGACGCCTTCAACTGGCTGCGGGACGCCGGCCGACGCCATGACGCGGTCGTCATCGACTTTCCGGACCCGGACACCGCCACGCTGGCCAAGCTCTACAGCGTCGAGTTCTACCATCTGCTCCGGCACGTCCTGAACCCCGGGAGCCGGGTCGTGGTGCAGGCCGGGTCCCCGTTCTTCGCCCCCAAGTCGTACTGGTCCATCGCCACCACGGTCGGGCAGGCCGGCTACCGCACCACCGAGTACCAGGTCGATGTCCCCAGCTTCGGCAACTGGGGTTACGTCCTCGCCACCCCCGGCACCGACGGGCCGCCGCCGACGCCACGCCTGGCCGAGGACGCCCCGCCGCTGCGCTTCCTGGACGACGCCGTCCTGGAGGCCGCCTCCGTCTTCCCCGTCGACCGCCGCCCCCTGGACGTCCGGGCGAGCACCCTGATGGATCCCGCGGTACTGGAGTACACGCGGCACGAGTGGCAGAACTACTGACCGTCCGCGGACTCACCCGGCTTTTACTGCCAGGGCCGGAAGGTGTGGTCAGCGGTCGGCCGCCTGGTAGCCGCTCGCCTGAAGGGTGAACAGCCGGGCGTAGGTACCGTTCCTTGCGAGCAGGTCCTCGTGGCCGCCCTCCTCCGTGATCCGGCCGTCGGCGAGTACGACGATCCTGTCGGCGTCGCGGATGGCGCCGAGCCGATGGGAGATCAGCAGACTGGTCCGGCCCTTGCGATGCCGGACGAGCCGCAGGTGCACGTCGTGCTCGGCCTCGGCGTCCAGACCGGAGTTCGGCTCGTCCAGGATCAGCAGATCCGGATCCCTCCGCAGGAACGCCCTGGCCAGTGCGAGGCGTTGCCACTGCCCACCGGACAGCAGCGCGCCCGGTCCCGCCTCCTCGTGGCTGGTGAAGATCCTGCTCAGCATGGTGTCGTAGCCCTCGGGCAGTGCGGACAGCTCCCTGTCGATGCCTGCCTCCCGGGCCGCGGCCACCAGCCTCGCGCGGTCGCCGAGCGCCTGTATGTCACCGATGGCGATGTTCTCCGCCGCGCTGAGGTCGTAGTGCATGTAGTCCTGGAACACCGCGCCGAGCCGACGGCGCAGCTCCTGCGCGGGCACCCGGCGGATGTCGACGCCGTCCCACAACACGGCGCCGCGCGTCGGCTCGTAGAACCGGCACAGCAGTTTGACCAGAGTGCTCTTGCCCGCCCCGTTGGCCCCGACCAGAGCGACGGCCTCGCCGTGCGGGATGAACAGGTTCGCCCCGCGCAGCACCCACGGATGGTCCTCGGCATAGCGGAACCACACGTCCCGGAACTCGATGCCGCGGCGCAGCGGGGGCAGCTCGTCGTGGTCCACGGGCAGTGCCGAGTCCGAAGTGGACCCTACGATCGCCAGATAGTGCCGCATCATCAACAGCAGGTGGTGCAGGTCGGCGAGGGACTTCACCAGGCCGGCCAGGGCGGCCTGGACTCCGGCGACGGAGGCGACGAACATCGACACGTCACCGACCGTGAGCACGCCACGCCGGGCCGCGAGTGCCGCCCAGACGAGGCCGACTCCGCCGACGAGCGCGCCGAGCAGCGCCAGACCGCCCTGCGTCACCAACTGACGCCGGTCCATGGCACGGTGCTCGGTGTCGGCGGTGCGTCGTTCGGTGAGCATCCGGTCCCGGAGGTGGTCACCGGCGGCGTAGAGCCGGATCTCCTTGGCGGCGTCCAGGCTGGACAGCAGCGTCTGGTAGAACAGCTCCCTGCGCCGGACCGAGCTGATGCGCCAGTCGCTCAGCGCCCGGTGGCGGGAGAGCCGCAGTTGGGCTGCCAGGACAGGTGCCGTGCACGCCACGACCAGGGCCGTCATCGCCGGGCTCACCACGCAGAGGGCAGCGACGAAGCCGACTGAGGTGAGCGTTCCACCGGCGATGCGCAGAGCACTCTGCACGATGCCGCCGATGGCCTGGCTGCCGGCCGACTGTGCCATGCGCAGCCGGTCCTGGAAGGGCGGGCTCTCCAGCCTGGCCAGCCCGCTGAACGAATTGACCACCGTGTACAGCCGTCCCACGGCGTGGAAACTGGTCTGTCGCCCGAGCTGGTTCCCCGCGTACGTGGTGAGGGACGGCAGCAGCGCCGACACCAGGCCGATGCCCGCGAGGCCGAGTGCGAGGCTGAGCAGCGCCGCGTTGCCGGCCCCGACGAGCCGATCGAGCACCAGCCTGGTCAGCCAGGCCGCGGCGACGGGCGCCCCGGCCGCGGCCAGCGTGATCAACACCAGGACGGTAGTGCTGCCGGGCGCCGCGCGGCAGGCGTACGCGACGGCCACGCGGGTCGACCCGAGCGCCTCCCGCAGGGACAGTTTCTCCTTGGCGGGTTTCATGCCCCCGCCCTGGCCGGCTCCGTCCGGTGCGGGAGGGTCCGGCCGCTGCTCGCGACCCGTCCCGCGGCGCCCATTTCGACGTAGGCGGGCAGGCCCTTGAGCGCGAACGCCTCGGTCAGTTCGTCGCCGAACTCGGTGACGACCACTCGGGCCACCGGTGACAGCCGCTTCAGGTACTCGCCGAGAAGGGCGTCCTTCTCCTCGTCCCGCGTGACGACCGCCAGCACCCGGTCACGGCCGTACTCACCCGCCCGTTCCGCGACCAGCGGCAGGAGGTCCTCGCACGCCGGGCATCCGGGCGACATGAACAGGACCATCGATCCTTCGGCCAGACTGTCCTGGCTCAGGCGCTCGCCCTCGGTGTCGACGGCCGAGAAGGAGCCGACGGAGCCGCCGGGACCCACCACCAGGGCGGGGACGCTCAGGCCGCTCCCGGCCAAGTCCCCTGCCCGCTCCCGCAGTCGGCGGATGACACCGATCGTCAGTGTCAGGTTGAGCAGGCAGAGCAGTACGACGAGCACGACGGACACGGTCAGGTACGTCATCACGGTGAGTCCTACCTTTCAAGTCGTGGGTCTGATCTGGTCATTCGTAAGATCGGAGGGCCCAGGGGTTCTGGGTATGGCTGTCACGGGAGAGACCGCTCGATGGCTCAAAGGACTTGGCCGCCCGGAGCCCCGCGACGACTCGACCGCCAATTGGGAGACGCGACTTGATCGCTGCTGTAGGACAACGTCGGCGAGGTCGTCTGCGGGATGGACGTGACGGCGAGCTGGCGGAGGGAACGTGCCCGAGATCTGGGCCGGGGTGGACATCGGCAAGGAACACCACCACTGCGTGGTGATCGACGCGGACGGTCAGCGGCTGCTGTCCCGCCGGGTCCTGAACGACGAGACCGAGCTGCTCCAGCTCATCGGCGACGTGTTGGAGATATCCACCGACGTGCTGTGGGCCGTCGACCTCAACCACGGTGGCGCCGCCCTGCTCATCGGCCTGTTGCTCAGTCATGGCCAGCCCATGGCCTACCTCACCGGCCTGGCGGTCCACCGCGCCTCGGCGACCTACAAGGGCGAAGGCAAGACGGATGCCAGGGACGCGTTCGTCATCGCCGACCAGGCCCGTGTCCGCCGCGACCTCGGCCTCCTGCGGCCGGGCGACGAGATCGCCGTCGACCTGCGCACCCTGACCACCCGCCGCTTGGACGTGGTGTTCGACCGCACCCGGCAGATCAACCGCCTGCGGGCTCAGCTGCTGGAGATCTTCCCCGCGTTGGAGCGGTCGCTGGACCTGGTCAACAAGGGCCCGGTGATGCTGCTGACCGGCTACCAGACCCCGGCCGCGATCCGCCGCGCGGGCGCCAAGAGGATCGAGAGCTGGCTGAAGAACCGCAAGGTGCGCGGCGCCGCCACACTCGCGAGGACGGCCGTGGAGGCCGCCCAGGCCCAGCAGACCGCGCTGCCGGGCGAGAAGCTGGCTGCCGCCATGGTGGCCCGCCTGGCGAAGGGGGTGATGGCCCTCGATGAGGAAATCGCCGAGCTCGACGCTCTGATCGAGGCCAAGTTTCGCGAGCACCCGCACGCCGAGGTGATCCGCAGTATGCCCGGCATGGGCACCAAGCTCGGCGCCGAGTTCATCGCCGCGACCGGCGGTGACATGGACGCCTTCGGCAGTGCGGACCGGCTGGCCGGCTTCGCCGGCCTGGCCCCCAGACCCCGTGACTCCGGCCGCGTGAGCGGCAACCTGCGCAGGCCCAGGCGCTATCACCGCGGCCTGCTGCGGAGCATGTACCTCTCGGCGATGGTCAGCATCACAACCTGCCCCGCCTCCAAGGCGTACTACCAGCGCAAGAGGAGTGAGGGGAAGGGGCACAAGCAGGCTCTGCTCGCGCTCGCCCGCCGCAGGCTCAACGTGCTGTGGGCGATGATCCGTGACGGACAGTGCTATCAAGGTTCACCTCCCATCACGGCTGCGGCTTGACATCACGATTGGGAAGTCCTTTCCGGTGGAGGGTGCCGGGCCGGTCAGGCGCGCGGCATGCGGGAGCTGACGGATGACGACGCCGACGATGCGGTCGGCGCGGAAGTAGCCGTGGAAGCGGGAGTCGAGGCTCTCCGCCGGGTTGTCCCCCAGGAGCACGAGCCGGCCGTCGGGCACGCGTTCCTCGGGGCGGGACCGCAGTGCGGGCGCCCCCTCCCGGGGGACCGGATCCCCGGGGACCGCTGCCACGCGTTTGATGAGCCACCCGGATCGGCGCCGAGTGTCCCAACGCCCCTCCGCCGGCGGTTCGGTCACCACGAGTCGGCCCGCGCTGACACCCGCCGGGCCGACCCGGCGGACGAGAACCCGGTCGCCGGGGTGGAAGGTGGGGATCATGCTCGTGCCCTCGACCGTCACCACGACACAGGTGCGGCGGATCAGCGCGACGACGGCCACACCGGCCAGGCCGAGGCCGATGAGCAGCGACGCGGCCACCGGCGTCATCGCGGCACCCGGGCGTCAGCCGTGGCGAACAGCTCCGCGAGGTCGTCGAGAGCCACGGTGACCGCGGCGAGGATCACCGCCACGCCCGCCGCCAGCAGCAGGCCCGCCGGCGCCGAATCCCCTCCGTCCGGCGCCAGCAGGCCGACGAGGGCGGCGGCGATGAGGATCGCGTTGCGCACGACGTGCCGAGGTGTGACAGGGCTGCTCCCGCCGCCGAAGCAGTGGCAGGACTCCCGCGTCCCCCGGCGCAGCACCCCGACGAGCCCGGCCGTGAACGCCGACAGCAGCAGCACGGCGATCCCGAAGCCCACGGCCACCGTCGCCGGAACGGCAAGGGCCACGACGATCACCGCCTCCGTGGTGACCACCCCGATGGCCACGGGCATCGTCCTGCGCCGCAGCGCGGGAGCGAACTGGGCCACCGCTGCGCGAAACGCTCGGAAGGAAGAGCCTCGCGACTTGCCGATGACCGAACAGAGAAAGACAAGGCCGAGGAATATCCGGCCACTTTCGATGACGTAGTCCACCGGACCCTCCTGGCCGGCCAACGGGGTGCCCGCCACCGCGGACACCCCGTGTGCCGGTTTCTCAGCAGCTGCGGACGCAGGAGTACCGCTGTCCGTCGTTGCACGGGTCGACCTCGTACAGCAGGTCGCGTCCGCCGGAGCAGGCGTTCTGGTAGCAGGCTTCGAACTGCCAGCAGTTGATCGCCGAGGCGGTCCGCTTCGGCGCCACGGCGTTCAGCAGTCGATCGGAGAGCGTTCCGATCCGGTTACGCATGACTGTCCCCTCTCTGGAGGTCGGTTGTCCGAACCGGGACCACTGTGCGCGGCCGGCCTTGCGGCGTCCTTCGGTAAACCTTGAATCCGCAGGCCGGAGCAGGTGGGCAGGAGCCGGGGGGCTCACGCGGAGTGTCGGCGGACCGCGTGGAGCAGACCGTCCACGTCCTGCTCCGTGGTGGCGAAGGAGGTGACGAAGCGGACGACGCCCGGCTCCCAGCGGTCGTGGTAGAAGACGTAGCCGTCGGCCAGCAGGCCGTCGGTCACCTGCTGCGGCAGACGGCAGAAGAGGATGTTGGCGTCGGCGGCGCCGAGCAGACCGATCCCCGGTATCGCCTTCAGCCCCTCCTGGAGGCGGGCGGCCATGGCGTTGGCGTGGGCGGCGTTGCGCAGCCACAGGCCGTCGGCGAGGTAGGCGTCGAGCTGGGCGGCGTGGAAGCGCATCTTGGCGGCGAGTTGACCGGCGCGCTTGGCACGGAAGGCCAGTTCGGCGGTGAGCGAGCGGTCGAAGACGACGATGGCGTCGGCGGTCATCGTGCCGTTCTTCGTGGCACCGAAGGACAGCAGGTCGACCCCGGCCTGCCAGGTCAGCTCGGCGGGGGTGCGGCCGAGCGCGGCGACGGCCCCGGCGAACCGGGCGCCGTCCATGTGCAGGCGCAGGCCCGCCTCCTCGGCGATCGACCCGAGGGTGCGGATCTCGTCGAGGGTGTAGACGGCTCCGGTCTCGGTGGCCTGGGTGACGCTCACCACGGACGGCTCCACGCTGTGCACGTCCCCGGCCTTGTGCCGTGCAGCGGCTCGCAGTTCGTCGGGGTCGATCTTGGCGTCGTCTCCCCCGAGCGGGACCAGTTTCGCGCCCGCGGTGTAGAACTCGGGTGCCCCGCACTCGTCGTTGTTGATGTGGCTGTCGCGATGGCACAGCACGCTGCCCCAGGGCGGGGTCAGCGCGGCCAGGCTCAGGGCGTTGGCGGCGGAGCCGGTGGAGACGATCAGCACGTCGACGTCGCACTCGAAGATCTCGCACAGACGGCGCCGGACATCGCCGGTGATGCTGTCGGCACCGTAGGGCTGGGCCTGGCCGGCGGCCGCCCGGGTCACGGCGTCGACGATCTCCGGTGAGGCGCCGGCGGTGTTGTCGCTGCTGAAGATGCGTGCGGTGGGAGTGGTGACGCTCATGATCGGGTCCCTGTCGTGGTTGGTTCGGCGTCGGGGCGGGTCAGATGTCGCGGTGGTCCGGCGGTGCCGCGGCGCCCGTGGGCGGGGCGGGCGCCGGTGCCGGGGCCGCCGCTCGGACGAGCTGGCGCAGCGCGCCGTAGTAGACCTCGTGGTCGGTCACGGCGGGCACGATCGCGGCCAGGTTGCCGGTCAGTGCCGGGTACTCCTCCGGGTCGAGGGCGGCGAGCGCGGAGCGGGTGGCCGCCTGGGCGGCCCTGGGATCGCGGTGGTCGACGAAGCCGGCGCTGCCGAGGGTGAGCAGGTACATCCGCCGGTAGGCGGTGATGGCCTCCTCGGGGGTCATTCCGGCGGCGAGGCTGTCCGCGAGCTGCGGCTCGACCAGGCGGGCCAGCAGGTTCGGGCCGAGCCAGGGCCGGGTGCCGCGCAGGGCGAGCAGTCCCGGATGCGCCGCCAGAAGCCGGTAGAGCCCGATGAACCGGGCCTCGGTGGCGGTGGCCCAGTCGGTCTCCCGCCCCACCTCGGGCAGCCGGGCCGCCACGTGGTCGAGGCAGAGGTCCAGCAACCCGGCCAGGTCGGTGCAGCGGCGTTGGAGCGAGGCCAGGGAGATCTCCAGTCGCGTGGCGAGCGCCCGGAAGGTCAACGCCTCACGGCCGCCCTCGTCGATCAGGAGGAGGGCGGTTTCGGCGATGCGGTCAGGGGTTGCGCGGTCCAGTGAGGGAGAGTGGCGGGGCATGCGAGTCATCGTACGATACAACGTATCGGCGAGCACCCGACCGTCGAGGACGACGGCGCCAGGGTCGCCCCGGAAGAGGCCGGCTGCGTGGTCACCAACAGCGGCCGTGGCCGAAGGCCTCGTCGACGGCATGGTCAAGAGCGATCGGCCCGCCGGGGGGGGTGCACTCGGAACGCAGTCGCTCTTCGTGCCATCTCCTCGCCCAGCGGTGGGGTGTCCGCGTAGGTCTCGAAGAGAGACGATGGAGTGGCCGATCGGCGGCCGGAAGGAGCCTCGGTATGGGTGCCACCGAACCCTGGCACGGCGATCCCCGCACGATGGGTGCGGTGCCGTCCGGCCCGGGTGGCCTGCTGGATGTGCTGAACGTGGCCGCCGTCCTGCTCGACTCCGCCGGCAAGATCGATCTCTGGAGCCCGCAGGCCGAGATCCTCTTCGGCTACAGCGCCGAGGAGGCCCTGGGACAGTACGCCGGACACCTGCTGATCGACGAGGAGCACCTGGAGACGGTGCTGGAGCTGTTCGCCCGGGTCATGCAGGACGGCGAGAGCTGGGCCGGGGTCTTTCCGGTGCGGCACAAGGACGGCAGCACCCGCCTGGTGGAGTTCCGCAACATGCGGTTGCAGGACGACCAGCGCGAGTACTGGGCCCTGGGTCTGGCGACCGACCAGGCGACGCTGCGGGGGGTCGAGCGGAACCTGTCCCTGTCCGCCCAGCTGGTGTCCCAGTCACCGATCGGACTCGCCATGCTGGACACCGATCTCCGGTACATCTCCGTCAATCCCGCGGAGGAACGGATGAACGGCGTGCCGGCTGACGAGCATGTCGGCCGGCACGTCCATGAGGTGCTCCCGTTCGTGGACCAGTCCTTCGAAGCAGCCATGCGCAAGGTCCTGGCAACCGGAACTCCGATCCTGGACCAGTACACCGTGGGACGCACGGCGGCCGACCCGGCCAACGATCACGCCTGGTCGATCTCCTTCTACCGGCTCGAAGCCCCCAACGGGAACGTCCTGGGAGTGGCCACCTCCAGCGTCGACGTCACCGACCGGCACCGTGCCGTGGAAGAGCAACGCCGCACCGCCCTCACCCTCCAGCGCAGCCTGCTGCCCCAACCCCCTCGACAGCGCCCCGGCCTCGACATCGCCTTCCGCTACCGTCCCGCTCAGGACACCATTGAAATCGGTGGCGACTGGTACGACGTCGTACCCCTGACCGGCAACAGGACTGCGCTCGTCGTCGGCGACGTCATGGGCAGTGGCGTCTCAGCCGCGGCGACCATGGGACAGTTGCGCACCGCCACGAGAACCCTGGCCGAACTCGATCTGAATCCCGCCCAGGTTCTGCACCACCTCGACCACATCACCGACGGGCTCGACACCATCGCGACCTGCGTCTACGCCGTCTTCGATCCCGACACCGCACAATGCCACGTCTCCGTCGCCGGGCACCTGCCGCCCGTCCTGCTCCACCGCGACGGCACCAGCGAGCTCCTCGACCTGCCCACCGGCGCGCCCCTGGGCGGCTGCGGCATATCCTTCGACTCCACCTCCATCGACTTCGAGCCGGGCGACCAGCTCGTCCTCTACACCGACGGGCTCATCGAGACCCGAGACCAGCCGATCGACGAGCGTCTGGCCACACTCCTCGACATCCTCGACGACCCCGATCGCTCACTGGACGCCACATGCGACCTGCTTCTGCGCACCCTGCGCGCCGGAAGTGACCAGGACGACGTAGCCCTGCTCATCGCGCGGGCCGGTCACGGCCCATACCGGCAGGGCACCAGCCGGGCCGTGGATCGCACCATCTCCTGACTGCTCCCCGTCTGCCCCGGCCGTTCGCGGCGCCATCGTCCCGGTCGGCGTACATGGCCGAATTCCGATCGTTCCGCTCAGCGGAGACCCCACTCCGGATAACGGTCTGGTCACGCCTGCTGGGACTTTCCACTGCCACTCACGGTTATGTGATCTGGGTCACCAAAGAATCCGTAAAGGACGTGTTAAAACTGCGCAACCCCGCACGGGCTTGCCCCTCTGCCCCTCTGCGGAGTGCCGGCACGCGCCGGCAGCACGACCAACGTGATCACGGTCCGAGTCCGCGGCCCGTGCCACCGCGGGTCGCCGATCGGACAACGGCGTTCGCTCAAAGACCGCACACTCTACCGGCGCATCCTCCCCGAGCGCCGGTCCTGCGCCACCGAGGTAGCCATAGTGTCTCTCGACGCATTCACTGACTCCGTCGACAAAG
Source organism: Streptomyces spinoverrucosus (assembly GCF_015712165.1). Taxonomy (NCBI): domain Bacteria; kingdom Bacillati; phylum Actinomycetota; class Actinomycetes; order Kitasatosporales; family Streptomycetaceae; genus Streptomyces; species Streptomyces spinoverrucosus. The sequence continues at coordinate 20,835 of NZ_JADPZX010000003.1, read as the reverse complement.
CAGTCAGCTCCTTCTTCGAACCCATAGCCACCTGGCTCGGCGAAGTCGTCTTCTACGCAGTCCCCGTCGGTGGGACGGATCTGCCCCTCATCGTTGCCTGGCTCGTCGTCGCCGGTCTGGTCTTCACCGGCTGGTTCGGGTTCGTGCAGATCCGCAAGTTCCGGCTCGCCGTCGACGTGGTGCGAGGCAAGTACGACGAGAAGGGGTCGGCCGGCGAGGTCAACCACTTCCAGGCCCTGACAGCGGCCGTCTCCGGCACCGTCGGACTCGGCAACATCGCCGGTGTCGCCGTCGCGGTCTCCATCGGTGGCCCCGGGGCGACCTTCTGGATGATCCTCTGCGGTCTGCTCGGCATGGCCACCAAGTTCGTCGAGGTCACGCTCGGCGTGAAGTACCGCGAGGTGCACGCCGACGGCACCGTCTCCGGCGGTCCGATGCACTACCTGCCCAAGGGCCTCGCCGACCGCTTCGGCAAGAACGGCAAGACCCTCGGCAAGGTCCTCGCGGTCCTCGCCTCCTTCATGGTCCTGTTCTTCGGCCTCTTCGGCGGCAACCTCTTCCAGGTCAACCAGTCCTACGCGCAGCTGGTCTCCGTGGCCGGCGGTGAGGACGGCGCGATCGGCTCCTCGACCGGCGCCCTGTTCTTCGGCATCCTGATCGCCGCGCTCGTCGGCATCGTGCTGCTGGGCGGCATCCGCTCCATCGCCAACGTCACCAGCAGGCTGGTCCCGGCCATGGCCGGCATCTACATCGCCGCCTGCCTGGTCGTCATCCTGGCGAACGTCACGGCCGTGCCCGACGCCGTGGCCTCGATCGTCGAGGGCGCCTTCAACCCCGAGGGCGTCGCCGGTGGTGTCCTCGGCGCGCTGATCATCGGCTTCAAGCGGGCCGCGTTCTCCAACGAGGCCGGTCTCGGCTCCGCGCCGATCGCGCACTCCGCGGTCAAGACCAAGCACCCCGCCAGCGAGGGCCTGGTCGCCCTGCTGGAGCCGTTCATCGACACCGTCATCATCTGCACCATGACCGCCCTCACGATCGTGATCGCCAACCCGGCCAGCTGGGCCGAGGCGCGCGCGGGCGAGTCCATCGGCGGCGTCACGATCACCTCCGACGCCTTCGGCACGGTGCTGCCCTGGTTCCCGTACATCCTCACCGTCGCGGTGATGCTGTTCGCCATCTCGACGGTGCTGACGTGGGGCTACTACTGCCTCAAGGCATGGACGCACCTGTTCGGCCGCAGCAGGGCCAGCGAACTGACCTTCAAGGTTTTCTACACGCTGTTCGCCGTCGCGGGCTCCCTGCTCACGCTGCAGACCCTGATCGACATGGCCGACGCCGTGCTCTTCATGCTCGCCGTCATCAACATCATCGGCCTCTACCTCCTCGCCCCGGTCGTCAAGCGCGAGCTGAACTCCTTCCTGGAGTTCGTCCGCGCCCGCAAGACCGGTGAAAGCGGCGAGGCCGACGAAGACCCGGAGCCGGTGAAGACGACCGTCTGACCGCCTCCCACGGTCCGGCTCCTCGGGGGTAACCCGGCCAACGGCCGGGTGAGGGTCCGCATACGCTCCGCGCCTTGCGTATGCGGACCCTCTCGCCTGCGAACCAGCGGGTGGGAAAGGGCTCCTGCGACATCGCGGGACGCCCCTTACGGCGCGGCGAGTTACGGCGCGGCGAGCGCCCCAAGGCGAACGCAAGGTGTGCCGGGAAGTCTGGTCGGCGATCAAGGGACACGTCTGTCCGCACGGTTCGAAGCCCCGGAGGCCCCATGTCCGACGCCCCGCGTCAACGCCGCACCTTCCTCGGCCTGCTGCCCCTGCCCGAGCGCACCGCCGTGACCGAGGCCCTGCGGACCGAAACCGTGGGCGGCATGGTGCTCCTGGCGGCAGCCCTGGTCGCGCTGGTGTGGGCGAACAGTCCATGGCGCGGCCTGTACGAGCAGGTCAGCGACTTCCACTTCGGGATATCCGCGCTGGGGCTGGATCTGTCGGTGCGGCACTGGACGGCGGACGGGCTGCTCACGATCTTCTTCCTCGTCGCGGGAATCGAGCTCAAGCGCGAACTGGTCGTGGGCGAGTTGAAGACTCCGGCGACGGCCGCGCTCCCCGTCGTCGCCGCTCTGAGTGGCATGGCAGTGCCTGCGCTCGTCTACGTGGCCACGAACGCGGCCGGAGCGGGCAGCTTCCACGGCTGGGCCGTGCCGATGGCCACCGACATCGCCTTCGCCCTCGCGGTCCTCGCGGTCCTGAGCACGCATCTCCCCGCCGCACTCCGGGCCTTCCTGCTGACCCTCGCCGTCGTCGACGACCTCGGTGCCATCCTCATCATCGCGATCTTCTTCACCAGCGACCTGAACCTGGCGGCCCTCGCGGGCGCCTTCGCCGGACTGATCGTCTTCTACGTCCTTCAGCGGCTCCGGGTGCGCGGCTGGTGGTGGTACGTCCCCCTGGGCATCGCGATCTGGGCACTGATGTACAACGGCGGTGTCCACGCGACGGTCGCGGGCGTGGCGATGGGCCTGATCCTGCGGACCACCCGGGACAAGGGAGAAGACGCCCCGCCCGGCGAACGCACCGCGCACCTGCTGCGGCCGGTCTCGGCCGGTGTCGCCGTCCCGCTCTTCGCTCTCTTCGCTGCCGGGGTGAGCGTGTCGATCCCGGCCCTGGGCGAGGTACTGACACGCCCCGAACCGCTTGGCGTGACGCTGGGGCTGGTCGTCGGCAAGACCATCGGCATCTTCGCCGGCACCTACCTCGCGGCCCGCTTCACCAAGGCTCGGCTCAACCCGGACCTGGCCTGGGCCGATGTCTTCGCCCTCGCCGTCCTGGCGGGCATCGGCTTCACCGTCGCCCTGCTCATCGGCGAACTCGCCTTCCCCAGCCCGGCGGACGCCGAACGGATCAAGGCCGCCGTCCTTGTGGGCTCGGTGGCCGCGGCCGGCCTCGCCGCGCTGCTCGTCAGACGCCGCAACGGGATCTACCGCCGGCTGTACGAGGAAGAGACCCGCGACGAGGACGCCGACGGCATCCCCGACATCTATCAGCGCCGGAACCCGCAGAGCGTGTCAGCGTCCTCGCCGGACGCGTCCGGCGGTCAATGACCCCTCAGGCGGCGGGCGAGCGGGGATCGCGGCCACCTGCCTCCGCAGATGTCCGGCGCAGATCTTCCTCCGTCACCACCCTGCCGATACCGGTGCCCCCGGGCCGCCGTCCCCATGACCGTGGTACCGCAACAGCAGCATCGCCGCATCGTCGTGGGGCGGCCCGGCGGCATGCCGGACCAGGTCCTCGCGCAGGGCGTCCAGCGCGCTCCGGGCATCGACGTCCTTCAGCAGGTGCGCCCGCTCACCCAGCGGGTAGAAGGCGCCACTGGCGTCCCGGGCCTCGGTGACACCGTCGGTGTACAACAGCAGCTGCTCCCCGGGCACGAACGGCACCCGGTACGGCTTCGGCCCCTCGCCACCGTGCGCGGCCAGCCCCAACGGCAGCGCGTAGGCAGGGGGCTTGGGAAATTCGACCGTGCCGTCGCGGCGTACCAACATGGGTGCTGGATGCCCGTAGTTGAGGAAGACCGTCTCATGGGCCCGACCCACCTCGACGAGGATCGCGGTCACGAACTTCTCGCCCTCCAACTCCCGGGCGACGCTGCGCTCCAGTCGTTCGCCGAGCGCCACCAGGTCGGGCTCGTCGTGTGCGGCCTCCCGGAACGCGCCGAGCACCACGGCCGCGGTCTCCACCGCGGCCAGCCCCTTGCCCTGCACATCGCCCACGATGACCCGGATCCCGTGCGGTGAGGCGACCAACTCGTACAGATCGCCGCCGATCCGGGCTTCGGCGACCGCCGACGTGTACGACACCGCGGCCTGCAGCGGCCCCGCGGTCAGTGGCACCGGCCGGAGCAGGACCCGCTGGGCCACCTCCGCGATCGAGCGCACGCTGGCCAGCTCGGCCTCCCGGCGGCCGCGCATCACGGCGGCGGCGACGCCCGCGGCCGTCACTCCGGCCACGGACGCCATCGCCGTCAAGCCCCGGCGGCTGTCGAACAGTCCGTCGTACAGCCCGAGTCCGACGCACAGCACCAGCGCCGCCAGACCGATCAGAGCCGTACGCCGCCACCCGCCGACCAGTCCGGCGAACGCGGGTCCCAGCGACACCAGCGGCACGAAGCCGACCTCGGGTCCGGCGACGACGTCCACGACGGCCACCACCGCCATCACCCCGACCGGCAACCAGGACAGCACCGCGAAACTGGTCTGCGGTCTCTCTGCGGCCATGCCTGCTCCCACGGTGTCGCAACACTTGAGAGCCGCCTTCCCCAGGCACCCCTCCCCATTTCCAGACTATGCAAAAGATGCGGGTGCGGTGCGTTGTGTCGTCGCCCCCGTCAACTGCGCGCCTCGACGTGGTCCTCCCGCTGCTGCGGGACCGAGCTCGGCTGCTTGTCCGGGATGCCGGCGAGGTCGTCCACGTCGAAGGCGCGGGCGATGGGCACGTCGGTGGAGCTGTGGGCGACGATCGAGAAGGCGATGCACACCGCGATCAGGGTGAACGCCTCCTCGGCCTGCGGGATGCCGGACTGCAGTACCAGCAGGCCGTAGACCACGGAGGCGAAGCCCTTGGGCCCGAACCAGGCCGCCACCAGCCTCTCCTTGCGGGAGAACGACGTGCCGACCAGGGAGAGCAGCAGAGAGGCCGGGCGGATCAGGACGATCGCCAGGACGACCGCCGCATAGCCACCGAAGGACAGGTCACCGAAGAGCTGCGGAGTCAGCAGGGCGCCGAAGACCAGCAGCGCCGCGAACTTCGCCAGCTCGGCGAGCGCCTCGCCCAGCGGCTCGAAGGCGGCCTTCGCCTCTGGCGAGAGGTGCACGACGGCGGCGCCCGCCGAGAAGGCGGCCAGGTAGGGGTTGGCGTGGGTGAGGTGGCAGGCCGCGTAGAGGATGATGCCCGTGGCCAGCGGCAGCAGGGGCTGCAACTTCGGCTCCGCGCCCAGCAGTTTGAAACGCACCAGCCAGTTGACCAGCAGCGGCAGGGCGATGCCGAAGACCAGGCCGAGCAGCAGCTCCAGAGCGATCGTCCCCGGGGAGGCTTCGGCACTGTCGGCGGCCGGGCCCGCGGCGGCGATCAGGACGAGGACCACCGGGAGGGCGAGACCGTCGTTGATGCCGCTCTCCACATTCAGCAACTGGCGCAGCTTCGCGGGGACTTCCCTGCGACCGACGATGGCCGAGGCGAACACCGGGTCGGTCGGCGCCAACACGGCTCCGACAAGGAAGGACGTCGTCCAGTCCAGACCGACCAGGAAGTGGGTCACCAGCGCCATGAACACGAACGCGAGCGGCATGCCCAGGCCCAGGGCGCGCGTCGGGTTGCGCCAGTTGGCGCGCAGCTTGGGCAGTGAGACGTGCATGCCGTCGGTGAACAGCACGGCGAAGAGCGCCAGGTCGGCCGTCACGGACACCAGTTCACTGTCCGGCGTGATGTGGATCAGGCCGAGGAACCCGTCACTGACGAGCGCGCCACCGGCCAGGAAGAGGAACGAGGTGGACAGTACGGTCCGGGCCGCCAGGCCGGACAACAGCACCGCCACCAGCAGCGCGACACCGAACACCGCGACCAGCACCATGACGGGAACCCCCGATTGTAAGAGAGATCAATCCCTGCTCGCCGACCAGGCTTCCCGGCACACCGCTGGGCACCTTACATGTTCTTGATGCGCCTTTGACAGGTCGTTGACGCGCACTCGAGGCGAACCGTCGTTGCCGGTTCCCGGCAAGGACAGGACTGCCGGTGGCCCCGGCGGATCACAAGGGGCGTGCCCGCAGCGGGTCGACGGCGCGGGTGACAGGTACGCCGCCGGCGTGATCGTCGCCCCCACGCTCAGGGCCCAGGCCACGAGCGTCAGCAGGTGGGCAGGCCGGTGGCGGCGTCCAGAAACGTCCGCATGACCCGGCCCCCTTCTTTCGTCATCGACCTGCACGAGTCGTGATCGGTGACGCACCGCTCCACAGGTTCCGGTGCCGGGCACCTGCCGGTGTTCGGCACCGGAACCATCCGCCGTGCTCCCCACGAGCCATGCTGCACGGACAGGCCACTCCCGCGCATTGCCGGTACCTGGCAGCGTTTACTAGTGTCTGCGTGCCGGTGGGCCGCTAAGAAACCATCACCGGCGCGTCAAGAATGCGGGGGACGACATGACGGACCGGGAGATACCGGAGCAGTATCTGGACGGATATGCCCGCATCCTGGCCGAGGTCGCGGTCACCGGCAGGCGTCTCACCCGTGACGAGATCGCCTCCCGGCGTGTCCTGGGCGAACAGGCCGCTGACGCCGGTTACGGCCTGCGTGCTCTGATCAGCGCGCATCTGTCGGCGGCGCGCGCGGCCTGGCCGGCCACCCCCGGCACCGCCGACGGCGCACTCACCGCCGTGCAGCAGGTCGTCGACGCCTTCGCCGAGGGCTACGAGCGCGCCCAGCGCCTGGCGGTGCGCCAGGAGGAGGCAGCGCGCCGGGAGTTCATCGACGACCTCCTCTACGGCCGCAGCGACCTGGGCCGCCTGGCCGAGCGCGCCGAACGCTTCGGCCTGCGCCTGTCGCACGCCCACGCGGTCGCCGTCGCCCAGGGCCCGGCCGCCTACGACGAGGGCGACCCGGTGCCCCGGCAGGTGGAGCGCGCTCTCATCGCCCGTTTCGGCGACCGCAGCATACTGCTCACCACCAAGGACGGCCGGCTGTTGTGCATCGCCCCCGGCCACCAGGACGAGGTCCTCGCCCACTTCGCCAAGCAGGCTCACGCCGCCACCGACGGCGGCCGGGTCGCCATCGGCCGACCCCAGCCCGGCCCCGGCGGCGTCGTCCACTCGTACGAAGAGGCACTCAACGCCCTGGAGCTGGCCGAACGCCTGGGCCTGGGCGACCCGGTGCTGCGCGCCGCCGATCTGCTCGTCTACCCCGTGCTCACCCGTGACCGGCAGGCCATGGCCGACCTGGTCGTCGACACCCTAGGCCCGCTCACCACGGCCCGCGGCGGCGCCCAGCCCCTCCTCGACACCCTCACCGCCTACTTTGATGCCGGCTGCGTGGCTGCCGAGGCCGCCCGACGCCTGTCGCTCAGCGTGCGCGCCCTGACCTACCGGCTCGAACGCATCCACAAGCTCACCGGCGCCGATCCGTCCGACCCCGCGCACCGGTACATGCTCCAGACGGCAGTAATCGGCGCCCGTCTGCTTGACTGGCCCGCCAAGAAACTCTGAGGCGGTTCAGCCACGCCTGGCGGTCACGGCGAGCGCCGACACTTCGGCCACTCCATGTCCGTCTCACCTCAGTCGGAAGGCTGCAAGGGGACTGCGGGCCAGTTGAGCAGGCGCGCTCCCAGCGTGGCGGTCTGCAGGGAGTAGCGCTGGTCGGGAATGGTGGGGTCGTAACCCGTCAGGGCGCGGACGCGGGCGATTCGGTAGGCCACGGTCCGGACGCTGATGCCGAGGCGTCGTGCGGTGACGGTGTTGGTACAGCCGCTGTCGAAGTACGTGGTCAAGGTGCGCAGGAGCGGGTCCGGCCCGCCACGGGCCTGCTCAAGACCCCCGAGCACCGTGGCCACCAGGTCGGTGATCGCCGCTCTGTCCCGGCCGAGCACCTGGAACACCAGCAGGTCGGACGCGTGGATGACGGGGCGGGTGACGGCGAGGCGGTGGGCGAGGTCGAGGGTCTCGCGGGCTTCTCGGTAGGAGCGGACGACACCGTTCGCTCCCGGCCGGGAGCGGCTGACGGCGATCTGTGGCTGCCGGGCGACCGAACGCTGAACGTGCTCAGCGAAGTGGTAGGCGGCAGTCGTGCTGCTTCCGGCACAGATGCAGATCAGCCTTCCGTCCTTGGCGGCGACCAGGCTCTCCCAGGCGCCGCGCCCCGAGGCCATGGCCTCTTCGACGTACCGGGTGGCAGGGTCTGCCGCGCGGAAGGGCGCCTCGGCCCGCGCCACGACGACGCGGTGCGGACCGACGAACCGGAAGCCGATGCGGTGGGCCTGCTCCGCCATCCGGCCGAGGTCGCCGGCGCCGTGCAACAGTTCGTCGAGGAAAGCGTGCCTGATCTCCTCTTCCCGCCGGATGGCCGCCCGGTGAGCGGCCTCGTAGCCCTCGGTGAGCGTGATCGCGACGTCCCGGATGGGCCGTAGTACGTCCGCGGGGATCGGCGCAGAGGCGGGGCGATCCCGTGCCGCGGACGGTGAGCAGGTACGGCACAAAGCGCCCAGGTACGTGTCGATGAGTTCCCGCAGCGGGATGCCGTTGTCAGCGGCGTGAGCCGCAGCTTCAATCAGTCGGGCGCGGTCCTCGGCGTCCAGATCGCCTGTCCGCACCAGGGTCCGGGCCAGCAGCTCCTCATGGGGCGGTCCGCCCCGTGTCCCTGCGGAGAAACCGCTGCCGGCAGCCATCGGGTCCACCCCTTTTGTCCGCTCGCGGAGCTTCGAGCTTACCTTCCCTTTGCCGACCCCCGGCAAGGTGGCGGACCTCCAGATGTCCGCCGATGTCTCAGTGGGACCCGTATCCGCGCAGGTCAGCTGGGTAATCCGCAATGTAGGGTCCCAGCGTCAGGAACCAGGGGGTACCACACCCGTGCCCCGAACCCGCTCCACCGGTCCCGTCCGGAGGCTTGCCGCAGTCCTCCTGACAGCGCTCGGCTGCCTGCTCGCTGCCCCGGCGATGAGCGCGGCCCAGACGCCGAGCGTGCTGCTCACGCGGGTCGACGGAACCATCACCCCGGTCGTCGCCGACCACCTGGAGGACGGACTGCGCCTCGCCGAGCAGGAACGCCACGCGGCCTACGTGATCGAGATGGACACCCCGGGCGGGCTGCTGCAGTCGACGCGGGAGATCGTGCAGGAGTTCCTGGCCTCCGACGTGCCCGTCGTCGTGTACGTCACTCCGCCCGGCGCCCGAGCGGCGTCGGCCGGCGCCTACATCGCGATGTCCGCGCACGTCGCCGCCATGGCGCCCGGCACGCACATCGGCGCCGGCACGCCCGTGACCGGTCAGGGAGAGGAAGCCGGCGACAAGGTGGTCAACGACGCGGTCGCGTTCGCCGTGTCCATCGCCGAGCAGCGGGGCCGCAGCACAGACTTCGCCCGGGACATGGTGCGCGAGGGCACGTCGGTGTCCGACCGGGAGGCCGTGCGCGCCGACGTGGTCGATCTCGTGGCACCGTCGCGCGAGGCCCTGCTCACCGAGGTGGACGGCCGCCGCGTCGTCGTCGGCTCGCAGGGCGAGCCGCGTGAGGTCGTCCTGCACACGGCGGGCGCCCGGTTCGTGGAGCACGATCTCGGCTTCTTCGGAGAGGTCCGGCAGTTGCTGGCCAGCCCCGAGCTGGCGTTCCTGTTCCTCTCCGTCGGAACCCTCGCCGTGATCTACGAACTCGCGTCCCCGGGCGTGGGCGTCGGCGGCGTCATCGGGGTGGTCCTGCTCGTGCTCGGGTTCGTCGCGCTGAGCGTGCTGCCCTTCCATGTCGGCGGTCTGCTCCTGCTGATCCTGGCCGGAGCCCTGTTCGCCGCGGAGGTGCTCACGCCCGGGGTCGGCGTCTTCGCCGCGGGCGGGACGGTGGCCCTGGTGTTCGCCGGGATCCTGCTCTTCCGCGGTGAGCTGGGCGTCGATCCGGCGGTGATGTGGCCGACCGCCGTGGTGGTGGGCGGCGGCTCGGTGCTCGCCGGGCGACTTGCCTGGCGGGCCCGGAAGGCTCCACCGACCACCGGGCACGAAGGACTGCTCGGCCGCGAGGCAGTCGTACGCCGGGTGGACGGCGAGCGGGGCCAGGTGCTGCTCGACGGCGCGTGGTGGGCCGTCCGCGGCCGCGCGGCCCTCGTCGCCGAAGGACAGCACGTCCGCGTCGTGGGCCTCGACGGCCTCGACCTGATCGTCGAGAGCGCCGAGGCAGCCGACGACGGACCGCACACCACACCGGAGGACGGATCATGAATTCAGGACTCATCGGCATCGTCATCGGAGCAGCCGTCCTGCTCATGCTCCTGATGGCCGCGGTGAAGATCGTGCCCGAGTACGAGCGCGGAGTGATCTTCCGTCTCGGCCGGATCATCGGCGCCAAGGGACCGGGGCTGTTCGTCATCATTCCCGTCGTCGACCGCATGATCCGCGTCTCCCTGCGGACCGTGACCATGGACATCCCGCCGCAGGACGTCATCACCAAGGACAACGTCACCGTACGGGTCAACGCCGTGACCTACTTCAACGTCGTCGACCCCAACCGCTCCGTCGTGGCCATCGAGGACCACATCAAGGGCACCTCGCAGATCGCCCAGACCACGCTGCGCAGCATCCTCGGACAGGTCGACCTCGACGAACTGCTCATCAAACGCGACGAGATCAACCAGCGGCTCCAGCGCATCATCGACGAGGTCACCAACCCGTGGGGCGTCAAGGTCACCCTCGTCGAGGTCAAGGACGTCGAACTGCCCGAGGCCATGCGACGCGCCATGGCCCGCCAGGCCGAGGCCGAGCGCGATCGGCGCGCCAAGGTCATCCACGCCAAGGGCGAGTACGAGGCCGCCGAGACACTGGCGGACGCCGCGGACCGGCTGGAGGGCCACCCCGCCGCTCTCCACCTGCGGATCCTGTCCACCATGGCCGAGATCTCCGCCGAGCGGAACTCCACCCTGATCTTCCCGCTGCCGATGGAGATCTTCCGCCTCGTGGACATGCTCCGCCGACCCCAGACCCCCGCCGGCACCGAGAAGACGGACGCAGAGAGGCTCGCCATGGACAAGTCGTAGCGCCCTCGAACCCCGTCGGCCCGTTCCCAGCCCGCTCCCTCAAGGCTTCGAGGAGGTTGGCATGAACCCCGAGATGGACGAGGAGCGCGTCCTCGCACAGCTCGAAAGACGCCTCGCCCAGGACGATCCCGTCCTGGCCGCGACCATGGACGCGCTCAACGAGCAGTTCCCCGACGAGCCCGAAGCACAGCCCGCCGACAGCGAAGAGGTGAGGGAGAAACAGCGCCATTGGCGGCGAACCGCCGTCACGGTCTGCGCCGTCATCGCCTTCCTGGGTCTCTTGCTCACCGCGGTGCTCAGCACCAATCCGCAACCGGTCGACAAGGACCCGCCGCCCCAGAAGGGCCTGGTGCCGGGCTCGGTACACACCCAGCGCCGCGCCCCAACGAGGACAGCGCCCCGCCGGTGCCGCCCGGAGCCGGGCGGTGGACGACTGCCCACCGACCTACCGGCGGCATACCCAGGGGGAACTCGTGCGCGCACGTGATCTCGCAGAGTCATACGTCTCGGTCAGCACGGAGTCCGATGCCATCGAGGCGGTACGCCTGCCGGTGGATCGGCGCCTGCCCGGGCTTGTGGTGACGGACTGCGCGGGGCAGCCGTACGCCGCCCTGCCCGCCGGCGTGATCGACGAGCCGCACGCCGACCGGCTCTGCCACGCCCTTCGCGGGCGTACGGTCGCCGACTGTCTCCTCGTGGGTCGGCCCTTCCTGCCGACCGCCGACCCCGACTGGACGGCCGTCGAACTCGCGGAGTTGATGGCCCGCAGCCGAAGCCCCCTCGTCGCGATGGTCGAACGGCCGACCGGGGAGCCCGCACGACTCCTCGGCGTCGTCACGGCCACCAGCCTCCTCGAACACCTGCTCAAGACCGTCTGACCGCACGCACCGCCCGAAAGGCAAGCGACCGCATGCCCCACCGCAACGGCAAGCCCCGGACATTCCTCGGCCGTCTTCCGCTGCCGGAGCGCACCTTCGTGGCAGACGCTCTCCGCACGGAGACCGTCGGAGGCATCGTGTTGCTCGCTGCGGCGGCTGCGGCGCTGGTCTGGGTGAACACCCCGTTGCGGAACTCCTACGAGGCGGTGCGGGACTTCCACTTCGGCATCGGAGCGCTGGGCCTGGACCTCTCCGTGGCGCACTGGACGGCGGACGGGCTCCTGGCGCTCTTCTTCTTCGTGGCCGGGGCCGAGCTCAAACGTGAACTGGTCGTCGGGGAACTGCGCGATCCCAGGACGGCGACCGTGCCGGTCGTCGCGGCACTCAGCGGTATGGCCGTACCCGCCCTCCTCTACGGAATCGTCGCCACGGCCAGAGGCGGCACCTGGAACGGGTGGGCCGTCCCCATGGCCACGGACATCGCCTTCGCCCTGGGCGTACTCGCCGTGATCGACACCCATCTGCCCTCCGCGCTGCGCGCCTTCCTGCTGTCCTCGCGATCGTCGACGATCTGGGCGCCATCATCGTCATCGCGCTCTTCTACACGTCATCCATCAACCTCCCGGCTCTTCTGGGCGCCCTCGTCGGGCTCGGCCTCTTCTTCTTCCTGCACACGCGAAAACACATACGCGGCTGGTACTGGTACGTCCCATTGGCTCTGGTCATCTGGGGCCTGACCCACGCCAGCGGCGTCCACGCCACGGTGGCCGGGGTCGCGATGGGGCTGCTGCTGCGCGTGGCCAAGGACGGAGAGGTGGGACACCGCCCGGCCGAACACATCGCCCACCTGGTCCGGCCGATCTCCGCGGGAGTGGCCGTGCCGCTCTTCGCTCTGTTCGCGGCCGGAGTGAGCGTGTCCGGCGACACGCTCGAAGCAGTGATCATGAGCCCGGAGCCGCTGGGTGTGGCGCTGGGGCTGGCGGCGGGGAAGGTCCTGGGCGTCTTCGGCGGTACGTACCTCGCCATCCGTTTCACCCGTGCCGAGCTCGGTCCCGGCCTCGCGTTGGCGGACGTACTCGCCCTGGCCATGCTGGCCGGAATCGGCTTCACCGTCTCGCTGCTGATCGGCGAACTGGCCTACCCGGACCCGGCGGAACAGGAACAGATCAAGACCGCGGTCCTGCTCGGATCACTCACCGCCGCCCTCGTGGCATGCCTCCTGCTGAGGCTGCGGAACAACAAGTACCGGCGGCTGTACGAGGAGGAGACCGCCGACAAGGACGCCGACGGCATACCCGACATCTACCAGTCCGAAGACGCCGCACTGCACGGCGGCGACCCCTCTCCCGAAAACCCGCACGCGAACCGCCCGCACCGGAGCGGCAGACCCGGCAGTCCCTCAAAGGCCGACGGATGACAGGTCGGCAGGAGACAGTCATGAAGAACTCACTACCCGTCGGACGGGTTTCCGGGGTCCCTCTGCGGATCCACTGGACGGTACCGCTGCTGGTGTTCCTGTTCGGCTACGGCCTGGCGGGCGGGACGCTGCCCGCCTGGCTCCCGGGACGGTCCACGACCGCCTACACGGTCGCCGGGCTCGTCGGCGCCCTGTTGCTCCTGCTGAGCCTGCTGGCGCACGAGTCGGCGCACGCCGTCGCGGCCCGGCGCAAGGGCATCCCCGTCCACAGCGTCACGCTCTGGGCACTCGGGGGCATGACGGAGATGGAGAAACCAGCCGCCCCGGGGGCGGCCTTCCTCGTGGCCGTGAGCGGACCGCTCACCAGCCTGATCGCCGGTGGCGCGGCGCTCGGCGCAGGCGCGGGACTGAGCGCGGGACCGGGCTGGCAACTGCCCGCGGCCGTGCTGGTGTGGCTGGGCTGGGCAAACCTTCTGCTGGGAGTCTTCAACCTCCTGCCCGCCGCCCCGCTCGACGGCGGACGGGTCGTGCAGGCCGTGATGTGGTGGCGCACCGGGGACCGCGAGCGGGCCGAACGGACGGCCGGCCGCAGCGGACAGATCCTCGGCATCCTGCTGATCGTCCTCGGCTGGCTGCTGTTCCTGCGCGGCGCCTGGAGCGGACTGTGGCTGGCCCTCATCGGCTTCTTCGTCATGATCGCCGCCAAGGCCGAGCTGCAACAGACGTCCCTGACCTCCGCACTGAGGGGGCTGCGAGCCGCCGACGCCATGTCCAGCCCCGTCGAGACCGCCCACGACTGGATCACCGTCCAGCGCTTCATCGACGACCCCGCGATCGACGCCCGCCACTCGGCGCTGCCCCTCCTGGACTTCGACGGCAGCCCCAGCGGCGTGCTCCAGCTGTCGCAGCTGACCCGGATCCCGGTGCCCCAACGGGAGACACTGCGCCTGCGCGACGTGGCAACTCCCCTGTCCCAGTGCACCACCTGTGCGCCGGGCGACCTCCTGGAGGAGGCCCTCAAGCAGCTCCGCCCACCGGGCGGCCTGCCGATCCTCGTCCTGGACGGCCGCCACCTCACGGGCATCATCACCGCACACGACATCGTCCGCCTCACCCAGCGCCGCCGACTGCGCAGGAACGGGGCCGGATGAGCACCGCATGGCGCCACGGTCGTCGCCGGCCCCGCGGCGACGGACCCGTATGGAGTACTTGGGCCGTTGCTCTCGCGCGCCGTCCACTCGCCCGCGGCGCCCGGTGAGTGCCACGGCCGCCATCTCCCTGTGGCAGGTTCGAAGGGTGAACGTGACGCGCGGTAGTCGACTGGTCACGGTAGCGTGCCAAGCACTGGCCGAGAGAACGTGCAGCGGCGGGCCGACCGGACAGTAGGGCCACAACCAGGGTTCTCTTGGTGCTTGCCAAGGCCCTCGCTCGCGTCACGACGGTATCGACTGCGCTTTGACGCAGCCGGACGAGAGTCTGGGAGGACCAGATGGCCGTAGAAATCCAGCCCCTCCTCAAGCCCTCGCGGCTCAGGCGCCGGGCAGGTCTGTTGGGTGAATGCCTCTCAGAGTTTCTCGGAACCTTCGTTCTCATCAGCTTCGGGTGTGGTGTGGTCGCGATGGCGGTCGCGGGCCTGCCGGGTTCGGGTCGCACCTCCGGGCCCACCACGTTCTTCCTGGGTGCCGGAGACTGGCTGCTGATCACCTGGGGCTGGGCCATGGCGGTGGTCTTCGGCGTGTACGTGGCCGGCGGGGTCAGCGGGGCTCATATCAACCCGGCCGTGACACTGGCGTTCGCGGTACGCCGGAAGTTCCCCTGGGCCAAAGTCCTCCCGTACATGGCGTCGCAGGTGGTGGGAGCGTTCGCCGGGGCCGCTCTGGTGTACGGGGTGTACCACGACGCGATCAACACGTACGACGCCGCCGCGGAAGGCCCGAAGACGAATGGTCACACGCTCGCGTCCTTCTCCATCTTCGCCACATTCCCGGCGCCGTACTTCCACGGTGGCATCTGGGGACCGCTGTTCGACCAGATCGTCGGCACCGCGTTCCTGGTGATGTTCGTGGTTGCCGTCATCGACCTGCGCAACACCGCGGTGAGAGCCAACCTCGGTCCACTGATCATCGGGTTCGCCGTCGGCGCGATCGGCATGTCCTACGGTGCGAACGCCGGCTACGCCATCAATCCCGCCCGTGACCTCGGCCCGCGCCTGCTCACCTGGGCCGCGGGCTGGCAGGATCTGGCGATGCCGGGCACCTCGTCCGGTGCCTTCAGTAACTATTTCTGGATCCCCATCGTCGGTCCGCTCGTCGGCGGCGTCATCGGAGTGCTGGTGTACGACCTGTTCATCGGTGACGTCCTTCACCTGCGTGCCGGCGCACCACCGGAGCCCGGTCGGACGCGGCCCACGACTGCGGACGAGGAGTAGCCGTTCCACCGCCGGGTCCGGTGTGTGCCCGCCAGGCGGCAGACGATGTAGATCGTGAACGAGATGGTGGTGACGTAGGGGCTGATGGGGATGCTGCTGCCGAGGGCGAGCAGTATCCCGCCCTCGATCGAGGCCATCGCGAAGATCATGCTCAGTACGGGCAGCAGCACGGGGGATGCGGTGATCCGGGCCGCCGCTGCCGCGGGGGTGACGAGCAGGGTGAGGACCAGCAGTGCCCCGACGATCTGCACCGACAGGGCGACCGCGAGGCCCAGCACGATCATGAAGGCGAACGACAACGCCCGTGTCGGCACGCCACGTGCCTCGGCCACCTCCGGGTCGGCGCTGGCGAAGGCGAGCGGCCGCCACATGACGGCCAGCGCCACGAGCACCACGGCGGACGTGCCGAGCAGCCAGGACATCTGCGGGGTGTCGACGGCGACGATCTGTCCGGTGAGGATGCCGAACTTGTTCGCCGCCCGGCCCTTGTACAGGGCGAGGAACAGCACGCCCAGCCCGAGTCCGAACGGCATGAGGGTGCCGATCACCGCATTGCGGTCCCGGGCACGGGAGCCGAGCAGGCCGATCGCCCCGGCCGCGATCAGCGAGCCGACGATCGAGCCGGCCACGATGTTCGCGCCCAGCAGCAGCGCGGCCGAGGCGCCGGCGAACGACAGCTCGCTGATGCCGTGCACCGCGAACGGCAGGTCCCGCATGATCACGAAGACCCCTACCAGGCCGCCGACCAGGCCGAGCGCGGCGCCGGCGATGAGGGAGTTGCGGACCAGGGCGAGCAGTTCTCCGTAGTTGTCGAAGTTGAAGATCTGCTGCCAGATCCCCTCGGCGACAGTCATGGCCGTGCTCCGTGCGGCGGTTCGGGGTGGTGCGGTGGCTCCGCCGCTTCGTCGGGGACGCCCACGACGGTGATCCGGTCCCGTACGCGGACGACGTCGACCTGTGTGCCGTACAGCTGGGACAGCGATTCGGAGGTCAGTACCTCGTCCGGGGTACCGACCCGGAAGCTGCCGCGGGCGAGGTAGAGCACGCGGTCCACCAGTCCCAGGACGGGGTTGATCTCGTGGGTCACGAAGACCACGGCGGTGCCGTGGGAGCGGCGCCGTGCGTCCACGAGTTCCGTGACGGCTCGCTGGTGGTGGAGGTCGAGGGAGAGCAGCGGTTCGTCGCAGAGCAGGATCCGGGGGTCGGTCGCGAGGGCCTGCGCGATGCGCACCCGCTGCTGCTCACCGCCGGAGAGCAGGCCGACGGGGACGTCCGCGTACGCGGCGGCTCCCACGGACTCGAGGACTTCGTCGACCTGGCGGCGTACCGCGCTCGTTCGCAGCCGGGGTCCGAAGGCGTGGCCGTCGATGCCGAACCGGACCAGGTCGCGGGCGCGCAGCATCGCGTGGGCGGGCAGCGTGGCCTGCTGGGGGACGTATCCGATGTGCCGGCTGCCCTTGCGGGGCAGGTGTCCGAGAACCGTCAAGGTGCCGGTGGCCAGCTGCCGTTGGCCCAGCAGGGCGCGGACGAAGCTGGTCTTGCCGGATCCGTTCGGGCCGAGCACGGCCAGGAACTCCCCGGGCCGCACGTCGAGGTCGAGGTCCCGCCACAGCACACGGTCGCCGTAGGCGAGCGCCGCGCCGCGCAGGCTGATCACCGCAGCGTCCGCGCCACGATCCTCGACGCCGACCTCGCGGGCACGGGGCAGGGAAGCCACGGTGGCCTCACTTGCCCAGCGCGCTCGCGAGCGCGTCGACGTTCGCGGTCATCCAGCCGATGTAGTCCTTGCCCTCGGGCAGGGTCTCGGTGACGGGGACGACAGGGATCCCGGCGGTCCTGGCCGCCTGCTCGACCTGCTCGGTCTGCGGGCCGGAGGTCTGCTCGTTGTAGACCAGCGCGTCGACCTTCTTGCCGGTGAACAGTGCCAGCGTTTCGCGCAGGGCCCTCGGGGAGACGTCGTCGCCTTCCTCGATGGCCTCGCTGAACTCTTCCGGTGTCTTGTTGACCAGGCCACTCGCCTCCGTCATGTACAGCGGCACGGGCTCGGTGATGGCCACCGGATCACCTCCGTGGTCGGCCTTGATCCGTGCTTCCTTCGTCTGAAGCGGTTCGAGCTTCGCCTTGAAGGTCTCGGCGTTCTTCGTGAAGGTGGCCGCGTCGTCGGGGGCCGCCTTGCCCAGGGCCGTGGCGATCCGGTCGGCAAGCTTGGCGGCGGTGGGGAAGTCGTACCAGACGTGCTCGTTGAGCTCCCCGCCCGCCGGAGCGGTCTTCCCGGAGACCTCGACGGCGTTGATCACCTCGGCGGAGGAGTTGTCGCTGCTCTTCAGCATCCGACCGATGAAGTCGTCGTAACCGCCGCCGTTTTCGATGACGACCTTCGCCTTGGACAGCGCCAACTGGTTCTGGGTGTTGGCCTCGAAGGAGTGCGGGTCCTGGTCGGGGTTGCTGATGATCGACGTGACCTGAACCTTCCCGCCGCCTATCTGCTCGGCGATGTCCCCGTAGACGTTCGTCGAGGCCACCACCGGAACAGTGGACGAGGCGGCGGGGTTCTGCGCAGCGCCGCCGCCTCCGGGGTCGGACGAGTCGCCGCACCCCGCAAGGAAGACCAGGAAGACACCGACTGTAAGCGACGCCGGAAGTCGGCGCGAGGACGCACGCATGGATCCCTCCACGACGAGGTGGGTTGTCCGCCGGGCTCGACCTGCCCGGCCTCGGCATCACGCTAGGTGGAAACGAATGTCAATAACACCTTCCAGCCATTTCATATGACAATCATTGCCGAGTCTTGCCCGTTCGTCGCTCCGACGGGCCGCCCTCGGAGTCGAGCCGCCTCCCGTGGCTGGTGCACCATGCCCGCCGTGGGACGACAATGGACTTACCGCGTCGAAGACGGCTGATCCGCTCCGCGGAAGGAGACCACGATGCATCCCGCCGCTCTCGCAGGTGCGGTCGTGGGCCGTATCGCGCACTACGCCTTGTCCGGAACCGCCGGCGTCCTGGTTCTGCGCGGGGCCGCCAAAGCTGCGCCCAGGGCGAAACCGGCCGCCCGCAGGCTTCTGGTCAGCGGCATCGCTGGTGGCATCACGACCGGGCGACGGCTCGGGGAGGCCGCCGAGGAAGCCCGCCTGAAGGCCGGAGACCTGCTGGCGGAGGCCAGGGAGCAGCTGGGCGAGGAGGCACGGCCCCCCTCGGCGGTCGGGGTCGAGGGACACGACCACGATCACGAGCACTGACAGGTCACGAGCGCTGAGAGGCGATCGCCATGTCCGCACCCGGCGACGTTCCCGTGCCCGGTTCCGGCTCCCCCGCAGGTCCTGCACGTAGCCCGGTTCCAGGCCCGGCCTCCGATTCCGGCGTGGTGGTGCGCTCCGCCGCAGCGGGCCGCGTCAGGCTGACGGTGCCCTGGCTGCGGGCGCGGCCCGGCTGCGCCGGGATCGTCGATGAGCGGTTCACCGATCTTCCGGGTTTCCGGGCCCTGCGTATCTTCCCGCGCACCGGTGCCGTGATCGTCTGGGTGCAGCCCGATCTGCTCGACGTGGACCGGCTGGTCGCCGCCCTCGACGAGGCACCGCCGCCCGGGGTGCCCGCCAGGGCCAGCCGGTCCGTGCCCGACTCCTCCACGGGGGAGGTCGCGCGGCTGGTGGTCGGCGGTGCGGTGCTCGCCCTGGTGGGAGTACGGCGCCTGCTCGGCCGGCCCCCGTGGACGCCGGCCGGCTCGGCGGGCTTCCTCGGCGCGGTCACCGTCTTCACCGGGTTGCCGTTCTTCCGTGGCGCCGCACGCACCCTCGGCGGCCGACGCCACGCGGGCACCGATCTGCTGGTGACGACAGCGACCGTGATCTCACTCGTGCTGCGCGAGAACGTGGTCGCCCTCATGGTGCTGTGGCTGCTCAACATCGGTGAGTTCCTGCAGGCCATCACCCTGCGGCGGACCCGGCGCGCCATCGAGGAACTGCTCTCCATCGGCGAGGAGCGCGTCTGGCTGGTCCGCGACGGCGTCGAGGTGGAGGTCGACCTCGCCGAGGTCCGGGCCGGGGACGTCGTCGCGGTGTACGAACACCACCGCGTCCCCGTCGACGGCACCGCCGCCTCCGGCGAGGCCCTCGTGGACCAGGCCGCGATCACCGGCGAGGCGCTCCCGGTGTACGTCCAGCCCGGCAGCGAGGTGTACGCGGGCACCCTGATCACCAACGGATCCCTGACCATCCGGGCCACCTCGGTCGGACAGGAGACGGTCGTCGGCCGGATCATCACCCGGGTCGAGGAGGCGCAGGCCGACCGGGCCCCGATCCAGACCGTCGCCACCGCCTTCACCCGCCGCTTCGTGCCCGTCTCGTTCGCGCTGGCCGGGATCACCTATGTGCTGACCCGGGACGCCAGGCGGGCGATGACCATGCTGCTGATCGCCTGCCCCTGCGCCGCGGGCCTCGCCACCCCGACCGCGATCAGCGCCGCCATCGGCAACGGCGCCCGCAGGGGCACCCTCATCAAAGGCGGCACCCACCTGGAAGGAATCGGCCGCGTCACCGCCGTCGTCTTCGACAAGACCGGCACCCTCACCCTCGGCCGCCCCCTGGTCACCAGCGTCGTCACGCTCGACGAGACGGTCACCGCCGACGAGGTGCTCAGCCTGGCCGCCTCCGGCGAGCTGCACGCACGCCACCCGCTCGCCGAAGCCATCGTCCGGCGCACCGAGGAACAGCACCTGCACATCCCCATCCACCAAGCCTGCGAGGTCGTCCTCGGTATGGGCGTACGCGCCGAACTCGACGGCACCCGCCTGCTGGTGGGCAGTCCCGCCCTGCTGCGCCGCCACGGTCTGGAGCTGTCCGAGGTGGCCCTGGAGTGGACGAGCCGACTGCGCGCCGGCGGCGAGACCGTCATCTGCCTCGCCCACGACGACAAGCTGATCGGCATGCTCGGCCTGTCCGACGCGGTTCGCGGTGGCGCCGACACCGTCGTCCGCCAGCTCACGGACCTCGGAGTGACCCGCATCGTGCTGCTGACCGGCGACGCGCCCGAGACCGCCCAGGCCGTGGCCGACGCACTCGGCATCACGGAGGTGCACGCCCACGCCCTGCCCGAGGCCAAACTCCAGCTGATCCGCGACCTCCAGGCCGAGGGGCACAGCGTGGCGATGGTCGGCGACGGCACCAACGACGCCCCCGCCCTGGCGCTCGCCGACGTCGGCATCGTCATGGGCGCCCACTCCTCCCACGTCGCCCTGGAGACCGCCGACATCGCCCTGGCCGGCAACGACCTGCGCAATGTCGCCGCCGTCGTGGAACTCAGCCGGCACACCCTGCGCGTCGTACGGCAGAACTACACCCTGTCCATCG